>DASRWD010000129.1:0-10472 GCA_035654755.1 Trueperaceae bacterium
GGGGCCATCATCGGCGAGTCGACGCTCTCGTTCCTGGGCCTCGGCGTACAACCGCCGACGCCGTCGTGGGGGCAGATGATCGCCGACGGCCAGTCCTACCTGACGACGGCATGGTGGATGAGCGTCTTCCCCGGCATCGCTATCGCCATGGTCGTGTTGGCGTTCAACTTCATGGGCGACATCCTGCGCGACGCGCTTGACCCGCGCATGCGGGGGCAGTAGAGCGGCTAGTCGGCCTTGCGCGCCTTGCGCTTGCGCCGGTTCACCCGCCGCACGTAGACGTCGAGCCGGTGGCTGACGATCTCGAAGCCGTGGGCACGCGCCAGCTCCTGCTGCATGCGCTCGATCTCGTCCGAGCGGAACTCGAAGACCTCGCCCGTGTCGACGTCGATGAAGTGGTCGTGATGCTCCGTGGGCGCTGCCTCATAGCGGGCCCTGCCGGCATCGAAGCTGTGGCGCTCGATGAGGTCGTGCTCTACCAACTTCTTGACGGTCCGGTAGACGGTGGCGATGTTCACGCGAGGGTCGACCGCGCTGACGCGTCTATGCAGCTCCTCGACGTCGGGGTGGTCATCCGACTCCTCGAGCACCCGGAGGATCACCTGCCGTGGACCGGTGACGCGCAGCCCCGCGCGCCTGAAGCGCTCGGTGAGCGTGGACCCGTCGCCTCCGTCCATGCCTAAATGCTAACGCGTTGCACTTGCATTAAACACCCGCATCGCGTAACATCTGCGCTATTGCGAATGATTCGCAAGTAGGGCCGGTAGAGGCAGCAACCTCATCCGCGCCCGAGAGGATAGGTAAGAGATGTCGACCAAGCTCCTGCGCACGCTAGCCGCTCTCCTCGTTCTGGCTACCGGCCTCGCCTCCGCGCAGGGCGACAGGCTGAAGGTCGTGACGACGTTCACGGTCATCGCAGACATCGCGCAGAACGTCGCCGGCGACGTCGCCGATGTCGTATCCATCACCAAGCCGGGCGCCGAGATCCACGGCTACCAGCCGACGCCGGGCGACCTCATCCGCGCTCAGGACGCCGACCTGATCTTGTGGAACGGCCTGAACCTCGAGCTGTGGTTCGAGCAGTTCCTCACGAACCTTGGTGACGTGCCGTCGTTCACCATCTCGGACGGCATCAACCCCATCCCCGTAGCCTCGGGCGCGTACCAGGGACTGCCCAACCCGCACGCCTGGATGGGGCCGGACAACGCGCTCGTCTACATCGACAACATCGCGGCCGCGCTGGGAGAGCACGACCCAGCCAACGCCGAGACCTACATCCAGAACGCAGAGGCGTACAAGGAGCAGCTGCGCGCCACGATCGAGCCCCTCCGGGAGCGCATCTCCCGGATCCCGGAGGAACACAGGTGGCTCGTTACCTGCGAGGGCGCCTTCAGCTACCTCGCCCGCGACTTCGGCATGCACGAGCTCTACCTATGGCCCATGAACGCTGACCAGGTGGGCACGCCTCAGCAGGTGCGGTCCGTGATCGACGGCGTGCGCGAGCACGACATACCGGTCGTCTTCTGCGAGAGCACGGTCAACACGGCACCGGCGCAGCAGGTGGCGCGAGAAACCGGCGCCCACTACGGTGGCGTCCTGTACGTCGACAGCCTGTCCGAGCCCAACGGTCCTGTGCCCACCTACCTCGACCTGCTGAGGGTGACGTCGCAGACGATCGCGGACGGCCTCGAGGCAGGGCTCAGATGACCGACGCCAGGGTCGACGCGGAGCCGCGACGCGAGGGCGAAGACAGCGGGATCGACGCCCGCGGCGTCACGGTCACCTACCGCAACGGCCACACGGCACTGCGTGACGCCACCTTCTCCGTGCCTCGCGGCACCGTTACGGGACTGGTGGGCGTCAACGGCGCCGGGAAGTCGACCCTCTTCAAGGCGATCATGGGCTTCCTCCCGCTGGCGAGCGGCGAGATACGGCTCCTCGGCCTGAGCGTCAAGGAGGCGCTGGGCCGGAACCTCGTCTCGTACGTTCCGCAAAGCGACGAGGTCGACTGGACGTTCCCGGTGCTCGTCGAAGACGTCGTCATGATGGGGCGCTTCGGCCACATGGGTTTCCTGCGACGGCCTGCGGTCGCCGACAGGGCCGCGGTGGACACCGCGTTGGAGCGCGTCGGCATGACCGAGTACCGCAGCCGCCAGATCGGTGAGCTCTCCGGTGGTCAGCGGAGGAGGGTGTTCCTCGCCAGGGCGCTGGCGCAAGACGGTCGCGTGATCCTGCTCGACGAGCCCTTCACCGGCGTGGACGTCAGGACCGAAGAGCAGATCATCGGCCTCCTCCGCGAGCTCCGCGACGAAGGGCGGGTCGTACTGGTCTCCACGCACGACCTGGGCACGGTGCCCGAGTTCTGCGACCGGACCGTCCTGGTCAGGGGGACGGTGCTGGCTTACGGACCCACCGAGACCACGTTCACGCGCGCCAACCTGGAGAAGGCGTTCGGCGGCAAGCTGAGGCACTTCACCCTTGGTGGCCCCGACCTGCACGAGGACGACGACGCGCGGAAGGTCTCCATCCTCACGGACGACGAGAGACCGTTCGTGCAGTACGGCAACGGCGGCCAGCCCGGCGGTCCGGCCAACGGGAGGGAGCCTTGAGCGTCCTCCTCGAGCCGTTCGGCTACGGGTACATGACCAACGCGATGTGGGTATCGGCCCTAGTGGGCGGGGTGTGCGCTTTCCTCTCGGCGTACCTCATGCTCAAGGGCTGGTCGCTCATCGGCGACGCGCTCTCGCACTCGGTGGTGCCCGGCGTGGCCGCCGCCTACATCATGGGCGTGCCCTTCGCGCTGGGAGCTTTCCTGTCCGGCGGCTTGGCCGCCTCGGCGATGCTGTTCCTGTCCGACAGATCGGGGCTCAAGGTCGACGTGATCATCGGGATGGTCTTCACCTCGTTCTTCGGCCTCGGTATCTTCATGGCCTCGGTCAACCCCATCTCGGTGTCCATCCAGACGATCACGATGGGCAACATCCTGGCCATCAGCAGCAGCGACACCGTGCAGCTGGCCATCATCGGCTTCGTCTCGCTCGCCGTGCTACTCGCGAAATGGAAGGACCTCATGGTCGTCTTCTTCGACGAGAACCACGCGCGCACCGTCGGCCTACGGCCGGGCCTCCTCAAGACGATCTTCTTCGCGCTGCTCTCCGCGTCCGTCGTCGCGGCCATGCAGACGGTGGGCGCGTTCTTGGTCATCGCCCTCGTCGTGACGCCGGGCGCCACCGCCTACCTGCTCTGCGATAGGTTCCCGCGGCTGATCCTCACGGCCGTCGTACTTGGCACCGTCACGTGCTTCGTGGGTGCGTACCTCAGCTACTTCCTCGACGGCGCCACGGGCGGCATCATCGTGGTCCTGCAGACGCTCCTGTTCGTGATCACGTTCTTCTTCGCGCCCAAGCACGGCCGGCTGGCCGCGCGCCGCAGGGCGGCAGCGGGCCTGAGAGCCGGAGCGGCCTGAGCATGGAAGACCTGCTCATGCCCTTCCGCTTCGCGTTCATGCAGAAGGCGTTCCTCATCGCAGCCATCGTGTGCGTGCCCACCGCGCTCCTTTCCTGCTTCCTCGTCCTCAAGGGATGGGCGCTCATGGGCGACGCCGTCAGCCACGCCGTGCTACCCGGGATCGTGCTGGCCTACGTCCTCGGGTTCCCTCTGATAGTCGGCGCGTTCGCCGCAGGTATGTTCACGGCGGTCGCCACGGGCTACCTGGCAGAGAACAGCAGAGTGAAGAGGGACACCGTGATGGGCGTCGTTTTCTCCGGCATGTTCGGGCTGGGCATCGTGACGTACGTCGCCCTTCGGACCAACGTGCACCTCGATCACATCCTGTTCGGCAACGTTCTCGGGGTGAACACGGCAGACCTCTGGAGCGCCGGCGCGATCGCTACGTTCGTGACGGCGGTGCTGCTGCTCAAGTGGAAGGACCTGCTCCTGCACGCCTTCGACCCGTCCCAAGCGCGGGCCGTGGGGCTACCGGTCTCGCTGCTGCACTACGGCCTGCTGGCGTTGCTGTCGCTGACGATCGTGGCGACGCTCAGCGCTACCGGCCTGATCCTCGCCATCGCCCTTCTCATCGGGCCCGGCGCCGTGGCGTTCCTGAGTACGAGGACCTTCCCTCGGATGATGGTCGTGTCGGTGGCGGTCTGCGCGTTCTCGACGCTCGGTGGCGTCTACCTGAGCTTCTTCCTCGACAGCTCGCCGGCGGCCACGATCGTCCTGCTCCTGACGGCCGTTTTCATCCTCGCGTACCTGCGCAAGACGGCACAGGTGAGGCGGGCGTCGCTGGCGGCCCTGAGAACCACGGGCCCCTAGCGGGCCGAGTTCGAGACAATGCCGGCACAGGTCACGGGCGCGCCCGCGCTTGCGCGCTGGGAGAGGACGACACCCGTCGGCAGCGCCTCGGGTAGTCGCGAGGCAGGCACCGGCTCGAGGGTCACGGCATCGAACGTCGTGTAGCGGATGCTGCCGTGCTCGGACCACACGTCTATGACCGTGACCGTCGAGCGCGGCTCCGCGTCAGACCCCAGCAGCCGCCGAGCGCCCACGCCTCCGGCGGCGAGCATCTGGAGGCCCCGCCACACTCCCGGGTAGTACGCGGCGTGATGGCCGCTGACGTACGCGCTGACGCAGCGCTCGACGAGCAGGTCGGCGAGCTGCTCGCCCTGCGCCACGTACTCGCCGGGCGAGTCCCGACCGACGGCGACGGGCACCAACGGGAGATGCCCGAACACGATGCGCGTCGTTGCGGCTCGCGCCGCGTCGCTCGACAGTTCGTCCGCCAGCCACGCCCGTTGGTTGGTCGTGACGGCCGCACTGGAGGCGTCGACGATGGCTACGAACACGTCTCCTAGGACGAACGAGTGGTCGAAGGGCGGGTCGGAACCGGCCCGCGTGTGGACCCCCGTCCTGTGGGCGGCATCCGACCAGTAGTCCCGTGCGGCCTCGCGGTCGACGGGGAACGAGAACCCGGAACCGGATCGCAGGCTCGAGGCGTCGTGATTGCCGACGCTCAGCGCGTACGGGATCCCAGCGTGCCTCAGGGGCGAGGCGATGACGTCGTCGAACGCACGCCACATCGCGTCGATCTCCTCGCGTGTGAGGCCCTTGCTCTGGCCTGCCACGACGTCGCCCGTGAACACGACGGCGTCCGGCCGCCAGTCACGCACGATCGCGTCGACTACGCGCGGCACCGGTGCGGGGTACGTGACGGAGCCATAAGGACCGTTGAAGTCGCCGAACACGACCAGTCGGGTGGTGCCGCGCGCCGGCCACGCGCCCTGGGCCAGGGCGTGCTGCGCTACCAGTAGGAGCGAGAGAAGGACGAGCGCGCGGGCCCGCAAGCGCCCGCAGCGTTCGCGATCCTCCACCGCATCAGCCCTGATCTGCGTCCGCGCGCTTCTCTTCTTCGGGCGGTCCGGACTCCAGTTCGCCACCCGCCTCGCGCCAGCCGAGCGTGCCCGGCATGAGGTTCGCTACCTTGGTGTAGCCGTTCACCATCAGGTAATGGGCCACCTTGCCGGACCGCGCGCCTGTCGCGCACACGAGCACGACGTTGTCCGGCACCTCGGCCAGTCTGTTGGCGAGCTCGCTCATGGGCACGTTGACCGCGCCGGGAAGGCGGCCGAAGGCGAACTCCCATGGCTCCCTGACGTCCACGAGCGTGGCGCCTGACGTCAACCACGTCTCGAGCTCGTCGATGCCAATCTCGTCGAACGTCAAGCTGCCGTCTCCGCCTCCGCTGTCCAGGCGCCCTGGGAGCCCGTCAGCTCTATGACCTCGGCGAAGCCGCGGTTCCTCAGCAGGCTCGCGGCGACCGCAGCGCGGCCGCCGCCCTCGCAGTAGACGACGAGCGGGCGGCCCTTCGGCACCTCGGCTATGCGCCTCAAGACCTGTCCGACGTGAATGCGCAGCGCGCCCGGCGCCGCCCCCCGGGCATGCTCGTCCGCCGAGCGGACGTCGAGGAACGCGACGTCTTTCCGCTTCCGCGCCTCCGCCGCCGGCTGCAGAGGCACCGGCCGCAGGTCGAGGCCGCTGAGGTCCGAGACGTAGCCCAGGACGTCGTCTATCCCCACGTACGAGAGCCGCTCGCGTAGCCTCTCGGCGTGCTGCCGGTCGCGAGCGATGACGACGACGGGCCGCGTGTCGGCTTCCGGGTCCAGTGCGTACGCGGCGTAGGTGGCGAACGACCCGCCATCGGGGACGGACAGTGCGCCCGGCACGAAGCCCTCGCGCTGCTCGGCGAGAGGGCGGGTATCGAGGAGGACGAGCTCCCGGTTCACCTTGCCAGCGACCTCCGAGGCTTCGAGAGGTTCGAGGGGTTCGCGCTCACCGAGGACCGGCGGCCCGCTGAGGTTGAGGCGCTTCATGCGGCCGAAGTACGTGGGCGCGTCGGGTTGTCCGGAGAGCAGCTCGTTCACGAACGCGTCTTCGTCGGTCAGTAGACCGGCCCACCAGGACGTAAGGCGCTCGTAGCCCACGGTGGAGCTCGGTACGGCCGACAGCGACTTGCCGCAGGCGCTGCCAGCCCCGTGGCCGGGCCAGATCGTGACGTGGTCCTTCACCCTCTCGATCAGCTGCTGCAGGCTGCGGCGCGTCTGGCGCGCGCCTTCGAACCGCGTGTCCACTTGGCCGGCGGCTTCGTCCAGCAGGTCGGGCCTGCCGAGGTCGCCGACGAAGACGAAGTCGCCCGAGAGCAGGTAGCCAGGCTCGTCGCCGCGAGCGCCGTCCGTGACGAGGAACGACAGGTGCTCGGGTGTGTGGCCCGGCGTGTGGAGCGCCTCGAGACGGACCTCTCCGATCTCGATGACGTCGCCGTGGTGCAGCGGGCGGTGGTCGAACCGGTAGAGCCAGTCCGGGCCGCCCTCCGCGGACAGGTAGAGGTCCGCGCCCGTGGCGGCGGCCAGCTCTCGCGAGCCCGAGAGGTAGTCGGCGTGAACGTGGGTCTCGGTGACCGCGACGATCTCCAGCTTCTTGGCTCGAGCGGCGTCCAGGTAGACGCGCACGTCGCGGCGCGGGTCGACAACGATCGCTTGCCCCGCCGCTTCCGAACCGATCAGGTAGCTGGCCTGCGCCAGGTCTTCGTCGTAGAAACGCTCTAGGTACATCCCACCAGACCCCGCCTCACTCTAAACCGTGGTCCGTATACGGGAGATTACTACGCGTGTCTCGGGTTCGCGTGTCCCTGGTTCGCTGCCTCTGGCCGAACAGGTCGCCTCGCAGACTATGCGCTTAGTGCATGATGGTCGTCAGGTGCCTCAGCTTCCTGACTCCGAGCCCCTTCTTACGCTCCTCGCGCTGCACGAGGCAGGGAGCGAGAGCGCTGCGGCGGAACTGCTCGGCATAGGCCAGTCCTCAGTAAGCCGGCGATTGTCGTCCCTGCAGCGTCTCAGTAGCGAGCCGCTCACCGTGCGCACCGCCACGGGCACGAAGCTGACCGATTTCGGCGAGCGGCTCCTGCCCTATGCCCGGGAGGCGCGGGCGGCGTTGACAGGTGCCGCCAGGTGGTTGGCCGGGGAACCTGCCAGCGTGGGCCCGCTGCGGGTGGGGCTTGACGCCGACCTGGCGGCGCGTTACGCGGGCCGACTGGCCGGAGTGGCAGGGCCGAAGGTGACGCCGGTCCTCTCGGAGGGCTGGTCGCGGGCCCTCGTCGAGCAGGTGAGGGACGGAAGGCTGGATGCGGCGTTGGTCCTATGGGCGCCGGCCGGATCCGAGCCCGGCCTCACGACCGAACCCGTGGGCGAAGAGGACCTGGTGCTCATCGCGGCCGCGGGCACTCGCCTGTCGGGAAAGGAAGGCGTGAGCGCCTCGGCACTCGGGTCGCGGTCGCTGCTGCTGCCCCCGGCGGCCAGTGAGGTAGCGGGACGCGCGCGCGCAGAGCTGCGCGCCATGGGTCTGGAGCCGGCCCGCTTCGTGGAGCTGGGTAGCCCAGGCGCGGTACGCGAGGCCGTAGTCGCGGGTAGCGGCGTGGGCGTGGGTCTGGCGGGGTCGTTCGGCCCCGAGGTAGCCGCTGGTTGGCTCACGTCCGCGCGGCTGGGGCCGCCCAGAGCTCTTGTCGCACGGCTGGTCGTGGCCGACGGCCTTCCGGTCGGCATCGTCGACCTCGTGCGGAACGCCCTGGGCCTGGAACCCAGGCAGGTTCCGGAGCCAGAAGACGCGGCGCCATGAGCGAGCTCGCCCTCGGGATAGACGCCGGCGGCTCGAGCACACGGTGGCTCCTTGTCTCGCCGTCGGGCGACACGGTCGCGGAGGGTCGTGTGGGTCCCGTCTCGGCCATCGAGCTGCGCCCCGGCGTAGATACTGGGCCCGCCATAGAGAACCTGGGCGAGCTAGCCGAGCGCGTCGCCGAAGTGGGCCGGCCAAGCTTCGTCGTCGCCGGCGTGACCGGCCTGGACACAGGTTCGCCGGAGGCTGACCGCCTGGCCGGGTTCATCGCGGAGAGGCTGGACGTCCTGCGCGACCGCGTCGCGGTGCTGGGTGACGTCATCACGGCCTACCTGTCCGCCTTCGGTCCAGGTGAAGGCGTGCTGGTCTACGCCGGCACGGGCAGCGTGGCCGTGCACGTGGGCCGCGGCGGCGGCGTGGTGCGCGCGGGCGGGCACGGCTACCTGATCGACGACGCCGGTGGCGGCTACTGGATCGGGCGGGAGGCCCTCAAGCGGCTCCTGCGTCAGTCCGACGTGACCGGCGCGCCGCCGTCCGGGAAGCTGGCGTCAGCGGTCTTCGGCGCCCTGGGCGGGTCGGACTGGCAGACGATACGGACGGTCGTCTACGGCGGCGGGCGGGCGAAGGTCGCCTCCCTCGCCAGCGTCGTCGCGCTGGCCGCAGGCCGCGGAGACCCCATCGCCAAGGACGTCCTCGCTGGCGCCGGACGTGAGCTCGCGCGGTTGGCCACCGTCGTATGCGGCCGACTCGGGCAGGTCCTGCCCGTCGCTTTGGCAGGCGGTGTCGCGGCCAGCGGCCCGGCCCTCACGGATGCCCTGGCCGACGACCTGCCGACAGGAACCTCGCTGCGCGTCTCCACCGCTCAGCCGGTGCTGGCAGCAGCGGACCTCGCGCGGCAGGTGCTGGCGGGCACGAAGCGCCTGCCTCCGCCGCCTGCGGGACCGACGCTCACTACCTGAGTACACAAGCCGGACGAAGCCCTTCAGGCGAGCGGCGACCCGGCCGGGGCTCCTCGAACCGTGACGGACGTGACGCTCGCGCCGCGTTCGGCCGCGACGTCGCGCCACAGCTCGGCGTCCTCGCTGCGAGCGCTCAGGTATATGAACTGCCTGCCCGTCTCCTCCGTCACGTCGAAGATCGCGTTCGCTACCTGGAAGAACCGCTCGTGGTCCGACGTGGTCAGCGCCTCGTCCAGGAAGAACGGTAGCGACTCCACGGCGTGGGCTTCGCTGCCGTAGCTCTTCTCGGCCTCGAGCGCGAACGCCAGCCGAGCGGCGATCAGCAGCTGTGCGCGCGTGCCGGTTGACAGCTCTGAGGGGTTGAGGCGCAGGCCGACTTCGCCCGCGCGCCTGTCCACGGCGCCGAAGCGCCAGCCGCCCGACCCGTCCTGGGTGAAGGTCAGTTCGAAGGCGCCGTGGGTGAAGCGGTCGAACCAGGCGCGCGCCCGCTCGAGGGCTGCCGGCTTCACCGCGGACTCGTGCTCCTCTTCCACCATGTCGAGTAGCGTGTGCGCCGCGCACGCCTCCAACGCATCGTCGAGGTGCTCCTCCAGTGCGTCCAGAGCCTGGCGCGCCTTGGCCGTCGCATCCCCCAGCGCCTTGTCCGCCTCGGCCATGCGCACGTCGGCCTCTACCGCCCTGATGCCGGCGTCGAGCCGCTCGACGCTATCCGCGGCCCGGCGCGCTTCCTCGGCGATCTCTTCGATAGCATCCAGGTCGCCCGCCCGGGCAGCCGTGAGAAGCATCTGGTCCACGGCCAAAGCTTGGGTGTGGATGTCCGCGGCGACCTCCAGCTTCTGCCGTTCCGCCCGAGCCGCGCGCCACGCCGGCAAGGCGTCTACCAGGTCTCGGGCTGCCAGCGCCAGCTCGTCCAGCCGGGGGCCGGACCAGGCCGCCGCCGCCGGCTCGTCATGTGCCTCTTGCGCCGGCTCTTTAGCGTCATCTGGCGAGCCGAACAGCTTGCGCGCCAGAGTGTCCAGAGAACGCGAAGCGGCGTCCAGGTCCGCCTGAACTCGCTGAAGGGTGCGCCCCAGCCCGTCCGCGCGTTCTCTGGCGCGGTCGCGCTCCACCACGGCCTCGGCGAGGTCAGTGCAGGCGGACAGGAGGTCCGTACCCGTGGTGTCGGCGGTGACAGCGTGCCCCCAGGCACAGCGGCTCAGGAAGCCGACGACCTGGGACCGCGCGTCGCCGACCCGGTCCTCCAGGACGCGAACTTGCGCCTCGGCCTCCGCCAGCCTGTCATCGGCCTGCGCATGCTCCAGCGCGGCGCTGAGCCAGTACGCGAACCCTCCGTCAGGCTCCTCGCCA
>DASRWD010000130.1:0-3514 GCA_035654755.1 Trueperaceae bacterium
GTACTCGGGGCTGGCGGTGACGGGAAGCTGTGACCGGATGAACTGGCGCTCCGACTCGAGCCACTCCGGCAGCTTGAACCCGAGTCCCAGCTCCTCGAGAGGCTCGTCCGCCGTGAAGCCCGGGCCGCGGGTAGCCAACTCGATCACGGCCCCGCCAGGCCCGGAGAAGTAGACAGACCGGAAGTACGTGCGTTCCTTGATCTTCGTGGGCGCCAAGCCGGCGCTCATCACCAGGGCCCTCGCCTGCTCGAGAGCCTCGTCGTTCTCGACCTCCAGCGCAACGTGGTGATAGCTCCCCTTGCCGAACGAGGTGCGGCCCTCACGGTCGCTGGGCGCCAGCTCCAAGGCGCGCGCGCCGTAATCCTCGGAACCGCGTGGAGCAAGTCGAACGCGGCCGTCCGTGCTCGCCACCTCGTCGAGGGCCAGGATGCCCCGGAGGATCTCGCTGTACGCGCCGACATCCGTGGTCTCGAGCGTGACGTGATCTATGCAGACGACGGCCTGCTCGGGAGGGACGAACGGCGGAGCGAAGTAGCGGACCGGAGCGAGGAGGCTAGCAGGGTCGGCGCCTGGCTCGGGCCTGGGTATGGGCGGCGGCTCCCCCTCGACGACAGCCAACCGCAGCCCGTCCGGGTCCTCGAAAGCCAGGTGCTCTCGTCCCAGCCGGTGAGATGCTACGTGGGGGACGTCCGCTTCCGTGAGTCGCGAGCGCCAGCTCTCCAACGCGCCTGGCGGTACACGCAGGGCGACCTCGCGCGTGCTCGTCGCGCCTGGGTGCCCGGCGCCGGAACCGGGCCAGGAGAAGAGAGTGAGCACGCTACCCGGGTTCCCCGACGCGTCACCGAAGTACAGGTGGTAGGTGGACGGGTCGTCGTAGTTGACGGTCCTCTTCACGAGACGCAGTCCCAGGACCCGGTAGTAGAACTCGATGCTGTGCTGTGCCCGACCACCGATGCCAGAGGTGTGGTGGACGCCGCGCGTCTGCACTGACAAGATGTTCCTCCGTATCGCTGTCGCCCGGACCCTGTCTCGTGGGTGTGCGGTCGCGCCGGTGTTGAAAGGACGTGCCTTGCTCAGCTAAGATAGCAAGGCTTTGCTGGCCGCCAGGCACCAGCTACTTGGTAACGCTTGAGTCGGCCGCCATCAATACAGAGCCGCTAGTAGAAGGTCAACGGTAGCTCCACCGGGAATCGAGATCAGAGATGAAGTACAACAAAGGCGCCATCCTGCGCTCAATCGAGCAGCCATACATACGGGACGACATCCCCGAGTTCGCCACTGGCGACACCGTACGGGTCGACTACAAGGTCGTCGAGGGCAACCGTAGCCGCGTGCAGGCTTTCGAAGGCGTCGTCATCGCTCGTAAGAACGGCAAGGGCGCCCGCAGCACCGTAACGGTCCGCAAGGTGTCCTTCGGCGAGGGCGTCGAACGCGTCTTCCCGCTCAACTCGCCCCTCATAAGCAACATCGAGATCGTCCGCAGGGGTCGTACTCGCCGATCGAAGCTCTACTACCTGCGCGAGCTCAGGGGCAAGGCCGCCCGCCTCAAGACGGACGTCGGCCGTCAGGAAGAGGACCGCGCCGCGGCCCGTGCCGCCCGCGAGGGCAAGCAGGACTGACTCGTAGCGGGGCGGCCAGTTGGTCGCCAACACCTCAACCGAACCGAACGAGGCCCGGGTGCTCGCCCGGGCCTTCTCGTTTCTGAACGTTGTCCTAAGAGAGTTTGCCTTGGCTCAGGCGATGACCACGAGCTCCTCGGGATCGAACTTCGCCGGAGCAAGCAAAGGGCCCGCGGCTGGCGTCGACAGGAAGCGCTCCAGCGCCTCTAGCGCCTCGTCATCGATACCCGAGCCAGCCTCGGCTGCCAGGATCGCGAGCGCCTCGTTGGAGGAGAAGGGGTCCCGATGCGGGCGCGACGCCGTGAGGGCCTCGAACTGGTCTGCTACCGCCAGCAGCCGCACGTCGAACGGCAGGAGGTTCGCCGGTACCGAGCCGTGGTAACCACGGCCGTCCAGTCGCTCATGGTGACCGGCAGCCAGCGGCACGACCTCCGAGTAGGCGTCCGCCCACGAGAGGATGTGCTCGCCATAAGCGGTGTGCCTTCTTATGACCTCTGTCTCGGCGACGTCCAGCGTCCCGCTCTTGTCGAGCACGGCGTTGGAGACACCCAGTGTGCCCACGTCATGCAGTGCCGCGCCGCGGCTGAGCGCGCGTCTACGGGCATCCATGTCACCGGATTCGTCGACCTGACTCAGCATGCCTAGCGCCAGCTCGCGCACGCGGGTCGTATGACGCCTGGTCCACGGGGACTTCGCGTCGATGACGTTGCCGAGGACGGTAGCGATGCGGTCGAGACGCTCGTCCTCGACCGAGAACGGCTGCTCGAGCGGCTCGAGTTGCGTGAGTTGGTGCCAGACCTGGTCGTGGCGCAGGGCGTCGACCAAGTCGCCGGACACGCGTGGTTGCTCGAAGGCGTCCACGATGTCGGGGTCGAACCATGTGCCGGAGTGCCTGCGGGCAAGCGCGAGAGCACCGGCCTGCGCACCGTCGGCATAGTGCTGGGTGACGGCTTGGGAGAGCGCCAGGATGCGCCCGCCCAGCGGGATGGCGTCGCCGCTCAGGCCCTGGGGGGCGCCGCTGCCGTCGAATCGCTCCGCTGCTGTGCCGATGGCCTCAGACACGCCGGCACCGAGCTTCATCTCGGCCGCCAGCCGCGCACCGCGCTCGGCGTGGGTCGTGGCCAGGCTCGCGACGATGTCGAAACGCCCCAAGCCCAGGTCCAGCAGGTAGCGCAGGCGCCAGGGCCCCTTGACTGCTCCCACGAGCTGGCTGAGCATCAGCGTGCCGCCGCCGCGGAGTCGTTCCATGTCCATGCGGCGCAGCGCGCGACGCAGCCGCGCGTCGTCGCGCCCGAAGAGGTGGTAGAGCTGCGCCGAGTTGGCCGACGCTCCCAGGTCCTTCAGGAGGTGGGCGTGGTAGAGGTCCGTCAACTGCGCCTCGGGCAGGCCGAGCTGGCGCCCGATCCTCAGGCCGATGACTGCAGACCTGATCGCGTGCTCGTGATGCTGCCCCTCGCTGACGTCCAGCGCGTGGCTGAGCGCCGCGAGCGTCTGTCCCAGCGTGACCGGACGCGTTTCCTCGAGCCGCCGGCCCAGAGATCCAGTGAGCAGACGCGCAGGAGTGCGTTCGACTCGGATGGCGGGCTTCGGTCTCCTCGGGTCTAGAGTCACGCCACCAACCATGCAAGTCGAGGGCTTACGGCAGCCTTACGCGTTGGGGAAGCCGGCTTAATTTTCGATTCACAAGCCGTGCACCCCGCTCCTCGCGTTTCGACGGGAGGGTGCTGCCGTTACGCCTCGATGAGCGTCGCTGGCGAGAACTATGCAGGGACGACCTCCGGGTTGGTCACCTGAGTAGGTCCTCATCCAGGCCTCCTAACCTGCTGCCGGGGGGAGGAAGGTGGCGAAGGATGTTCCGTATCACTCGGCTTGGCAACACCATCACGCTGGCCGCG
>DASRWD010000131.1:0-3759 GCA_035654755.1 Trueperaceae bacterium
GGGGCTATCGTCCCACGGCGTTGACTCCGGACCCTGTGCGTCTTCGACGACGAAGGCGAGGCGTTGACCCTCGGGGTCCTCGAACCGGAGCTGCGCGCGACCGTCCACCGTCTCGATCCCGCCCCTCTCCACACCCAGGTCCTTGAGCCGACCCGCCCAGTACTCGAGCGACTCCTCTGACGCGAGGCGGAACCCCGTACGCGTGATCGTGTGGGACCCGCGACGTTCCGGCGGGACCGCCCAGTCGAAGAAGGTGATATCGGTTCCTGGTGAGCCGACGGCGTCTGCGTAGAAGAGGTGATAGGCGGAGACGTCGTCCTGGTTCACGGACCGCTTTACCAACCTCAACCCGAGGACCTGAGTGTAGAACCGCTTGTTGTCGGCGATGCGCGCCGAGACCGCCGTCAGGTGATGGAACCCGGTGAAGTGGAGATCCGGCGCCATGGTCTCAGATCACCAGCCGAGGACCAGGGCGAACACCAGCGGAGCGACGATCGTGGCGTCGGACTCGATGATGAACTTCGGGGTATCTATCGAGAGCTTGCCCCAGGTGATCTTCTCGTTGGGTACGGCGCCCGAGTACGAGCCGTAACTGGTGGTCGAGTCGGATACCTGGCAGAAGTAACCCCACATCGGGACGCTCTCCCGCCGCAGGTCCTGGTGGAGCATGGGGACCACGCAGATAGGGAAGTCACCGGCTATGCCGCCGCCGATCTGGAAGAAGCCGACGGACCGTTCCGGCGCGACCCGCGTGTACCAGTCCGCCAGGAAGGTCATGTACTCGATCCCGGTCCTCACCGTGTGCAGGTCCTTGACGGCGCCCTCGATGACCGCTGCCGCGAACATGTTCCCGGACGTCGAGTCCTCCCAGCCCGGCACGACGATCGGCAGGTCCTTCTCGGCCGCCGCCACGAGCCACGAGTCCTTCGGGTCGATCTGGTAGTGCTCCTCCAGGCGACCGCTGCGGATCAGCCGGTAGAGGAACTCGTGCGGGAAGTAGCGCTCGCCGGCCTCGTCTGCCCTCACCCACTCGTCGCGCAGCGCGGCCTCGAGCCGCCGCATGGCCTCACCTTCCGGTATGGCGGTGTCGGTGACGCGGTTGAGGTGGCGGTCCAGGAGCTCCTGCTCCTGCTCGGCGGTCAGCTCGCGGTAGTTGGGAAGGCGCTCGTAGAAGTCATGTGCGATGAGGTTGAAGACGTCCTCTTCGAGGTTGGCCCCGGTGCAGCTGATGATCTGCACCTTGTCCTGCCTGATCATCTCGGCCAGCGAGAGGCCCAGCTCCGCCGTGCTCATCGCGCCGGCCAGGGTGATCATCATCGCTCCGCCTGAGTCCAAGTGGGCGGAGTACGCGTCGGCCGCGTCTACCAGTGCCGCCGAGTTGAAGTGCCTGAAGTGGTGCCTGACGAACTGACTCACAGGGCCTGAACGACCTGGCCGGGGTTCAGGGTGGCTGACTTTGACGGCGCCTTCGCTCATGCGGCCATCCTAGACGGACGGCGTCGCCCGTTGGGTGCCACGCGCAGTATCGTTCGACTACTCACCTGCCTTCCTCCGTCCAGCCGGTGAAGACGACTGCCTCACGGGAGGAGGAACCGCTACCTGAACGAGTAGCGCAGGCGCGGCTCGCGCTACGCGCCGCTGCGGTTCGCGGCGATCAGGCGTTCGTACGCCTCGACGACGGCCTGCACGTCCGGCAGCGCCGAGACACGCGTGACCGCCGCCCGTACCTCATCCACCGCGTTCGCGGGCGCGAAGCTGACGCCGCAGTCGGCCAGCCACGCGACGTCGCCGACGCTGTCACCGATGCCCGCCACACGATCAGGCGGCACTCCCATCTCGTTGCACAGCCACGCGAAGCCGGTCTGCTTCGTCACGCCCGGAACCAGGACGTTGACGCAGTCGGTCGACGGGTCGAGGTCCAGGTCCAACTCGAGGCGCTCGAGCACGCCCTGGAGCTCGGTCGTCAGGTCACCCAGGTCCCGGTCGGCCTGCCTGGGGAAGACGCTTAAGCTGGCGACCTTGCCAGGTTGCAGCGTCAGGTGCTCGGTCGCCTCTACCGCCTCGGCGAAGCGCCTTAGTGTCGCTCGTC
This sequence comes from Trueperaceae bacterium, assembly GCA_035654755.1. GTDB lineage: Bacteria > Deinococcota > Deinococci > Deinococcales > Trueperaceae > DASRWD01. The sequence continues at coordinate 2,090 of DASRWD010000131.1, forward strand.
CCTCGGAGGCTCGGGGATCGAGCCAGAAGCGGTACGGGTGACGCGTTGCCAGGCCCACCCCGTTCTCGAACGACATGGGCAACGTGATCGACAGCGCCTGCGACAGGGCGTCGGCGTACGCGTGCGGCCTGCCGGTCACCAGCGTAAGTGCCGGCACGCTCGCGTCCTCTCGCGCCAACCTGTTCAGCTCGGCCAGCCGAGCGAGCACGGTCATGTCGAAGTCCGCGTGTCCGGCCGCGGCCAGGCAGCCGTCTATGTCACAGGCGAAGACTCGAACCCTGGTTCCGTTCGTCGTCACGCCCGGGGCAGCAACCAGAGGCCAGACGGGTCGAAGCTGACGAGGACCTCGTCTCCGGGCGCCGCGTCCGTAGGACCGCCGCCGGAGATCGTCGCGTACAGCTCCTGACCTGTCACCTCGAAGCGGTACTCGGAGTGGGGACCCAGGTACGCGCCCAACCGGTACACGGCGCGTAGGCCGGGTTGGCCTGGCCGGGCGAACTCTATGGCCTCGGGCCTGACCATGAGCGTCACTGGTCCCGGAGGTACGTCCTGAACGTGCGCTAGCCGATAACCCATGACCTCGACCGACGAGCCGTCGTACTGGGCCGGCAGGAAGTTCGCCGTGCCGATGAAGTCCGCCACGAACTTGGTGGCGGGCCGAGCGTACAGCTCGCGCGGTGTCCCCTGCTGCTCGATGGTCCCCTCGCGCATCACGACCACCCGGTCGCTTATCGCCAGCGCCTCCTCCTGGTCGTGGGTCACGTAGACGCTCGTGATGTTCAGGCGCTGCTGCAACTCGCGGATGTCGTCGCGCACGCGCCTGCGTAGCTTGGCGTCGAGGTTGGAGAGCGGCTCGTCGAAGAGCAGGACTCGCGGTTCGATGACGAGGGCGCGAGCCAGGGCGACCCGCTGCTGCTGACCGCCGGATAGCGCCGTCGAGGCGCGGTCTCCCAGGTTCCCCAGGCCGACCATCTCGAGGGCGGCAGCAACGCGCCGCCTGATCTCGTCGGCAGGCCGACGCGCCACTTTCAGGCCGTACGCGACGTTCTCGTAGACGCTCATGTGCGGGAAGAGCGCGTAGCTCTGGAAGACCATGGTGACGTCGCGCAAGTAGGCGGGCAGGCGTGTGACGTCGTCGTCGTCGAGCCGGATCTCCCCCTCCGTGGGCCTTTCCAAGCCGGCGATCATGCGCAGGATCGTCGTCTTGCCGCACCCCGAGGGGCCGAGAAGCGTGACCAACTCGCCGCGGTTCACGTCCAGGTCCACGTTGTCGACGGCCAGGACGTCGCGCCCGAAGCGCTTCACCATCCTCCTCAACCTGACGCTGGAAGCGGCGATGCCAGCAAGCGCTCCGTCGCCGGCCTGAGCTTCGACATTCACGCGGTCACCTCCACCATTCGCGAGCCTAACCGCCTCGCGAGGGCGAGCACCAGAAGGATGACGAGCAGCATCGAGAAGATGAGCACCGTGCCCATCGCCGCCGCGCGCCCGAGCTGACCCTGCTCAACCCATCCGAGCAGCAGCACGGTCGCGAGCTGGTTGCCGGGGCTCACGAGGAAGATCACCTGGCTGACGGCCGTTACGGCACGTACGAAGGCGTATACGAGGCCAGTTACGACGACGTTCACGAGCAGCGGGAACAAGATGCGCCTTAGCGTCACCCAAGACCG
>DASRWD010000132.1:0-7621 GCA_035654755.1 Trueperaceae bacterium
TGGAAGTAGACGGTGAACGCCCGCACCAGCTTCTCGGCGGTGCCCGTGTCCAGGCCCTGCAGCACGTCGGCCAGCTCCCGCCTCTGCGACGCCCGCGCGTCCTCACCGCCCGAGCGGATCGCCTTGGTCAACCCGCGTACCCGCTCGACGAGCTCGAAGAGGCGCTGCCCCTCCTGCTCACGCAGCACCTCGCCCAGGCACGTGCCGAGGAAGTCGACGTCGGCGCTAAGCCGCTCGAAGCCGTCCGCAGACCCCGGTCCCGCAGCGGGCTTCACCCTGGCGGCCGGGTCGCTCACGAACCACCGGCCTCCACGGCTGAGTCTCGCGGTTGAGGCGCCCACAGCCGCTGGATCGACGCGGCCCTCGTGCCACTGATCTCTACCGACACGGCGCAGACCGTCGCCTGACCCTCCGCGGGCCGGTACCGACGGGGCAGCTTGGTCACCAGCCGGTGGAAGACATCCTCGTATCGCATGCCGATAGACGAGCCCTGCACGCCGGTCATCCCCACGTCGGTTATGTAAGCGGTCCCCTTGTAGACGGTCTCGTCCGCGGTCTGGACGTGGGTGTGCGTCCCGATCAGCAGTGCGACCCTGCCGGCGAGGTGGTGCAGCATGACCTTCTTCTCGCTCGTAGCCTCGGCGTGGAAGTCGACCACCACCGGCACATCCGGCGGAGCAAGCTCGAGGACCTCGTCCATCGTCCTGAAGGGGTCGTCGACCGGGTCCATGAAGATGCGGCCGAGGACCTGCACGACGACGACCCTCTCCCCAGACCGCGTGTGCACGACGCTGTGGCCGGCTCCCGGCGTGCCGACCGGGAGGTTGGCCGGCCTTAGCAGGCGCGTGCTCTCCTCCAGCATCTCGAGGGTCTCGCCCTGGTCGAACGAATGGTTGCCGAGGGTGACGACGTCGGCCCCTGCGCCTATCAGCTGCTCGAAGTGGCGACGCGTGATCCCGAAGCCGCCGGCAGCGTTCTCGCCGTTGACGACCACCAGGTCGTGGTCCTCCCTGCGGTCGGCGATGAACGACATCGCGGCCTTCATGCCGGGTGTGGCGAAGACGTCGCCGACGAACAGGATGCGCACGCGACAACGATAGCAGGGGCCAGGAGGCGCGTTCTGCGCGTGCTAGATTCGCTCTCCATGCAGTTCGACACTGTGGACAAGCGCCTTCTGGAGCTGCTGCGCGAGGACGGGCGGGCCAGCCACGCCAGCCTGGCCAAGGCCGTCGGGCTGTCCGCTCCAGCGGTGGGCGAGCGCGTGCGCAAGCTGGAGCAGGCAGGCGTGATCAAGGGCTTCCGCGCCGTGCTCGACCCCGAGGCGGTGGGCCTGCAGGTGACCGCCTTCGTGATGATCGCGCCGCAGCCCCGCAAGCCCGCCAAGCAGCTCGTAGAGCGCCTGACGTCGCTGCCCGAGGTGGAAGCCGTGTACTCGGTGGCCGGTGTCTACTCCTTCATGGCCAAGGTCCGCGCCAGCTCGACTTCCGAGCTCGACGAGCTGCTCGACCGCATGTTCCTGCTCGACGGCGTGGAGCGCACGGAGACGATCATGGTCCTGCGCACGGCGGTGGAGCGGGCGCCCAACCTGCCGTTCTCGAGGGAGTGAACGTCTTGCGGGAGGTACGCTTCCTCACCCCCGAAGACATCGACGCGGCCATGCCCATCCGGGCGTTCGCGTTCGGCCAAGCGATGAGCCAGGAGCACCGTGAGTTCCTCGAACGGAACCTGAAGTACATCATGGGGACGTTCGAGGACGGCAGGCTTGCCAGCGTCGGCACGATGTGGCCGTTCACAGCGTACGTCGGGGGCACGCGCAAGGGCCTTGGCGGGCTGGCTGCGGTCGCGACTGCCCCCACGGCCAGGAGACGCGGGCACGTCGCCACACTGCTGAGACGCTGGTTCGAGGTGCTACACGAGCGCGGTGTCGGCCTGTGCGCCGACTCCCCCTTCGACCCCCGCTTCTACGCCCGCTACGGGTTCCAGAGCGTGGCGCACGGCCACCTCGTCAAGCTGCCCATCTCCGTCCTCGACACGGACGAACCGTACGGGGCGGTGGAGGTGGCGCCCGACGAGCACGCCCCGCTTATACCCATCCACGCGGCGTTCGCCGGCCGATTCAGCCTGTCGCTGACCCGCGACGACGGCACGAGGGGCGGCATGGACCAGGCGACACAGCCGCCGGGGCTGGACGAACGGCTCGTGACAGCCGTGGTCGAGGACGCGTACGCCTGTGCGTGGGTGGACCGCTCGGACAAGCCTTACCTGTTCGTGCGCGACTACGCGTACTCGTCGCCGGCCGGCAGGCGCAGGCTGTGGTCCTACCTGGCGAGCTTCGCGGGCCAGGTGGACTCGGTCCTCGTCATGCTGCCTACAGGCGAGCCGCTGGCGGCCCTCTACGCGGACCGCTACCCGCAGCGCATGTCGGGGTTACAGGTGAGGGTGGTGGACCTGGCTGCCGCGCTCGCAGGCCTGACCTCCCCCTCAGAGCAGGAGTTCACGCTGGGTCTAAGCGACGCAGACTGCCCTTGGAACGACGGCGTGTTTCAGGTGACCGTTGGACCCCTTGGCTGCGAGGCGCGCAAGACGGCGGGCGTCTCGAACCCCGATGTATCGCTGGGGCCGTTGGGCCTGGCCGCGGTGCTGTTCGGCGCTCAGGACCCGCGTTCGCTCTTGGCGACGGGCATGGCCGAAGGTGAGGTAGCGGCGCTCGACGCACTCGCGGGCCTCTTGGCGCGGCACCCTACGTTCATGCCGCGCGCCGACCACTTCTGAGGGGCAGAGAGGCATCCGTGGCAGACGAGTTCCGGCACCTGACGTCCGACGACATGGACCAGCTTCTAGACGTGCGGTCCGTCTCCTACCAGCCCGTGGTCGACCGCGAGGCGGCCGCGAAGCACCTGGAGTGGCGGCTGCCGCACAGCCTCGGCGTGTTCCGTGGAGGGCGCCTGAAGAGCGTCACGTTCATGTACCCGTTCGGGGCGTACGTGGGTGGCGTCACCACGCCGTTCGGAGCCCTCAGCGGCGTCGCCACGGCGCCGGAGGCACGGCGAGGCGGACTGGTCGCACAGAGCCTCCGGCGCTGGTACGCGGACCTCCATGATCGCGGCATCGGTTGGAGCGCCGAGCACCCTTTCGAGCCGACGTTCTACGCCCGCCTGGGCTACCAGACCCTGCTCAACGGCCATTCCGTCCAGATGGCGTTCGACAGGTTCAAGCCGAGCGCGGGCGCGGAGAACATCGACGCTGATGCCGAACCGGTGGGACCCGAGAGAACGGCAGCCATGCGGGAGATCTACGAGGCGTACGCCCGACGCTTCTCATTCATGCTCACGCGCGACGACGGCGTGCGTGACCACTGGGCATGGACGTTCAAGCGACCGTGGGACACCGTCGGTCACTTCGTCTACCTGCTGGATGACGCGTACGCCGTGGTGATGACCGAGGAGCTGACGCTGCCCATCGAACGGACCCTGCTGAAGGTGCGCGACTTCGCGTACTCCTCACCGGCCGGCAGGCAACGTCTCTTCGCGTTCCTCGCGTCCTTCCAGGGGCAGGCCGAGGAGGTGCGGCTCCACCTGCCGCCAGGGGACCAGGTGGCGTTGGACCGCGCGGCTTACGAGACGATCGAGTCGCCGGAACTCCAGGTGCGCATGACGGACGTTAAGGCTGCGCTCGAGGGCCTCTCGTGGCCGGTCCCGGCGCGTCTCGTCCTCGGGGTCTCCGACCCGGACTGCGAGTGGAACGACGGCACCTTCAGCATCGACCTCGGACCAGGTGGTTCCACGGCGCGGCGCAGCGACGGCTCGGAGCCGGACGCCGGCCTGGATATCAACGCGCTGGTCGCGCTCGTGACCGGCGCGGCGACTGCCGAGACCCTGGTCGCGGATGGGCGTGCCGAGGGCGACGTCTCTTTGTTGCGGCCGCTTGCCTCCGCGCTCGCGGGACACCCGGTCTTCAAACCGCACAACGATCATTTCTAGGCTCAGGACGAACGAGGGTCGAAGCGCTTGACGAGGAGCGTGGCCGTACACAAGCCGGCCGCCTTCAATCGGTCACGGCCTCGAGGAACCACTCGGGCAGCCGGTGCTGCTGCCGCCTGATGAACTCGGGGAAGCCGGCGTCCAGCAGATAGGTGACGGCGTGATCTTCGGCGCTCCTCACCGACCGTCCGTACGCCTGCACTACCGAGAGGCACGTGCGCCAGTCGTACCAGTCGCGGTCCCGCTCCATGCGGGCAGCCACCTGCTTGTCACCGAGGTACGGGTACGGCACCTTGCATAGGACCTGCCAGCGCGCCAGGTCGTCTGCCAGGTCTATGCCCTCGGTCATGCTGGGCGTTACCAGGATTGTGGGCTCCGGTGAGGACAGGTGGCGGGCCAGCGCGGCCTCGCGCCCGGCGGCGTCCACGTGCGACACGACGCGCCAGCGCTGGTCCTCGTCGAGGTTGGTCACGATGTGGGCCGCGATCCTGTAGGAGTGCGCGTGCACGACGCCCTTGTCACGCCCGTGGTCGGCAGCCAGCTCGGAGACCGCCTGAACGAGCCGCGGAAGGTCTCGATCGAGGTAGTGCCGGGTGAGCCTGGCCGAGGGCCTGAGGACGACCGGTCGTCTGTGGGCGGGGAACGTCGAAGGCACGCGCACGACCTCTGCCTCGTCCTCGTGGATGCCGAGCGAGTTCAGGAACGTGCGGGCGTCCAGGATGGTAGCGGACATGAACAGCACGCGCTTGGCGTGCGCGAAGACGAACTCGTGCGCGAACGCGCTCACGTCCACCGGCTTGAACGTGAGCGTGGCGCCGTTCTGGTCGCGCCCCCGCTCCACCACCCAGTCGACCTCGCCGCTGGCGTGGCTCTCGAGCAGGAACCGCAGACGGGCGTGGCTGGAATCTATCCACTGCTTGATCCGCAGCATGGCGACGGAGGCGTCGTCGGTGGCATCGCCGCGCAGGTCCTTGTCGATGGCCCTGGCGCGCCCGGCCATGTCCGGCAGCAGGTCGTCCACGAAGTCGAAGGCGACCTCGAGCCCCATGTCGGGCGGCAGGGCGCGCGCCAGGCCGGCCCGCGCGAGCTGCCCCTCGCTGAGTGACACCTGGACGAAGCCCATGAGCGCCGCCTCTGTGTTGTGCGCCTCGTCGAGGACGAGCAGGTCGCGCTTGCCGAAGCCGCCTGCGTAGTTGAGCTCGGCCAGGAAGTAGGCGTAGTTCATCGTCGCGACGTTGGCGGCCATGGCCACGTCCTTCGCGACGAAGTAGGGGCACTCGTCGCACTCGGGGAAGCGCCGTCCCGCCAGGCACGGCGCCGCGGCGGCGTGCGTGTCCGCGACGAGGCACGGGTAGTTGGACCGGCCCTTCATGATCGCCAGGTCGCTGAAGTCCTTCAGGTACTGGTCCTGCAGGACCTTCTGTGCCGTGAGCACGAAGGCGGACTCTGCCTCGCGTGCCAGTGTGACGCCGATGGCGCTCTTCCCCGACCCGGTCGGGGCCTCCACCACGACGAAGCGCTTGCCGGCGGCGAACGCCGCCCGCACCTCTTCGATGGCCTCGAACTGTCCTTCGCGGTAGTGACTGAACGGGAACTGCCCGCCAGCCTGCGCCATGCTCACGACCGAGGCTATCATGGCCCCTGTTCCGCGCTTCAGCTCAGATGGTTCCTTGCCCTGCCGACCCCGGCATTCACCCGAAGCGAGGCTCACGTACGATCACGATGGACGACCGCAACACAACGGACGTGGACGAGTTCTTCGCAGGTAGGGACCGTGCCCGCCAAATCTACGAGCGGGTCGCTGAAGTCATCATGCAGATCGGACCTGCGACGACCCGAGTGAGCAAGAGCCAGATCGCGTTCCGGCGGAAGACCGGTTTCGCCAGCGTGTGGACGCCCGACCGGTACCTCTCGAACACCGACGTTCCACTCGTTCTGACCGTGTTGCTACGGCGTCGCGACACTTCGGGGCGCTGGAAGGAGGTAGTGGAGCCCGGCGACGGCCGCTTCACCCATCACATGGAGCTGCGCGAGCCTGAAGACGTCGACCAACAGGTCGCCGGATGGCTCGAGGAAGCCTGGAAACTTGCCGGCTGAGGGCGTCAGGCGATCGCCCGCTGAGCATGAGAGCCAAGATCGCCAGGCACAAAGAACGCCGGTGAGGGCTGCTCACCGGCGTTGCTGGTGCCGAGGAGGGGACTTGAACCCCTACAGCCTTGCGGCCACTAGCCCCTCAAGCTAGCGCGTCTACCTATTCCGCCACCTCGGCCCGCGTTCATCCACGGTCTTAGACGCAAACGTCAGTTTATCTCCGCTTCCGAAGCACCGTCAAGGCAAGTTGAGACGTCTGAGCCGGCGCGCCCACCGCGTTCGGTCGTGGCGGTCGACGGGAACTAGCGACCCCTCCCAGAAGCCGAGCGCACACGAACCGACAGAAGCACCACTAAACTGCCGCCATGGTAAGCGCTCTGGTCAGCCTGCTTCGGTTGGCTAGCCTGGGAGTTGGTCTTGCGGCTGGCTTGGCGTTCGCCGAGCGCAACTTCGGCTTCTCCTCGGACACGCGGTTCTGGATCGGCGGCCTGATGCTGTCTTTCGGCTCGCTGCTCATGTCGGGCGACTCCGGGCGCTTCCTCTACGAGAGGGCACTCTTCTGGGGCATCTCCGATGCAGACGTGGCCGAGTACGTGCAGACGAAGCGTGCCAACCTGGCGGCTTCCGTGCGGCTGATGGTGCTGGGGGCCGTGATCGTCGGTTCCGAGTTCGTCATCTGAAAGACCCCATCGTCGTAGTAGGAGTTCTGTCGACGTGGCGAGTCTCGAGACCACGAGCGGCCGCGGAGAGTTGAGTCCTGAACGGCTATGCTGACCTGGATCACTGAACTGGGGGCTTCGCATGCAAGTTGACGAGTTCCAGGCATGGCCGGCGATCACGGAGGCATGGCAGCGCGTACGGGGAGCGCGCCTCACGTACCTCGGCATGGCGGCGACGCTGTTCATCATCATGTTCCTGCTCGGCTCGCTGCTCAACTTCGTCTTGCCGGCCCCCGCAGCGGAGTTCACCACGGGTCCGGACGGCGAGCTCATGCGCAGCAGCACCACGATCATCACGCGTGACGCCTGGATGCCCGGGTCGTTCACCGCGCACAACAGCTTGATCGGGACGTTGATCAGCGCTTTGGTCGCAGCGCTGTTCACCGGGTCGTTCACTGCCTACGCGTTGCGTAGGGCTCAAGGGCTGGACGTGAGCTACGCCATGCTCACGAAGTACTTGCGATACGCCCTGCCCATCTTCATGCTGGCCCTGGCGAGCTATCTCGCCTCCATGCTTCTCGAAGCTCTAGGACCGATGCTCGCGACCATGATGTTCTTCGCTGGCACCGTCGCGTTCGCGTTCACCCACATGTTCGTCGTAGATCGGGACCTTGGCGCCCTGCAGGCGCTGGAGGCCAGCTTGCGAGTGGTCTCGCGCAACGTGTGGCAGACGCTAGTGTTGCTACTTACCGGCGGAGTGCTGACGTTCGCAGTCGCCATACCGATCATCATCTTCGGCGGCCTGTTGCCGGTCATCGGCGGCGTAGTCCTCGGCCTGGCGATCGCCCTTGCCGTGGCGCTGGTACAGGCCCTCATGTTGGTCGCGACGGC
>DASRWD010000133.1:0-14476 GCA_035654755.1 Trueperaceae bacterium
GAAGTGCTGGAAGTTGTCACGATGAAAGGTAATAGTAGCCGGACTTTTCGCCTCGTAGCGATGTTCGTTGTAGAAGTCTTCTATGACTGTCCGTAGATGCACCTTTGACCACCTTCGGCGGCCAGGGCACACGACTAACAAGGAAAGCCTTTAACCTGCAGACCCAAAAGGGACGCCTCCGAATGACGGAATATGCGTCCCTGTCGGTAATGGTAGCGATGCGGAGACTCGAACTCCGGACCTCACGATTATGAGTCGTGCGCTCTAACCAGCTGAGCTACATCGCCGAACTGTCGCCGGGGCCAGCGGCCCTAGCCCAGGGATTATCGCCCATCGGCCGAGGTCACCGCAACCGATGGCGGGCGCGCTGGCCGGCGCCCGAGTGGACTCTTCAACGCCAGGCGCCTCCGCGTCGTTGGTACCATGGTGCGATGCTTGAGCCGTCGCTCGACCTCTACGGTGAGACCTTCGACCGCGTCGATGGCCTCCTGCGTGAGCTGCTGGCCAAGAGCCGGGCGCGGTACGCCATGATCATCGATCGCAAGGGCTTCGTGCTCGTGCACCAGCGTGCCCTGTGGGCTCCCAAGCCGCCTTCCCTCGACTCGCTTGCCACCCTCATCGCGTCGAACTACTCGGCCAACAGGGCCATAGCGCAGCTCTTCGGCGAGGAAGGCTTCAAGGAGACGGTCCAGCAAGGCGCGGAGGTGGGCACCTACCTCGAGGAACTCGGTGAGGAAGCGCTGCTCGTTACGGTGTTCGACTCCGGCGCTCAGCTGGGACGCGTGAAGATGGCGACCAAGCTGGCTGCGGACGAGATCCGGGCGGCCATCGAGGCCGCTGAGGAGCCTCCCCCCTTGCCCGAGTTCGACAAGGAGTGGAGTGACTCCACTACTGCGCTGCTCGACGGGCTGTTCGGGACGAGGGAACGATGAGCACGATCAACTTCGCTATCCGCGAGATCAACTTCAAGATCGTCTATTACGGTCCGGGGCTCTCGGGTAAGACGACGAACCTCAAGCAGATCTACGATCAAGTTCCTGCCGAGTCGAAGGGCGAGATGGTCTCGCTCGCGACCGAGGACGAGCGCACGCTGTTCTTCGACTTCCTCCCGCTCGACCTCGGCAAGGTGAACGGTTTCAAGACGCGCTTCCACCTCTACACCGTGCCGGGCCAGGTCTTCTACAACTCCTCACGCAAGCTCATCCTCAGAGGTGTAGACGGCGTCGTGTTCGTCGCGGACTCGGGTCCGGACCGGCTGCGCGCCAACGCCGAGAGCCTGCGGAACCTACGGGAGAACCTGCAGGAGTACAACCTGCGCATCCCTGACGTCCCCACAGTCATCCAGATCAACAAGCGCGACCTGCCCGACGCCCTACCCATGGACATGCTGACCCAGGTGCTCAACCCGGAAGACAGGTTCCAGGTGTTCGAGGCCGTCGCTTCCGAGTTCAAGGGTGTCTTCGAGCCGCTTAGGGCAGTGTCGACGATGGTGCTGGAGAAGCTCGCACAGAAGGCCTGACCCGACCGCTGATCACAGCCTGAGCGCCTGACAGGCGCTGTCTCCACTACGCCGTTGGTGCCCCGAAGCGCCCATCAGAGCGTGATATCCTCGCGCCGATGCAGCGTACGCCCCTCTACCAGAAGCACGTCGAATCGGGCGCCAGGATGGTCGAGTTCGCGGGTTACGAGATGCCCCTGCACTACAAGGGTGGGATCAACGAGGAGCACCTGACGGTCAGGAGTGCTGCGGGGCTCTTCGACGTTTCCCATATGGCAGAACTGCAGGTTGCGGGGCCCGAGGCCACGCCGTTCCTGCAGTACGCAACGCTCAACGACCCCGGCAAGCTCAAGTTGGGCCGCGGGCAGTACAACATGCTGCCGAACGACACCGGCGGCATCATCGACGACCTCTACGTCTACCGGGAAGGCGAGGACCAGTACCTGATCGTCGCCAACGCCGCCAACCGGGAGGCGGTGGCAGACCACCTGGGCGCCCTGGCGGAGGGACGCGACTGCGATGTCAGGGACGTCACCGACGACTGGGCTCTGGTCGCCTTGCAAGGTCCCCGCGCTGCGCTGGTCCTCGAGGGCCTTGTGGACATGGACCTTACCGCCATCAAGCGGAACGCCACCGCCAGCGCCCAGCTGTCGGGCGTGCCCGTGACGCTCAGCCGCACCGGATACACCGGTGAGGACGGGTTCGAGATCTTCTCCTCATCCAAGGACGCCGGGTCCGTGTGGGACGTCCTCGTGCGGGCCGGTTCGGTGCCTTGCGGGCTGGGCGCGCGCGACACGTTGCGCCTCGAGGCCGGCTTCCCTCTCTACGGTCACGAGCTCACGGAGTCCACGAACCCTCTATGCACGGGCTTCGCCTGGGTCGTCAAGGACAAGGAGTTCCACGGACGTGCCGCCATGTGGGACGCCCAGTGCGAGCAGAGGCTCGTGGGCATCCGGATGGTCGACCGGGCCATCCCCCGACAGGGCTACAGGGTCATGGACCGCGACCGCGACATCGTGGGCGAGGTCACCTCCGGTACGCTGTCCCCGCTGACGCGGGAGAGCGTCGGCTTCGCCTGGGTCGACGCCGACCTGTCGGAGCCCGGCACACGTGTCTGGGTCGAGGTGCGGGGCCGGCCCATGGCCGCGCTCGTCGTGAAACCGCCGTTCCATAGTTCCTGATAGCAAGATTTAGATAGACAGGTCAGTACGTTTCTTGGAGGAGCAGCAGATGAACACGCCAGACGAACTCAGGTACGCCAAGTCGCACGAGTGGGTGCGCACCGACGACGGGGACGTCGTCACGGTTGGCATCACCGACCATGCGCAGGACCAGCTCGGTGACGTGGTGTTCGTCGAGCTGCCGGAGGTGGGCCGCAAGGTGAAGGCGGGAGACACCGTGGCCGTGATCGAGTCGGTCAAGACGGCGTCAGACATATACGCGCCCGTCAGCGGCGAGGTCACCGCGGTGAACGACGCCCTCGACGCGAAGCCGGAGACCGTGAACGAGAGTCCGTACGGTGACGGTTGGCTCTTCCGTATCAGCGGCAGCGCCGATGGCGAGATCGAGGGTCTGCTCGACGCCGCCGGCTACCTTCGCAGCCTGGACGAAGACTGAAGTTGCGCTACCACCCTCACACGGAAGAAGACGTAAGGCTGGCCCTGGAGACGATAGGCGTCTCCTCGATGAGGGAGCTGTTCGAGGACCTGCCGCAGGAGCTCCGCGACCCCGAGGTGGACCTCCCGCCCGGCATGGACGAAGCCACGCTGCTCGACCACATCCGGGAGCTGGCCGACAAGAACTCGACCCGCGGTCCTGATTTCCTTGGCGGTGGGGTGCGCAGACACTTCATCCCCAGCGTGACGCCGCACCTGGCGCTGCAGAGCGAGTTCGTCACCGCCTACACGCCGTACCAGCCGGAGGTCTCACAAGGGATCCTTCAGGCCACCTTCGAGTACCAGACCGTCATGTGCGAGTTGACCGGCCTGGACGTCAGCAACGCATCGATGTACGACGGCGCGACCGCGACGGCGGAGGCCGCGCTCCTTGCCGTCAGGCAAACGGGTCGCGACCGAGTGGTCGTGAGCCGCGGGGTGCATCCCGAGACACGCGCTGTGCTGCGGACGTACCTGAGCCCGCTGGGCGTAACGCTCGACACCGTCGATCTCGACCCGGTGACCACGCCAAAGCTAACGCTCGAGGACGACGTCGCCGGCGTGGTCGTGCAGCAACCGAACTTCCTCGGTTACATCGAGGAGATGCGTTCGCTCACGCAGTCCGCACACGACGCCGGCGCGCTGATGATCGCCGTCGTCGATCCTCTGTCCCTCGCTCTCCTGGCCCCTCCGGGCGCGTACGGGGCTGACGTCGCCGTCGGAGACGGTCAGACCCTCGGCAACCCAGCGAGCTTCGGGGGGCCCAGCTTCGGCTTCATGGTCGTGCGGTCGGAGCTGCTCAGGCAGTTCCCCGGACGGATCGTCGGCGAGACCACCGACGTGGACGGCAAGCGGGCCTTCGTGCTCACGCTACAGGCGCGCGAGCAGCACATCCGGCGCAGCCGCGCGAAGTCGAACATCTGTACCAACCATCAGCTCGCGGCGCTCATGGCGACCGTGAACGTGGGCGCGTTGGGGCCGCAGGGGCTGCGCGACCTGGCGGCAGGCAGCGTCGAGCGGGCGCACGCACTGGCTGCCCGGTTGGAAGCCGCTGGCATGGCGCCCGCGACCGGCTCGAGGTTCTTCTCCGAGTTCGTGTTGCCGGTGCCTGTCGACCCGCAGAGGGTCAGATCGGAGCTTGCCGGCCGCGGTATCCACGCCGGCGTGCCGGTCCCACCGGATTACGGGCTTGGCGACGCCGTGCTCCTCTCTGCGACCGAACGGGTGAGCGACGCTGACATCGAGACACTCGTCGAAGCGCTACAGCAGATCGGCGCAGCCCGGGAGGTCGCGCATGGCTGACTTCCCCGTGATCTTCGAACGCTCCAGACCCGGTAGACGAGGTGCGCGGCCTCCTGCCCCGCGCCAGTTCGACCTCGAAGGCGCGCTGGGGGCCGACAACATGAGGTCCGAGGCGCCACGCTTGCCCGAGGTGTCGGAGCTCGACCTCGTGCGCCACTACACGCAGCTAGCGCACAGGCAGTTCAGCATCGACGCGAACTTCTACCCGCTCGGCTCCTGCACGATGAAGTACAACCCCAAGGTCAACGAGGAAGCCGCCCGTCTCTTCCAGGACCTCCACCCGTACCAGGCGCCAGAGACGGCCCAAGGTGCGCTCCAGCTCATGTACGAGCTGCAGAACGACCTCGGCGCGATAACGGGCATGGACGCGTTCAGCCTGCAACCGGCGGCCGGGGCGCACGGCGAGCTCGCCGGGGTGCTGATGATCCGGGCGTACCACGAGTCCAGGGGCGAGGGCGAGCAACGCCGCGTGGTGATCGTTCCGGACAGCGCCCACGGCACGAACCCCGCGACGGCCGCGATGGCCGGCTACGAGGTGCGCGAGGTGCGCACGGCCGCGTCCGGCGAGGTCGACCTGGCCGCGTTCGAGGCCGCGATGGGTCCCGACGTGGCGGCCGTGATGCTCACTAACCCGAACACGCTCGGCCTCTTCGAGCGCCGGATCACGCAGCTAGCCGCGGTCGCGCACGCCGCCGGAGCCCTCCTCTACTACGACGGTGCCAACCTCAACGCGATCCTCGGCCGTGTCAGGCCCGGCGACATGGGCTTCGACGTCGTCCACCTCAACCTGCACAAGACGTTCACGACCCCTCACGGCGGCGGCGGACCCGGCACCGGTCCGGTGGGTGTGAAGGCGAAGCTGCGCGAGTTCCTACCGGTACCCATCGTCGACAAGCGTGGAGACGAGTACGTGCTGCTGGAGGACCTGCCGCAGTCGATAGGTCGGATGCGCAGCCACTTCGGCAACTTCGGCAACCTGGTGAGGGCCTACACGTACATCCGTGCGCTCGGTCGGGACGGGCTGAGGGATGTGAGCGGCTACGCCGTCCTCAACGCCAACTACCTCAAGGAGCGGTTCAAGGAGATCGGCTTCACCATCCCCTTCGACCGGACCTGCATGCACGAGTTCGTGGCCCAGCCGCCCGCTGGCCTCAAGACGCTCGACGTCGCCAAGGCACTCCTCGACCACGGGATGCACCCCATGACCGTGTACTTCCCGCTGGTCGTCAAGGAAGCGATGATGGTCGAGCCGACAGAGACCGAATCGCTGGAGACCTTGGACGCCTACATCGAGGCGCTGGAGGCCGTGCTCGCGCGTGCCGAGGAGGACCCCGAGTACCTGAAGGGTGCCCCGTACGACACGCCAGTCAGGCGCCCCGACGAGGTCAAGGCGGCCAGGCAGCCGGTGTTGCGCTACCGCTTCCCGGCCGTGGGAGAAGACGCTGCTTAGCTAACGGCCGAGCGAAGCGTGTTCACTTGATCGTTCTGCTCAAGATCTAGCTGCAGCTGGCGCCCTCGGCCGGCGGCGCGGTGCCATCGGTGCGGAAGCTATGGCCGCAGCCGCACTCGCTGGAGGCGTTGGGGTTGCTGACGCTGAACCCGCCACCCATCAGGTTCTCTACGAAGTCCACCTGGCAACCCTTCAGGAGCGGCCAGCTGCGCTGGTCTATGACGAGCTTCACGCCGTTCGACTCGAACTCGCGGTCGCCCTCGAGCCGAGCGTCGTCGATCTTCATGCCGTACTGGTACCCACTGCATCCGCCCGACTTGACGAAGATGCGAACGGCGCCGCCGGCGACGCCGCTACCGGTAAGCAGGTCACGAGCCCGGCTGGCACCTGCCTCGGTGAAGGAGACTCTCTCCTGATGGTCGACTACAGCCTGCATGGGTCCAAGTTATAGCACCCTCTCGCGGGGCGCCAGGTATACCTTCACCCTTCGGCGACGCGGTATAGTCTGTCTTCGGCCCGCCGGGCGGACGATCCCTTGGGGGTATAGCTCAGTCGGTAGAGCGGCGGTCTCCAAAACCGTAGGTCTGGGGTTCGAGTCCCTATGCCCCCGCCAAACCTGTCCGCCCGACGGCTCCTTCGTTCGAGCTGCGCCAGTGCCGCGAGGACCGCCCGTCATAACCCTTCCACACCAGAGGCTCGGCATGCCCGACGTCCGTTCGTCACGGGACCCCGTGGTATCTTGACCACGTGAAGTCAACGACCGGCGCGGCGCGGCGCTTCGTCCTTACCGCGCTTGCCGTGACAGCTTTCGTCGCGTCCGGCCTCGGCTTGGCGCAACAGTCCTCTGGCAGCGTACTCAACGAGGTATGGCTCATCCCTGTCGAGGGTGAGATCTCGCCGGCCACGACCACGTTCGTGAGGAGCCGCGTACAGCGGGCCAACGACGCGAAACCCCTGGCCATGATCATCTACGTGGACACGCCGGGCGGGGCCGTCGGCGCCATGCAGGACATCGTAGGCGTCATCCTCCACGAGGCGCAGGTGCCCACTATCGCCGTGGTGCAGAACGCGTTCAGCGCCGGGGCGCTGATCGCCATGTCGGCCGAGAGGCTGGCGATGCTGCCCGGGTCCAGCATCGGGGCGGCGCTGCCCATCCTCGCCACACCGGTCGGCATCAGCGCGGTGGACGAGAAGTTCTCGTCAGCGCTTCGCGGAGAGTTCCGCAGCGTGGCGGAGGCTCGGGGTCGCAACCCGACGGTCGCCGAGGGCATGGTGGACCCCGCCGTCGTGATCCCGGGTCTCTCGACCGCCTCCGAGCTCGTCACGCTAACGGCCGCGCAGGCCGTAGAGCACGGCATCGCCGACATACAGGCCGCGACGCTCGCCCAAGCGTTGGCAGACTTCGGGTACGGAGGCGTGCCTGTCGAGCGGCTCGAGCCCGGGTTCGCCGAGCGCCTCGGGGCCTTCCTCGCGCAGCCCCTGCTGGCCGCCGCGTTGCTGGTCATAGGCATCGGTGGCCTGTTGATCGAGATCTTCTCCCCTGGGTTCGGCGTTCCCGGGGCCATCGGCATCCTCGCCCTGGCAGCCTTCGCCTACTCGGCCTTCATCGCGACGCCCGCCGGGCCAGTCGACCTCCTCCTCCTGGTGGGCGGCGTCGTGCTGTTGGCCGTCGAGGTGCTGGTGCTGCCTGGCTTCGGTGTGGCTGGTGTCTTGGGGCTCGCGGCCTTGGTGTTCGCGGTCGTGCGCATATTCGAGGAGGGCAGCCTCACGGTGATCGGCTACAGCGCCCTCTTCGGTGGCGTTCTGCTGGCCGTCCTGTTGTGGATGCTGCCTAACTCGCGTGTCGCCTCGGCGTTCAGGCTCTCCACCAGGCTGGCGACGCCTCAGGGCCTCACGCTCGTCTCGGAGGACATGCCGGAGCTGGTCGGCGCGACCGGAACGGCGCTCTCCGATCTGCGGCCTGCCGGCGTCGCCCGGTTCGGCACGGCACGCGTAGACGTCGTAACCGAGGGAGACTACGTCTCTTCCGGCAGTCGTATAAGGGTCCTGCGGGTGGAAGGGAACCGAGTGACGGTTCGCGCCGTGGAGGACGGACCTGACACCAGCACCGCAGCCGCATCAACCACAGAAGAGGTTCAAGCGGAAAGCACGCCTGAAGGAGGCGCAGAGAACTTGTGATCGACGTACCACTGATAATCCTCGCCGGCGCGATCGTCCTTTTCTTCATCATCCTGTTCTCGGTCATACCGATCGGACTCTGGATCTCGGCCATCTCGGCCGGCGTGAGGGTGAGCCTCATCAGCCTCGTCGCCATGCGGCTTCGCCGCGTTCCGCCCCACAGGATCATCCTGCCGCTCATCAAGGCGGACAAGGCGGGCATCGAGGTCAACCAGAACCAGCTCGAAGCCCACTACCTGGCGGGCGGCAACGTCGACCGGGTCGTAGACGCGCTCATCGCCGCAGACAAGGCGCGCATCGCGCTGCCCTTCGACCGCGCGGCCGCCATAGACCTCGCGGGTCGTGACGTTCTCGACGCCGTGCGCGTCTCGGTCAACCCACGCGTGATTCAGACGCCCAACATCTCCGCCGTCGCCAAGGACGGTATCGAGCTCATCGCTACGGCGCGCATCACGGTGCGCGCGAACCTCGAGCGCCTCGTCGGGGGCGCCGGCGAAGAGACGATCATCGCCCGCGTCGGTGAAGGCGTCGTCTCCTCCATCGGCTCAACGCAGTCCCACAAGGGCGTGCTGGAGAACCCGGACATCATCTCCAAGACCGTGCTCGCGAAGGGCCTCGACTCCGGCACGGCCTTCGAGATCCTCTCGATCGACATCGCAGACGTGAACGTGGGTCGGAACATCGGCGCCCAGCTCCAGACGGACCAGGCGGAGGCGGACAAGCGTGTCGCCCAGGCCAAGGCCGAGGAACGCCGCGCGATGGCCGTTGCCGAGGAGCAGGAGAACAGCGCCCGCGTCGAGGCCATGAGGGCCAAGGTCGTGGAGGCCGAGGCCGAGGTGCCGCAAGCCATCGCCGAGGCCTTCAGGAGCGGCAACATCGGCATCATGGACTACTACCAGCTCCAGAACATCCAGTCGGACACCAGCATGCGCGGCAACATCGCCCGCGCGGCCGACGACGAGGGCGGCGCCTAAGCAGGTGGACTTGGACACCATCCTCGGGCTGCTTTTCTTCGTCTTCTTCGTGGTGCTGCCCCTGTTCAGCCGGGCAGGTAAGGGCAAGAAGGGGCAGCCGGCGCAGGGTCGGCCCGGCAAAGGTCAGGCCCAGGCCGACGGTCGACTTGGCTCGCCATCCACGACCTCGCCAGCACCGGGTGGACCCACGGCGAGCACAGGCCAGGACACGCCTTCGGCCACGCTCGCCGAGATAAGGCGGCGGGTCGAGGAGGCGCAAAGACGGGAATCCGAGCGGGCGCGGATGGCCGGCAAGCGTGCGACGGCCCAGGCTCCTTCAGCTGGGCGCCCCGGCTCACTCGTAGGCAGCGACCCGTTCGAGGGCGCACTGGTGAGCGTCCCGGAGAGGCGTTTGTCCGAGATCGGCGAACGTCGGTTCCCGGGGCTCGGACCGGAGGGCGGGACCGGCCAGGATGTCGTCCCGGCATCCGGGGGCCAAGGCCCTGCAGGCGGTTCGGTCAGTGAGGCGACGCCGTCGCTCGGGCGGAGCGGCCCCATCGGACGCGAGGGCCCACTTGGCAGGGAGGGCGCACGCCAGGCGCTCTCCCCCAGCGTGGTGCCCGCTACTCGGACGGCTCGGCGTATCGCACGGGCCGCCCGCTCCGAGATCGGCAGCGAGGGGCTCAGAGGTGACGGCAGGCGACCGGGTTCCGGGCCCGTCACGGCTAGACTGGGCGCCGCCGCAGCCCCTCAGACCGACAAAGCCGGGATCATGCAGGGCCTCATCTGGCACGAGATCCTGAGCCCGCCGCTCTCGCTGCGCCGTAGGAGGGAAAGATAGCGACCTCACTGACACTGAAGCTGAACAGCCCCGCCGAGGCCATGTCGCTTTACGGCAAGAACGACGAGAACCTCAGACTGTTGCGCTCCAAGCTCCGCGCCAAGGTCGTCGCGCGTGGGGACGAGTTGCGTCTGTTGGGAGAAGAGCCCGACGTCAAGGAGGCCGCCGACACCTTCAGGAACCTCCTGCAGGTGATACGAAGCGGCTCCGAGCTGAGCTTGTCAGAGCTCGAGTTCGGCGACGTCGTGGGATCGGAAGCAGAGGCCAGCATGGACCCCGCCATGAACGGCGAGGACGTGCCCAGGCTGCCGGGACGCGCCAAACCCAAGACCGCGGGTCAGCGCCGCTACGTGCAGGCCATAGCCGCCAACCCGATCACGTTCGGGTTGGGCCCGGCCGGCACCGGCAAGACCTACCTGGCCGTCGCCATGGCCGTCGAGGCCCTGGCCGCGAACAAGGTCAAGCGGATCATCCTCACCCGACCGGCCGTGGAGGCCGGCGAGCGTCTAGGGTTCCTGCCGGGCGACCTGCAGGCCAAGATAGACCCTTACCTTCGCCCTCTGTACGACGCCCTCTACGACATGCTTCCCGCCGACCGCTCGGAGAGGCTGTTGGAGCAGGGAACCATAGAGGTCGCGCCGCTCGCCTTCATGCGTGGCCGTACGCTGAACGACGCGTTCATCATCCTCGACGAGGCCCAGAACACGACCGGCGAGCAGATGAAGATGTTCCTTACGCGCATGGGCTTCAACAGCAAGGTCGTCGTCACCGGCGACACCACACAGACCGACCTTCCCGGCTCCGTCCAGAGCGGGCTGAAGGTCGCCCAGTCGATACTGAGGGACATCGAAGGCATCAAGTTCATAGAGTTCAGCAAGGCCGACGTCGTGCGTCACCCCTTGGTGGCGCAGATCATCCTGGCCTATGAGCAGCTCGGCTGAGACCCGCACAGCCCGGCTCCGGGGCTACTGGCTGCTCGCCCTGGCCCTCGTCGCTGTACTCGCGGGCCTGCTCTACACCGTCTACGGGCTCCGGCAACGGACCCCGCTAGAGCTGGGTCAGCCCAGCCCGCAGACGTTCGTTGCACCCGTCGCCACGCAGGTCGTCGACCTGCTCGCCACACAGCGGCAGAGACAGGCGGCTCGTGGGCAGATCGAGACCGTCTACACGGTCGACACCTCTTTGCGCGACCTGGTCATAGCCAGCATCACGGCGTCGGGGCTTCCGGACGACGCGGTCACGTTCGTGGTCGACGCGTACCAGGACCCACAGGGGGTGCGGGCGGACGAGGTCGGCCAGGTCATGATCGCCGCCATAGACCTGGCGCCCCCCGAGAGACGCGGTGAAGTGCGCGCGGTCCTCGACAGGCGGCTCGTCGCCACAGCCCTGCCGGACGACGCGCTTACACAGGCGGCGAGGTCGGCGGCGGCCGCGGCGATAAGCCCCGTCATGCAGACCCTGGACGCCGGCGAGGTGATCGTCGAAGAGGGTCAGCCGCTCACCGAGGACCACCTGCGGGTGCTGGCGTCGCTGGGTCTCTACAGCGCCAGGGCGGACGCGGCCACGCAGACGGCCTGGATAATCATCGGTTGCCTCGTACTGGCGCTCCTGCTCACGGCCCCGGTCGTCATCGGACGCGACTACCTGGCCTCGAAGGTGAGCCCCAACCAGCTCGTGTTCCTGTTCGCGCTGACCGTGCTCACGGTGGGCGTCCAGCGGATCGCCGTCGACCTCTCGCCGTACTTCCTGTTCGCCGTGCTGGCGCCGCTGGTCGTCGCTGCGCTGCTGGGAACCGGGGCCGGTCTGGCCTGGTCGGCTTGGACGGCGGTCGCCGTGGGACTACTGGTGCCCGCCGCTCCTCTACAGGCCCTGGTCGCCACGTTCGTGGGTTCCGTCGCCGCGGCGCTCTTGGTGCAGGCGCGGCGAACCCGCCTGGCGATCGCAGGGGCCGGCCTCGCCGGCGGCGCCATCGGCGGCCTGACAACTTACGCCATGGTGCTGAGCGCGGGTGGGATGACCTCCGCCGAGGCGGCAGGGGCGGCCGCCCTGGTGGCCGCCGGCGGCTTGCTGGCCGGCGTCGTCGCGCTCGGCCTGCTGCCCGTCGCCGAGAGCGTCTTCGGCTTCCTCACCGACTTCAGGCTGCTCGAGCTTTCTAGCCCCACCAACCCGCTCCTGCAGCTATTGGTCACCGAGGCGCCGGGCACCTACCAGCACAGCCTCATCATCTCCAACCTCGTGGAGCAGGCCGTCAAGAACATCGGCGGCAACGCGCTGCTCGCGCGTGTCGGCGCGCTCTTCCACGACGTCGGCAAGACCAGGCGGCCGCAGTTCTTCATCGAGAACCAGTTCAGCGGCGAGAACCCGCACGACCAGCTCAGCCCGCACCTCAGCTACCTGATCGTCACCAGCCACGTGCGCGACGGGATCGAGCTCGCCCGCCAGTACGGCGTGCCCCGGGAGCTCGAGCAGTTCATCGCCGAGCACCACGGCACCACTGTGCTCTCGTACTTCTACAAGCGCGCACTCGAGGAGGGCAAGGTAGAGGAACTCAACTTCCGCTACCCCGGTCCCAGGCCGCGCAGCAAGGAGACGGCCGTGCTCATGCTGGCGGACTCCATCGAGTCGGCATCACGTACGCTCGAGGACCCCAGCCCCTCGTCGATACGGGGCCTGATCGACCGGATCATCGAGCAACGCCAGCAGGACGGGCAGTTCGCCGAGAGCCCGCTCAACTTCGCCGACCTCGAGGTCATCGCCAACACGTTCGAGCGGATGCTCACAGCGGTCCTGCACAGGCGCATCAGCTACCCCAGCTCCGAGGAGATCAAGGGTCTCAAGGTCGCCCGGGGGCTGCAGGCCGGCCGCGACACGGGCCCGGTCCCGGCGCCCGCGGGCGAGGACGACGAGGTCGGCCACGCGGCCAAGGGGGTGAGTGGTGCCCGTAGAGGTGATCGACGAGACCGGACGGTGCCCTCACGTTCGTGAGCTGTCCATCGTGCTCGCTACCCTTCTCGACGAGGTGGGCGACCGCGGGGACGAGGCGACGCTCGTGATAGTCGACGACCCGGCGATCGCCGGTATGAACGAGCGCGACCGCGGTGTGGAGGGCCCCACCGACGTCCTGTCCTACCCGCTCCACGAACCAACGGACGTCGGTCACCCGCGCACACCGCATCTCGGTGACGTGATCGTGAGCATCGACACGGCATCGGAACAGGCGCGCGCTTCCGGGCATACACTCCCCGTCGAGCTGGTCACGTTGGCTGCCCACGGGCTCATGCACCTGCTGGGCCACGACCACCAGACCGAGGAAGACTGGGGCGCCTTCCGCACGGCACAGGCGCGAGCGGTGGCGATACTGGGAGCCCAGGCGGAGGAGTGATGAGCGTGAACAGGGCGAGGTTGGGCAGGTCGTTCGCGGTAGCGGGCTCCGGGCTCGCGCGCGCGTGGGCCACGCAGCCGAACCTCAGGCTCGAGGTCGCGATCGGCCTCGTCGCGCTCGGCACGGCGGCCTGGCTGCGCGCGCCCGCGGCGCCCATCGTGATCGCGTGCACGGTCGTCTTGGCCATGGAGCTGATGAACAGCGCCGTCGAGGCGGTCGTCGACCTCGCGTCACCGAACTTCCACCAACTGGCCGGCACGGCCAAGGACTTAGCCGCCGCAGCGGTACTGACAGCCTCGATCGGAGCGGTGGTCGTGGGCCTCGTCGTGCTGGGCCCTCCCCTGCTCGCACGCCTGACGTCCTGGGGTGGTGCCGGGTGAGCAACCCGCCCGAGGACCTCCTACGAGCCGCCAAGGACGCCTTCGCCAACGCGTACACCCCGTACTCGCGCTTCGGCGTCGGAGCGGCGCTAAGGGCTGCGGACGGCGCGGTCTTCGCCGGCGCGAACGTGGAGAACGCCAGCTTCGGGCTGACCCGTTGCGCCGAGCAGTCGGCGGTGCAGGCGATGGCAACGGCCGGCGCAAGGGCGTTCAGTCAGGTGGTCGTCTACACGGAGTCCGAGGAACCGTCCTCGCCGTGCGGCGCCTGCAGGCAGGTTCTCTACGAGTTCTCACCCGACGCCGAGGTCTTCCTCGTGAACCACAAGGGCCAGGTAGTAAGAACCACGGTCTCGGGCCTGCTCCCGGGCGCGTTCGGACCCGAGAAGTTGCCGTCCTGAACGGCAAGAACGAGCCTTCGCCGGAGGGTCAGGCTTCTCACCGCACGCGGTTATACTGCCGCGTCATGCCCACCAGCCCGAAGCTCATCTACCGCTTCCTCGTCGTCGTCTCGGCGGCCATACTGAACTTCGCGGCCGCGCAGGTGACCCGCGTCGCCGTCTTCCCCTTCGATGCCGGGGCCAACACGCAGGCCTACCAACTCGGACTGCCAAGCGCCGTTCAGCGTGCGCTCAACCAGGTACCGAACGTGTACGCCCCACCCATAGGCGACGTGGCACTCGTAGCCAACAAGGCGCTGGACGCGGAAGCTGACGTCAACCAGACGGTTCGACGTCTGTTCGACGCCGGCGCCCTCGTCACGGGACAGGTGACGCTCGGCGGCGGAGGCGTGCAGGCGGTGGTCAACGTCGACATGGCGGGAGCCGTTCAGACGGTCCA
>DASRWD010000134.1:0-5761 GCA_035654755.1 Trueperaceae bacterium
GGAAGGAGGGCTCGTCCATGTTCGTCGTGAACTCGGTCGCGCGCCCGGCGCGGTCACCCGGCACGCCCGGAAGCGGGCCGCGAAGGCGCTGGTACGCGGCGTCGACGACGGCCTGTGCCCTGGCGTTGTCCGCCTCGTCGCCCTCCACAGCCGGCGCGACGATGAACAGCTTCCGCTTGAGGTGGTCGAAGACGACGATGACCTCTGGCTCGATGAACAGCATGTCCGGGATGCCCAGCTCGTCCGGGTTGGCGTCCGGCAGGCGCTCGTAGACGCGGACAAGGTCGTAGCTCGCGTAGCCAACGGCCCCGGCCCAGAGGGGCGGCAGGTCGGGCGCGTCCGCGCAGTCGCGGACGACCGTGTCCCACAGGACCCTCAGGGGGTCGTCGGACTCGATGGTACGCGTCTCGTCGCCCGCCACCGTCGTCACCTCGCGCCCCCGCGCGCTGATGCGCCGACGTTCGCCGGTGCCGATGAAGGAGTAGCGTGCGACCCTTTCACCCTGCTCGACGCTCTCGAGCAAGAAGGACGGGTGACCTGCGACCTTCAGGTACGCCGTCAGGGGCGTCTCGAGATCCGCCAGTAGCTCCCGGTAGACCGGCACGGTCTTCTCGGCTGTTCGGCCGGCCACGGCGCTGCTACTGGGCGGCGTCTCGGATCCAGAGGGCCGTGACTGAGTTCGATCTTCGGGCGAGGTCTGGGGCATACCGGGGTTCTCCGTTCGGTTCTCGAAGTGGTCTAGGCGAACGTGCCAGGGGCCAGCAGGGCCCTGACGCGTTCCGTGGTCAGGCTCGGCGCGCTTGCATCGCGCGCCCACGCCATCGGCCACGGCTCGTTCGGCCACGGCATACTTCGAGTACCAGGATCACCGGCATGCGCCGGAGCATATCGCGAGCGGCTAGGACTCGTCTCTGGGCAGGAACATCCCTATGGCGTGGAACCCGGCGTCCACGTAGAGCGTCTCGCCGGTGACTCCTCCGCCGAGCTGCTCAGAGAGCAGGGCGAGGGCCATGGCGCCAACCTCTTCCGCGCTGATGTTCCGCCGAAGCATGGAGAGCGAGCCGGCGTGCGAGTACATGTCACCGAAGCCCTGGATCGAACGTGCGGCGATGGTGCGCACGGCGCCGGCGCTGATCGCGTTGACCCTGATGCCCTGAGGTCCCAGGTCGTACGCGAGGTAGCGCACGCTTGCCTCCAGCGCGGCCTTGGCCACACCCATCATGTTGTAGTGCGGCACCACCCGCTCAGCTGCCAGGTAGCTGAGGGTCAGGATGCTGCCGCCTGTGTTCATCAGCTTGGAAGCGCGCTGGGCCACCGCGACGAGGGAGTACGCCGAGACGTCCATGGCCGTCTGCCAGTCCGAGCGGCTCGTCTCGACGAACGGACGCTCGAACGTGGGCGGCGGCGCGTAGCCGATCGAGTGGACGACGTAGTCCAGGCCGCCCAACTCTCTCTCGACCTGGTCGAACAGGCGGTCCAACGCGGCGTCGTCCGTCACGTCCGCGTCTATGAGCACCGGAGCCGCTAGGTCGCCCGTCAGTTTCTCCAGCGACGGCCTGATCCGCTCTCCCTGGTAGGAGAACGCCAGTCGCGCCCCTGCGCGCGCCAACGGTTGGGCGATGGCCCAGCCGATGGAGCGCTGGTTGGCCACGCCCATAACCAGGCCCCTCTTGCCGCTCAGGTCGACCTCGTACATGCTCCAGTCTCCTTAGGTTGATCGTCACTGCCGCGCCCACGAAGGGGCGCGCATGTCGCGCCGCGTGCCCGTAACACGGTACGCGCTGGGTCAGCCGTCGAGCATCAGGCGCTCGAAGCGCTCGCGGGCGTTCTCGGCCTTGACGCGCTCGCCACGACGCTCCCAGACGTCTGCGAGCCCCTCCCACGCGATCTCGCTGTAGGGCTCGTGCTCGGTCATCGACTGGTAGATGCTCGTCGCCCTCGTCAAGTCGTTGCCGTTGAGGGCCAACTCCGCAGCCGCCTGCAACAGCGACAGGTGCTCGGACTGCAGGTTCTGCCTTATGGCGTCTACCCAGTCCGACTCGAACCCCACCATGAAGTGGCCACCGTAGAGGTTCGCGGCGGCCATGTGATCGGAGATCTGCCTGCCCTCGCGCGCCTTGGCCACCAGCTTCCGGTAGGTGTCCACGTCGTAGTCGATGCTGAAGCTGTCCTTCAGGTAGTAGCGCCGGTTGGCCGACTCCACCAGCTCGCCGCCCATCACCTTGCGGAGGCGGTAGAGGGTCGTGTGGAAGCTGGACGAGGCCTTGGACTCGGTCTTGCCCGGCCACAGCGCTTCCGCCACCTCGAAGGTGGCGACCCCGGAGCGGTGCTCCAGCAGGTAGAAGAGCAGCTCGAGCGCCTTCAGCGAGTCCCAGTCGAGACGTTCCCCCTGCCTGGTGACCATCGGCGGTCCGAAGCCGCGGGCGCTGACCACGCCCTCGAGCGGTCGCCTGAGCTCCTCGACGCGCCTGAGGCGCACCGTGACGGCCTCGAGGAGCTCGTCCTTCTGGACAGGCTTGGTGAGGTAGTCGTCGGCGCCCAACGTCATGCCGCGCCGCATGGACCGGCGGTCCTCGAGCGCGGTTAGGAACAGGAACGGCACGCTCCTCAGCTCGGGGATCTCGCGCACCTTCTCGTAGAACGCGAAGCCGTCCAGCTGAGGCATCGACACGTCGGAAACGATCACGTCGGGCCGGAGACCTTCCCTGATCTCACCTAGCGCCTCGACGGGATCGTCCATGGTTAGGACGTTGAAGCCGGCCTGCGTGAGCGTCATCTCGCTCACCTTGAGCATGGCGGGCTCGTCGTCAACGACCAGCACGAGCGTCGTCATCGGCCGGAGTCTAACCTCTCGCCCCGGGCGGTCACCGAGGGCGACCGTTGCGCACGGCTCAGGAATCGCCCCACGAGGACGTCTCCTGATAGTGCACCAAGGCGCTGAACTCGACGCCTCCGGTCACGAGATGGGCGGTGCTGAACTTGATGTCTACGATCACGTCGTCACGACCAAGCGAGTCCAAGAAGTCCCGCAGCCGCCGCTCGAAGTTGTCGTGGTCGTTCGAACTGATCAGCTTGAGCTTGGGGTCCACCTCTACAACCTCCCACGGCGCTCGCCTACGAAGGCACTCGTCCCGGGCGGGTTCGCCGGGACGGCGTCGATAGATGATATGCGCTGACCACGCACATCCCAGGCGAAATGTTCCCCACCGCGCTAGTCTTGTCCCTCATGTCCCACGCAGACGGGGTCAAGCCCCGGCCGCGCCATGAGCTGGTGATGCGGGCGGTTCACCCGATCGTGGGCCCCGGGGTGAGGATGCTGTCACGCTTGGGGCTCGAGCCCTGGCAGGTCGTCGTGTCCCACGGCGTTCTGGCTGCGGTTGCCGCGGCGCTCATCGCCCTGGGGTCCCAGCCGGCGCTGGTCGTGGCGGCTCTCCTGCTGCAGGCGCGCACGGTTCTGGACAACCTGGACGGGGCGCTGGCCAGGGCCACCGGGCGAGTCACCGAGCTGGGCCGCTACCTGGACACGGGCGTGGACCTGCTCGGCAACGCCTGCCTGTTCGTCGCTCTCGCCACGCACGGCCCATGGTGGGCCGCCCTCAGCGGGTTCGTCGTGCTCATGCTGCTGCTCACTTACGACTTCAACGCCGAGCGCCTCTACCGCGAAGCCCACGGCGAGGCGCCACGAGTGCCCTCTCCTGAACCCGCTCAGGTCGGCATCCCGGCCTCGCCGGGGCTGCGGTTCTTCCGCGGCCTCTACGCGCACCTGTTGGCGCCGCAGGACCAAGCCGTGCGGACTCTCGAACGCAGGCTGCTCGAGTCGGCCTCCGGGAAGGCGCTCGATGATGTCTCCCCGGCGGAGCGGCGCTCGTGGTGGGGTCTGGCTTCGACGGCTTCGCTCGTGAACTTGGGGCTGAGCACCCAGAACCTAGCGCTCGGCGTCTGTCTGGTCCTCGGCCGACCGTTCGCCTACGTGTGGCTGGTGCTGGCGCAGGGCGTGTACCTTGTCCTCGTGCTGATCATCCGCTACGGCGCGCACCGCAGGCGCTGGGGGTCCCTGTCTTGAGCGCGGACCGGCCGGCTGCTCTGGTGACAGGCTCGGCCAAGGGCGTAGGCAAAGCGATCCTGCTCGGCCTGGCGCGCGAGGGCTTCGACGTTGCCGTCCACTACCGCAGCAGCTCGGACGAGGCCGATAAGGTCGCGGTAGAGGCCGAGGAGCAGGGCGTCAGGGCCGTGACGTTCCAGGCAGACGTCACGGTCGAGGATGAGGCGCGCCGGCTGGTGGACGAGGTTCACGAGCGGTTCGGGCGGCTCGACGTCCTCGTCAACAACGTCGGCGACTACCATCACGGCCCGCTGGGCCAGCTCTCGGGCCAGACCTGGCGCTACATGTTCGAGAGCAACCTTTACTCGACCTTCTACACCTGCCAGCAGGCGGTGCCCCACCTGAGGGAGTCAGGGAGGGGCGGCCGTATCGTGAACATCGGCTACGCGGGGGCGGAGCTGGTCAAGGCTAGACCCGGCATCGTGGCCTACGGAATCGCCAAGACGGGGGTGATCCTCTACTCGAAGTCCCTCGCAAAGGTGGAAGCCGCGCACGGCTTGACCGTCAACGTGGTGAGCCCTGGCGTACTGGAGAACAGCGTGACCAAGCCGGTGGACGAGGTCCCGATGGGCCGGCTGGGGCGACTCGAGGAGCTGGTGGCGGCCGTGCGCTTCCTGGTCTCGGAGGAGGCGGCTTACGTCACCGGCACGACGCTGGAAGTCGCCGGTGGCTGGAACGTCTGAATAGACTTATCAGTCTGTCTGGCGGAAGTCCCGGCCGATGGGGTTCGTGACGTCGAACAGCCCGCCCGCCAGCGCGATGTTGACGGTGACAAGCGGATGGCGTCTGACGATCTCGAACTCTTCCACCCGCGCATCGGGACGCGGCTTGCAGACGTTCACGTCTGACAGCTCTGCGAACGGACGGTCCCCGTACACCAGCGAGAGGTGGTCGGACATGCGCACGCGCGGCGGCAGGTGCATCGTGCCGGTCAGAACGAACGCCGGGTACATGACGGAAACCTGCCGCGGCTCACGGTTCGTGCGCTCCGTGGGCGGCTCCGCCATGCCGCCTATCAGGAACGCGAGGCGTTCCTTCGGCACGGCCGCGAAGTCCGTCTCGTACAGCAGAGCGCTCTCTGCCGGCGGCTGCTCGAGCCCCGGCCGGTAGACACGGCACACCGTCATAGGAACGTAAGTTCGCTCCCTCTGGTTGAGGTAGCGCGAGATGGGCGTGCCCTTCCTGACGTGCACGAGCCCGGCGATCCTGAAGTCGAGCGTGAACGCCAGCGCCTCGCTGGGCACGACGTTCTGGGAGAGCAGCGTCACGGTGAAGGACGCTACCACTCCGGTCGGCCGTCCGGCTCGGTATATTCGATGCCATGTCCGATCGGCGCTACTTCGGCACGGACGGCGTGCGTGGCGTCGCCGGCCAGCACCCTATGACAGCAGGGTTCGCCCTGCACCTGGGCGAGGCCACCGCCGAGTTGTTGAAGCGCTCCGGCAGCGACAGGCCGCGCGTGGTGATCGGCATGGACACCCGCCGGTCGGGGCCGATGCTCGCCCAGGCGCTCGGCGCCGGCCTCACATCCCGAGGCGCGGACGTCACCGAGCTCGGCGTCGTACCGACCCCGGCGGTGTCTTACCTCACGCGCACGCTGAGCGCCGATGCCGGCGTGGTCGTTTCTGCGAGCCACAACCCGTTCGACGACAACGGGAT
>DASRWD010000135.1:0-5153 GCA_035654755.1 Trueperaceae bacterium
CTCGCTGGGCGGCGCGACCCGAGACCTGCCGGCGCGTACGCCCCGTATGGCGACCGCCGGCCAGGAGGCTTGAGTGAAGGCGAGCAGGATGCTCATCACCTTGGTGGCCGTGGCGGCGCTGGGGGGTCTGTTCGCGTTCGGACTGCTGAGGGGCGAGCCGGACCGTAACTTGCCCTCCGAGCTGATCGGTAAGCCCGCGCCCAGCTTCGACCTCAGGCTCTACGAGCGTTACGCAGGCACGTACGGCGAGGTCCTCTCGCTGGCCGACTACCTGGGCGACAAGCCCATGGTCGTCAACTTCTGGGCGTCATGGTGCGCGCCCTGCTACGTCGAGGCGCCCGTGCTCCAGTCCTACTGGCAGGAGTACCAGGACACTGACGTGCTGTTCGTTGGCGTGCAGACACAGGACAGGGGCAAGTACGACGAGGGGCGTGACTTCCTCAACCAGTTCGGCCTCAGCTTCCCGAACGCCATGGACGACGACTCACGCATGAGCATCGGCTGGGGCCTGTTGGGCGTGCCTGAGACGTTCTTCGTCGACCGCCAGGGCCGCGTCGTCCACAAGCACATCGGCCCGGTAACGCCCGAGGTCATGGAGACACAACTGGCGGCGCTGCTCGAATGACCGCGCCGTTGGTGAAGCGGCCGGCTTCGGGCCGCCCTGTGTGGCTGACCGTGCTGGTGACGCTGCTCACCGGGGTCACGTTGGCTCAGGACGTTCAGCTCGAGAACCGCGTGTTCGAGATCGCCGCGAAGCTGCGCTGTCCCATCTGCACGTCCGAGAGCGTCGCGGACTCCAGCGTCCAGCTCGCCGTCGAGATGCGGCAGATCATCCAGGAGCAGCTCAGCCAGGGCCGCAGCGAAGCCGAGATCCTCGCTTTCTTCCAGCAGAGCTACGGCGACTGGATCCTCCTCGACCCGCCCAAGCGCGGGCTACATCTGCTGGTCTGGATCCTCCCGGTCGTCGGTGCGGTGATCGGCGTGACGGCCCTCTTGGTGCTGGGCCGGCGCTGGCAACGCCGCTCCCGCGAGCCCATAGACGTGGACCCGGAGGACCTGGCGCGCGTGCGGTCCGAGCTCGCCTCGGGTGAGCGGTGATCACCCTCCTGCTAGTCGCGGTACTGGCGGTACTGGCGTTCGCCTACATCGCCCTTCCGCTGGTCGCCCCGCGGCACGCCGACCCGCTACCGGACGACAGCGATCCTGTTCTCGCGGGCCTGAGCGACGAGAAGGCGGCTCTGCTGCGCGCGATATCGGAGCTCGACGAACGCACCGACCTCAGCGAGCCACGCCGCGAGCAGCTCAGGACCAGGTACGAGGCTAAAGCCGCCGCCGCCATCAAGGCGATGGACCAACGCGAGGAGGAGCTTGCGGCACGGTCGCTGGGGGCCAAGTCCACCCCGCGTCCCGCCCGTGGTAGACGCCGCGCGCCCGTAGCGGCCATATCGTTGCTGGCCATCGCGGTGGTCGCGGCGGCGTTCCTGCCGGCATACGTCCTGCCGCGCGTCGGTCAGGACGCCACGATCACGACCACCGACATGGAGGCCGCTCAGCGGATCACCGAGCTTAGGCGCGCGGCTGACCGCGAACCGACGACCGGGAACCTCATGGCGTTGGGCGACGCCTACGCGTCGGTACAGGAGACGGAACAGGCACGTGACGCGTACGTGCGCGCCGCTGACGCCGAGGGCGACGGCAAGCTTGCGGTGTTCCAGCGGCTGGCGGTGCTCGCCCTGAGCACCGAGGAGGGCCTTGGCGAAGCTCAGGCATGGCTCGAGCGCGCCACCGAGGTGGCCCCGGAAGACGCCCAGAGCCACTTCCTGCTCTCCGAGGTCGCCTACGCGAACGGCGACGACGCCACGTCGGAAGCGGCGCTGCGGCGGTACGTCAGTCTGTCCGGCACCGAGCCGAACGACGTGGTGTCGGCACGCTTGGAGCTCTTCGATCGCGAGGACGAGTTGCTGGCGGCTGTCGAGTCCGACCCATCGGCCGAGAACCTCTCGACCCTCGGTGACCTCTACTGGCGCGCAGGCGACAGGCAGGGCGCCGTCTCGACCTACCTAAGGCTACTCACCGAGGCGGACGCGCAGGACCCGGTCGCCCTCTCCCGCATGGGCGAGACGATGATGGCGTCCGGCGCGCCCGGCGACGCCGCCGCACTCATCGAGAGGGCGGCTGCGGTCTCAGGTGGCATGGAGGGCATCGAGCGGTCCGCCGTGCTGATACTCGGCGAGGCGTACCTGCGACTGGGGCGTTTCGCGGAGTCGGTCGAGACGATCGAGACTTACCTGGAACTGGCGGGCGAGGACGCCAACCCGGTAGCAGCGGAGCTCCTGACCAGCGCGCGCAGGTCGCTGGGACAGGGTGATGGCGCCCCCACCGGCGAGCCAATCGCTTCACTGGGCGCGTCTGAGCTTGGAGCCACCGTCTTCGCCGGCAACTGCACCCAGTGCCACGCTCCGGGCGGCATGGGTCCCACGTTGGAAGGGAACCCCAGGGCTGCCAACGAGGGCAACGTGCGTGACGCGGTCACGTTCGGGAGGGGCATGATGCCGGCGTTCGGCCCGTCGTTGAGCCCGGAAGAGCTGGATGCCGTCGTCACTTTCGTCGTCGAGGACCTCTCGCAGCGATGACCGCCGGGGACGACCGGGAGTTCCCGGAAGCAGCTCGTGACGACGCCGACGTCAGGGGCTCCAGGTCTGGCGATCACGTCGATGTCCGGGACACCGCCGCGGGCGACCGCCCTGAGACCGAGCACGCCGACGCAACGAGCCCCGACGCCGGGCGCCGCGAGCTGGTCAAGTGGCTGTGGCGAGCTCCTGTCATCGCGCTCGCTGCCGGCGGGGCATACGGCGCGTACCGGGCCATCGACACGCACTTCGTCAAGCGGCGGCCCGACCCTACGCCCGAGTTCGAAGACGCCGAAGCGCAGGTGGTCGGCCCCCTCACGGCGTTCGCAGAAGTGTGGGATTCGGCTGAGTTCATGCTGGCCGCTTCGCCAGGGGTGGCTCTCCGATCGCCCGTCCCGGTTACCGGCGGCTTGAGCGTTGACGACGTTCACCTCGTTGCGTTCAGCCGCATCTGTACGCACGAGCAGTGCGTGGTCAACCTCAACACGGACGTGGCAGCCATAGGGCTGGGCTTCAACTACGACACGGATGCGCCTGCGATCACCTGCCCGTGCCACCTGAGCGTCTTCGACCCGCAGCAGGCGGGGCGCGCGGTAAGCGGCCCTGCCGTCGTCCCTCTGCCTCGCGCTCGCCTCGAGCTGGTGGAGGACCGGGTCGTGGCGACCGGCTGGGAGCGCCCGCGGTCGTAACATCGGGTCCATGAACCCACTTAAGAGGCTGCAGGAGCACGGTCAGTCCGTCTACCTGGACGAGATAAGGCGCTCCTGGCTTGACGACGGCACGCTGCAGACGCTCATCGACCGCGACGGACTGAGGGGCGTCACCTCAAACCCAGCCATCTTCCACAAGGCGATCACCCAGTCGGACGACTACCGGGAGGCCATCGCGCGCCTCGCCAGGGCCGGCGGGACCGTCGCCGATGCCTACGAGGACATCGTCATCGAGGACATCCAGCGCGCGGCCGACCTCTTCGCACCAACGCACGAGGCGTCTGGCGGCAAGTACGGCTTCGTTTCACTCGAGGTCTCACCCGAGGTCGCGGACGATGCCGAGGCGACATACAGAGAGGGCAAGCACCTGTGGCAGCGGCTGGGCCGGCCGAACGTCTTCATCAAGGTGCCGGCGACGGCGCCGGGCCTCGACGCCATTCAGCGCCTGATAGGGGACGGCATCAACGTCAACGTCACGCTCCTGTTCGGCCTGGAGCGCTACGAACGCGTGATAGACGCGTACGTCAGTGGGTTGGAGGAGCGCCTGGCGGCGGGTAAGAGCGTACGCGGCATCAACTCCGTGGCCAGCTTCTTCCTCAGCCGCTTCGACGTCATGGTGGACCCGCTACTCGACGAGATAGGTACCGACGAGGCGAGGTCCCTCCGCGGAGAGGCCGCCATCGCGTACGCCAAGGTCGCGTACGAGATCTTCTCGCGGCGTTTCTCGGACACCGACGAACGCTGGCGCCCACTTGCCGTAGCCGGCGCCCGGGTGCAGCGGCTGCTGTGGGCCTCGACCGGCACCAAGGACCCGAGCTACCCGGACACCAAGTACGTGGAGCCGCTCATCGGTCCCGAGACCGTCAACACCATGCCACTCGAGACGCTCGACGCCTACCGCGACCACGGAGATCCGGCGACCAGGGTCACCGAGGGTCTCCCCGAGGCCAAGCGGGTCATCGAGCGGCTGGGAGCGCTGGGGATCGGCCTCGAGGACGTCGCGGACCGGCTGGAGACGGAGGGCGTCGAGAAGTTCGTCAAGCCTTTCCGAGGGTTGATGGGTGCGCTCGAGGAGTCGCTTGCCGTCGGTAAGCAAGCCGTAGCGGACGCCATAGCGAAGGACTAACTTCCCAGTTCGTCGTCCCTGCCGGCGGCGATCCGCGACCACTGCGCGGTAGGGCGGCCGTCCTGCCTGAAGGTGGAACCGCCGCGCGAGCTCCAGTGCTGGTGCCAACCTTCTGGCGAGTCCTCCCACGACTCCTGACGGCCGAAGACCGTACGGTCGAGCAGGGCCAGCGAGGGCGCCATGATCTCGTTGCCTCGGTCGGTGGTCCAGTAGGTCTCGTACACGCGGTCGTCATCCCTCAGATAGGAGACGAGGATGCCGAAGTGTCGTCCCGCGATGAGCTCGCCGTACGACTCCTCCGGCACCGAGTACCATGGTTGCGTCCAACCCATGAAGTCGCGGTAGCGCGAGCTGACCTCGTAGTCCCCCTCGCAGAACGTCGCGTAGGTGACGTCGCGTGAGTGCAGGTAGGACAGCTCCTGCACGTGCGTCGTGAAGAACGTGCAACCTTCGCATTGGCCGGCTGCCGGTCGCCCTTCGTGCCACATGTGGAAGTAGGCGATCAGCTGTGACCGCCCCTCGAAGGCGTCGAGCACCGTCACCTGGCCCGCCGGCCCGATGAGCGGGGTCGTGGGGTCGACCGCCACCATCGGCAGGCGCCTGCGCCGGGCCGCGAGGGCGTCACCTGCCCTGGTCAGCGCCTTCTCCTCAACGCGCAGCGCGTTCAGCTTCTCCTGGAACGACTGC
>DASRWD010000136.1:0-4689 GCA_035654755.1 Trueperaceae bacterium
ACCCAGGGGCACGCCTATCAGCACCGCGAGCACGGTGCTCACGATCGCAAGGCGCATCGTGGCTCCGAACCGTGCACCTATCTCGGTTGTCACGGGGTTTGACGTTCTGGCCGAAGTGCCAAGGTCTCCGCGCGCGAGGCCGGAGACGAAGATCACACCCTGGCGCCACAACGGCTCGTCAAGCCCCAGCCTCTCGCGAAGCCTGTCGACCTCCGCCTCGGACGCGAGCACGCCCGCGATGACGCGCGCCGGATCGCCCGGCAAGAGCCGCACCATCAGGAACACGGTGATGGCGACGAAGAACACTGTGATGACCACGCCCATGAGGCGCTGAACGACGTACGCGGTCAACTAGATCCGGTTCCCGATGGGTAGACCCGCCTCCGGGTGCTCATGACGCGATAGCCCCAACTAGCGGGGCGGGTGCGGACGACCGATGGCCAGCCGCGCCCGCCACTCATGCGATGGCCTTCAGTCGGCCGGACGCGCGTAGAGCGCGTAGAACTTCTCGTTCGGCAGCCCCGTGATGTTGGTGACGTCCGCCGAGTGGACCATGGGGAAGCGCTGAACCCAGAGGAAGATCCACGGCGCGTCCTGCCAGATGAGCTCGGCGGCCTGTGCGTAGAGGTCGGCGCGCTGGCCCTCGTCGACCGTCGAGTTCGCCTGCGACACCAGCTCCTCGACCTCGGGGTTCGTGTAGAAGGAGGTCGCCAGCCCTGACGGCGGGTGCTGCGACTGCTGGAACTGGAGCATCTGCTGCGAGGCGTCCATGAACGCCGGCGCCCAGCCGAGCAGGTGGAGCTGCGTCTCGTTCTGATCGACGGGCTGTGTCATGGTTCCGACGTAGGTCGGCCAGTCCATCGTCCGCACGTTCGCGGTGACGCCGACCTCGGAGAGGTAGTTGGCGATCGCCTGAGCGGCGGGGAAGTCCTGCACGTACCTGCCGGTGGGGGCCATGAAGTCGAGGGTCAGCTCGCCGGGTTCGATTCCGGCCTCTGCGAGCAGCTCGCGGGCGCGCTCGGGGTCGTACTCGTAGGCGCCGACCGAGCGGTAACCGAAGAGGCTCTCGGCCATGGGCGCGTCCATGACGTCCGCGGCGCCGAAGAGGATGCCGTCTACGATCGCCTGCTTGTCCACCGCGTAGTTCAGGGCTTGACGAACTCGCGGGTCGTCGAGCCCCGGCTTGCTCGTGTTGATCACGATGAAGATGGTGCGGTTGCTGGGTCCGAACACGACCTCGACGGCCGGGTTGGCATCGAGTGCCGGGATGTCGGACGCGGGCGGCAGGATGATCATGTCGACCTGGCCGGCGAGGAGCAGGCTCTCGCGGGTGGTCGCCTCCGGCACGATCTGGAAGATGACCTCCTCGTAGAAGGGCGCCTCGCCCCAGTAGTCGTCGAAGCGGGTGACGACGATCCGCTCGCCGAGCGAGCGCGACCCGAACACATACGGGCCGGTGCCCACCAACTGGGTGATGTTCGTGTAGGAGTTGCCCTCGACGTCCACGGACGCTGGCGAGATGATCGCGGCCGTCGACTGCGTGAGCGCGCCGGCCATGTAGGGCGAGGGCTGGCTGAGGTGGAGCCTGACGTGCAGGTCGTCGACCGCCTCGACGCTCTCGATGGGCGCGTACGGTCCGCGTCGGGGAACGTTCACCTCGGGGTCGCGCAGGCGGTCGAAGTTCCAGACGACCACGTCAGCGGTGAGCGGGGTGCCGTCGTGGAACACGACGCCCTCGCGCAGGGTGAGGTCCATCGCCAGGCCGTCTTCGGAGGTGCTCCACTCCGTCGCTAGCAGCGGCACGAGCGCGCCGGTCTCGTCGATGCCTATGAGCGTCTGAGCCATGTAATCGACGATGTTGTCGATCGTCGTCGTGGTGCCCTGTACCGGGTCGAGCGAGTCGGCGTCAACGCCGATCGCGATCCGGAACGTCTCCTGCGCCAAGGCGGACCCAGCCAGGAACACGGCGAGGGACAGAAGCAACTTGGGGAAAGCGCGCATATGGTCTACCTCCCAATGACTTGTGGCTTAGCTACCAGTTACCGAAGAACGCGGTTGAGCATGTGATAGCAGATCGTTCACCGCTAGGTGGCGCCCGATGGGCGCCATGCCGGTGCGGCATCACCTCATGTAGTACTCCCACTTGATGCCGTCGGGATCCTTGAAAGCGACGTAGCGCTTCCCGAGGACCTCGTCCGTCTTCACGCCGGTGTTCCACACGCCCGCCTCGTCCAGCGCACCGGCGACGCGCTCGAGGTTCGACTCGTCGTCGCAGGTCAGGGCGACGTGATCGAGGCCGACACGGTAGGGACTGAAGCGGTCTCCGGACTGTGTCTCGCCAGTGGGGGCGACGACGGCGAAGACCGAACTGCCGGCGGTGAACAAGAAGATCGTCGGTGCTTCCATCAGCACAGGGAACCCGAGCAGGTCGACATAGAAATCGCGACTGCGACGCAGGTCCGCCGAGCGCAGAGCGATGTGGTGCACGCCAGTTGTGTCAAGTCCTATCGGCATCTGAAACCTCCGGGAACCACGCCGATTATGGAGCCGTCCAGCTCGGAAGACAATGCGCCGTCATCGCAAAGTGAAGGCTTCTCGAGCGGTTATCCTCGCGCGAGTCGGTCCAACGGTGCCGGGGGGCACGGGCCACACGAGGGTTGGTGGTTGTGCCTTGCAGGTGACGCGATCCGAAGTTGGGCCCCGGCGTTCGGCCGCGGGTGAGGCCAAGGTCGTCAGGTCGTTCTGGCTGCTGGCTGCGGTGAACGCTTTCGTCGGCTCGATGGTGGGACTCGAGCGAACGATCGTCCCGATCCTGGCAGAGCAGGACTTCGGCCTCAGGGCCGGCGCATCCATAGGCAGTTTCATCATCGCGTTCGCGATCGCGAAGGCCGTCTTCAACCTGTTCGCCGGAGCGGCGGCGGACCGCTGGGGCAGGCGGCGGGTACTCATTATCGGTTGGCTCGTTTCCCTACCCGTCGCACCGCTGCTGGCGTGGGCGCCCACGTGGGAGGTCGTCGTCTTCGCCAACCTCTTGCTGGGCGTTGGTCAGGCCCTCACCTGGTCGATGACGCTCAACATGATGGTCGACCTTGTGCCTGTGAGGCGACGCGGCTTCGCGGCGGGCATCAACGAGTTCGCGGGCTACCTGGGCGTGAGCGTCGTGGCGTTCATGACGGGGCTCGTGGCAGCGGAGTTCGGCCTGCGTCCGTGGCCCTTCCTCATGGGCGTTGCCTTCGCGCTGACGGGGCTCACGTTGTCGTTGAGGGCGCCCGAGACCAGCCCGGCAGCCAAGCCTGCGCCTCTGAGGTGGATCCCCGGCGTGGGCGTGCCGAGCCTGCTGGGGTTAGCGACCAACCTGAAAGACGGCCTCGTGTGGCTATCCCTGCCGCTGATGCTCACGGCGCGCGGCTTCGACCTGGCCCAGGTGGGCCTGGTCGCGGGACTCTACCCGCTCATGTGGGCCGTGGGACAGCCGCTGTTCGGTCCGCTGTCCGACCGTATCGGCAGGCGGCTGCTGATCGTCGCCGGGATGGCCTTCCAGGGCGCTGGCCTGCTGGTCCTGGCTGCTGCTTCTTCGTACGCGACGGCACTTCTAGCGGCCGTTCTGCTGGGTCTCGGGACCGGCATGGTCTACCCCGTGTTGATCGCGGCCGTGGCTGACCGGGCTGCGGCAGAGAAGCGCGCGACCGCGTTGGGCGTGTACCGGTTCTTCCGGGACTCGGGCTACGCGTTGGGCGCGCTCATCGGAAGCTTGGGTTTGCTCGACCTCGCGGGTGCGACTACCTGGACCGGAGCGGCGTTCGCCCCACTGGCGGTCGTCGCCAGCGTGGGTCTGGCAAGGCGGAGCACGGCATGAGTTCACCGGGTGTCTCGGAACTGCTGGAGCTTGCGGGCAAGGACCTAAGCCCGACCTCTCCGATCACCGATAGCGAGCGGCGTGGGCGGTCGACACGAGTCTTCGATCTCGTGTCGCCCCGGCTGGACGCCGTCGCTCTGTTCGACGAGCAGTTCGTGCAGTACTACACGGGCTTCGTGTACCACCCGACGGAACGGCCCATCGGCGTCGTGTTGCTGCGTGGCGGAGAGCGAGTCCTGCTGGTGCCGCGCCTCGAGCAGGAGCATGCCGAACAGACCGCGAGCTTCGAGCGGCTGCTCGTGTACCCCGAGTATCCGGGCCAGTTGCACCCCATGCGCATCTTGGTGGACGACCTGCGCGATCAACGGGTCTCGCGCTTGGGCGTAGACCACGACGGGTACCCGGTCGTCGCGGGCTATCGCACCTACCCGCTCAGCCAAGAGCTGGAGGTGGAGCTCGTCTCGCCCGTGATAGACCGGCAGATGGCGCTGAAGAGCGACGCCGAGCTCGCCCTGATCCGCGAGAGCGCGTACTGGGGCGGGGTCGCGCATCGACTGTTGCAGGAGTACACGCGCGTGGGCTCCCACGAGACCGAGGTGG
This sequence comes from Trueperaceae bacterium, assembly GCA_035654755.1. Taxonomy (GTDB): domain Bacteria; phylum Deinococcota; class Deinococci; order Deinococcales; family Trueperaceae; genus DASRWD01. The sequence goes on from DASRWD010000136.1 coordinate 4,457, forward strand.
TCGGCCGTGCCTGCAAGGACGCTACGGCCAGGATGCGCGAGTGGCGCGGCGGAGCGTACCGCCAGCTGAACCGCTGGATCAACGGCGCCCTAGCCATCTATCGCGGTCAGATCGGCCCCAACAGCGCACTCCCGCACGCCTTGGCCAACGATGCGGCTTTCTCCGAGGGCGACACGCTGGTCACCGGCGCCGCGGCCGACGCCCACGGCTACCTGTCCGAGCTGGAGCGAACG
>DASRWD010000137.1:0-31882 GCA_035654755.1 Trueperaceae bacterium
GCGTCGACGGCACGCCGGCGGACTGCGTAGCGCTGGGAACCCACCACTGGGACGAGGTCGACCTCGTGCTCACCGGCATAAACCTGGGCCACAACCTGGGCCACAACATCTGGCACTCCGGCACCGTCGCAGCGGCCAAGCAGGCGGCGTTCCTAGGGATAAGAGCGATAGCGTTCAGCGCTCGCTACAGCGACGAGCCACCTGATTACGACCTCTTCGCACCGCATGTCCGCGAGGTCATCGACCGCGTGAACGGCAGCGCGGGACCGGCGCTCCTGAACGTCAACTTCCCGGACGACCCCAAAGGCGTGATGTGGACGAACATGTCCGTCAGGCACTACGAGGGCTACGTGATCCCGGGCGAAGACCCCATGGGGCGTCGGCACTACTGGTTCGCGGAGGAGCCCCGGGAACGCCTGGAAGAGGGTACTGACCGGTGGGCTATCGAGAACGGATACGTGTCCATAACGCCGTTGCGCCTCGACCTCACCGACGAGTTAGCGTTGCAGCATGCGAAGGTGGCGGACCCCACGGCCTGAGCCGAGGGTCGCTCAGTGACCGCCGAAGTCGATGCGAGGCTGCACGACACCACCGTCACGCTCCGACAGCTCGGCCACCGCAACCCCGAGAAGTCTCACGGGCGCCCTCGGCCTATCAGCCTCGAACGCGAGCCGGCGCGCCAGGCTCACCAGTTCGGGAAGTCGACAGAACGCTACCTGCTCCGTATGGCTGCGGGTCACGGTACGGAAGTCGTCGAAGCGGATCTTGACCGTCACCCTCCTGGCCGACATCCCCCGGCCGTCGAGGGTGCCCATGACGTCCTCGCACAGCTCGAGGAGGACGGTGTCGAGGGCGTCGTCGTCTTCGATGTCCTTGTCGAACGTCGTCTCCGACCCGATGGATTTGCGAGGTTGATTGGGTACGACGGGCCGTTCGTCGAGGCCGTTGACGATGTCGTCGAGGAAGGCCCCTAGCTTCCCTAACGCGGCCTCTAGCTTCGGGCGCCCCGCCGCCTGGAGGTCCGCGCCGGTCCTCCATCCACGGCCGCGGAGCTTCTCAGCCGTGCGCGGCCCCACGCCGTGGAACCTCTCGACCGGTAGGGCCATCAGGATGGCCGCCGCCTGATCAGGTTCGATCACGTTGAGACCGTCGGGCTTCGAGAGCCCGCACGCGAGCTTGGCGAGGAACTTGCCGCTTGATACACCGGCAGACGCCGTGAGCCCAGTCTCCCGCTTCACGTCTTCCTTTATGGCGCGGGCGATGAGCGTAGCCGAGGGCGGGCCCCGCTTGGGGTGGGTCACGTCAAGGTACGCCTCGTCGAGCGCGAGAGGCTCGACGAGGTCCGTGTAGCGGAGGAACACCTGCCTTACCTGCTGCGAGACCTCGCGGTAGACGTCGAATCGGGGTCTGACCACGAGTAGCTCCGGGCAAGCCCTGAGGGCCCGCGCCATGGGCATGGCAGATCGGACGCCGAACGCGCGGGCTTCGTAGCTCGCGGCAGCTACAACCGCTCGCGGTCCAGTGCCGCCGACGGCCACCGGCCGACCGCGGAGCTCCGGCCTGTCGCGCTGCTCCACCGATGCGAAGAAGGCGTCCATGTCGACGTGCACGATCTTCCGCACGCGCTCACGCAGCCTGTGCCTGGCGCAGGTGGATCGCTCTCAGGACGGCGACCGTGAGCGTGGCGTCCGCACCGCCGCGATGCGACTGCTCGCCAGCCAACACGCCTTCGACGGCGGCTGCCCTCGAGAGGCGCAAGCCTCCCGAGCCCACGCCCCTGCACGCGGCGTACGCCCGCATCGCGCACTCGAAACCCGGGAGAGGGTGCTGTACGGCCCAGACCCTGCTTGACTGGACGACGAGCCGCTCGTCGAACGACGCGTTCCATGCGAGGACCCGACGGCCGGTAAGGATCTCGGCGAGGTCGTCCACTACTTCCGGCCAGGTCGGCGCGCCACTGAGGTCGTTCCAGCTCAAACCGTGCACTCGCGCGGCCGCCGCCGGTACGCGTCCCAGCTTGGGCCTCACCAGGCTCTCGAACAGGACGGTCCCGTCATGGGCGACTGCCGCCACCTCGACGACCTCGTCCCTGGCGGAGAGGCCGGTGGTCTCGACGTCGATGACCACGAACCCTTCCCTGAACAGCTCGGTTAGCCAACGGCGCGGCTCCCTACCGAGGGATGGCTGGCGCCAGCGGGCCTGAGGAGCGGGCGTGTAGCTTCGAACCCGCCTCGCGGCGGCGAGCCCCGATGCCGTCGCACGACGGGCGGCCGCTACTCCTTGGTCCGATCCGGCCTTGGCGCCTCGCGGTCGCGACCACATGTCTCCGCGTAGACGGCGCGCCTCTGTAGTACTGAACAGCGCGATCCTACCGGTAGACGTGTGGAGCCAACCGGCTACCGCACCGCGGACGGCGTAGCCACCACGCTCGAGCTCGTCGGCTGTGCGTAGGTCCCGCGGCGCCGCCTCACGCTCGCCGAACTCCGGTGGGTTGTCGTCGGGGGCACCGGCTCCGTACACAGCGGCGTTCGTCACCTTGCCCTTCACTCCGGCTAAATCCTACCCCCGTGTCAGGCACCCGCTTCGGCGGCCGAGGTCGTACGTGCCTATGATGGGCCCGTATCCCAGCCGGAGGTGCGGACATGCAAGCGAGACGGACCGTCAGGCAGCTGGTTCAGGACAAGGGGGCCGCCGTCTACACGGTGTCGCCGGACACGTCGGTGTTCGGGGCGCTCGAGGTGATGGCGGAGCGCGACGTAGGTGCCTTGGTAGTCGTGGATGACGGCGGCGTGGCCGGTGTCTTCAGTGAGCGGGACTACGCGCGCAAGGTCATCCTGTTGGGACGGGGTTCCCGTGACCTCCCGGTTCGTGACGTCATGACCCGAGATGTCGTCACCGTTACGCCAGAACAGACGGTCGCGGACTGCATGCAGCTGATGACGCAACATCGCATCAGGCACTTGCCGGTGCTCGCTGAAGGCCGGCTGGCTGGCATCGTTTCGATCGGCGATGTCGTGAAGGCCGTGATGTCGGAGCAGGAGTTCCTTATCGAGCAGCTGCAGGAGTACATCTCGGGTAGCGTCCGGTAAGCCGATGGGCCATGCAGGCAGTCCAGGACGCGATCTCTAGCTTATGACATAAAGGACTATCAAAACTGTCGCAACGATGATACCGTGGTGTCGGGAGCTCATATGCCAAACCGATACCTCATCGTCGGCGGCGGGCTTGCGGCAGACGCGGCCGCGAAGGCCGTCCGTTCAGCAGACCCGCAAGGGCTCGTGACGCTGGTGACCGCGGAGAACGACGGGCCCTATCGGAGGCCCCACCTTTCCAAGGCGCTCTGGAACGGCGGCACGCTCGACAAGGCGATGCTGGACACCGCCAAGCATGGGGTGGGGCTCGTTACCGGTCGCACGGTCATCTCCTTGGACACCGCCAGCAAGATGGTGACGCTGGACGACGGGCGTCGGTTGCCATACGACCAGGTCCTCATCGCCACGGGCGCGAGTGCCCGGACGTTGCCCGGTCTGGCGGTCGGCGGCCCAGTCGTCGCATACCGGTCTCTCGACGATTACCGGACGGCGAGTTCGCGGTCGGGCGTGGGCAAGACGGCCCTGGTCGTAGGCGGAGGCTTCGTAGGTGCCGAGCTGGCCGCTGGCCTGGTGAACGTCGGCACCGAGGTCCACATGGCTTTCCCCGAGACCGGCCTGGGAGCCAACCGCTTCCCGGATGGGCTGTCGAGGGCGGTCACCGACCGCTACGCGGAGCGGGGGGTCCGGATCCACCCCGGCGTGCTCGTGGAGTCGGCCGAGGTCAAGGGCGACAAGGCCGAGGTCACGCTCGACGACGGCACGACGGGCACCTACGACCTCGTAGCGGTTGGCGTGGGGGCGGCGCCGAACGTCGATGTGGCCCGGACCGCGGGCCTTCGAGTCGACGACGGTGTCGTCGTCGACCGAGCGCTGCGAGCGGCCGACCCAACGGGCGAACCCGTGCCAGGCGTGTTCGCGGCGGGAGACGTCGCTTCGTTCCCATGGCCGGAGCCGTTCACGCGGTCGCGTATCGAGCACGAGGACGCGGCCATCCAGATGGGCCGGCACGCGGGGCTCCAGATGGTGGCCGCCGCCAGTGGCGAGCAACCAGCCGAACTCGACCACTTCCCCTTCTTCTACTCCGACCTCTTCTCCGACGGCTACGAGGCCGTGGGTACGCTAGACGGACGCCTGCGTATGGTCGAGGACTGGAAGTCGCCGAACTCGGAAGGGGTCGTCTACTACCTGAACGGCGATAAGGTCCTCGGCGTCCTGCTCTGGAACACGTGGGGTCAGGTGGACGCGGCGCGTGACCTGATCTTCGCCAACGAGGCGGTCGAGCCGGAGTCTCTACTGGGGAGGCTCCCGCGATGATCACGGTGCGCACCCACGAGCATCCAGCACGGCACAAGCCCTCCCGGAGGTTCGGCGCACACCTGGAGACCGGCAGCGTCACCGAGGCGGCCGGCCTCGTCCTGCTCGGCAAGCGCTCGCTCGATGCAGGTGAACGCTTGTACGCGGAAGGGGAAGATTCCGTAGTGCCGTTCTTCGTCTCGGCAGGAGTGCTGCGCGTGAGTGTCGACGCCCAGGGCCGCAGTCGCCTCGTGGATCTCGTCGGTGGGGGAGACGTCATTGGAACCGCCGCCGTCGAGGCCAGACCGCACGCCGAGACGGTGCACGCCGCGGAGACCGGGGCAACGGTCCACGAGATCGACCTCGCCGCCACGCTCGCCCATAGGGACCACCGGCAGGCGTTCGTCTCGGCTCTCGTCCGGCAACTGGTGAGGAGCAGGCAGCTCAGTGACGACCTGGGTCTGCCAATGGGAGCCCGGATCTGCCGCATACTCGCGCGCCTGGCCAAGCGGCTGGGTGTCGAGGTGACTCCGGCAGGCATCTCGAGAGGCGCCGCAGCGGCGGAGGCCGAGTGGAGGCACCTGCCTTTCAGCCTTACCCATGACGACGTCGCCCTGATGGCCGGCTGCGCCAGGGTCACAGCGACGCGTGTGCTAGGGGACCTGAAGGAGGCCGGTGTGCTCGACGGTGCCCGTGGCGACTACGCTCTGGTTCCCGCGGCCCTGGACGAGGCAGCCGACCGTTACGTCTGGGACGTGATCTAGAACGCCCCGCGCCCACCGGGGGAACTACTTCTCTATCGTTCTCGCTGGACGTCGCTAGCATGCCGCCAGAGAGGTGGGGTGCCGAAACCCACCCGGTGCGATCCCGACAACGGACACTCCCATCGTCGCTTGGACGGCACCCTGCCTCTCCTCATCTATCACATCGTCCCGCTGACTGCGGGCCCAACCGAGTGAAAAACCCTTGGATGTGCCGTTCCCGGCGTGTTAGAACCTGGGCATGAACAAAACTGAACTCGCCGCAAAGCTCGCCAAGAAGACTGGTCTCTCCGAAGCCAAGGCCTACGAGGTCGTCAACGCGCTCTTCTCGACGGCCGACGGTGAAGGCATAATCGCCGTCGAGCTCGACGCCGGTAGAAAGGTGCAGATCACCGGCTTCGGTACCTTCGAGACCCGCAGCCGCGGCGAGCGCAAGGGCGTCAACCCGGGCACGGGCAAGCCGATCACGATCCCGGCGAAGAAGTACGCGGCGTTCAAGACGGGTAAGGGCCTCAAGGAGCGCGTAGAGAAGTAAGAGAACCCGTAGGTCCGTCCCGCTCTCTCAGGCGGGAGCGCGATCCGACAGAGTGCTGGACAGTCAGCCGGCCACGACCCTGAAGTCGTGGCCGGTGCTCTCTTCTGGTTGCTGTATGTGCTTGCGCGCCCAAGCGTCGATGGAGCCGATGACCGTCTGCAGCTCATTACCGGCAGCCGTCAGCTCGTAACGCGTGCGCGGTGGCATCGTCGACTCCACGGCCTTGTCGACGATGCCGAGCCGTTCGAGCCGCTCGAGACGCTGCGCCAGGGTGGACGTGTTGACGCCACCTACGTCCCGCGCGATGGCGTTGAAGCCCTTCGGCCCGTCCAGAAGAGCACGGATAATGTGCATGACCCACTTCTCCTGGAGAAGGTCTATGGAGGCGTGGACCGGGCAGAACTCGTCGTTCACGGCCGGAGATTAGCATAGGACTTGGCAGACCCTACTACTTGACATTACAAAGCGCTTTGCCATATGGTGTGGGCATCGAGGCGGCGAGCGTGATCCGGCCTGCCCGAAAACCACACACATCTGGAGCACTGAATGAGCTTGAACCTGGACACCACACACAGCAACCTTGAGTTCTTGGTCCGCCATATGGGCCTGGCCACCGTGAAGGGACGTTTCAACGAGTTCGCAGTAGACGCGGAGGTCGCGGAGGACGGCACACCTCGCAAGGTACGCGTCGAGATCGACACCGCCTCGATCGACACCGGCACGGCTGATCGCGACGCGCATCTGAGGTCCGCGGACTTCTTCGACGTGGAGAAGCATCCCAAGATCGTCTTCGAGTCGACCTCGTTCAGGGAAGACGGGCCTGACTACCTGGTCGACGGCACCCTGACGATGAACGGGGTCACCAAGCCAGCGACGTTCCGGGCCGAGATCTCCGGGCCCGTCAAGGACCCATGGGGCAACGATCGTTTCGCCGCAGAGCTCGAGGGTCGGCTGGACCGCCGGGAGTTCGGGCTCACCTGGAACCAGGTGCTGGAGGCCGGCTCGTTGCTCGTGAGCGAGCAGGTCCGTTTCACCGCGGCGATCCAGCTAGTACGATCCCCGAAGACCGTGGAAGAGGCTGCTACGGCCTGACCAGGGCCCCACGCCCCTCTGACAAGATCGGGCACTCCCGTTGCGGCTGGGGGCGTCAGCCCCCGGCAGCCCCAGCGATCAGTGAGGCCGCCGCGCTCCTCGCGAGCTCGGCGGCCTTCGCGTCGCCCTTCACGAGAACGACGACGCTCGCGCCTTCCAGAAGCATCAGTAGCTGCACAGCCAGGCCCTTGGGGTCGTGCAAGCCGGCCTCCTTGGCCTGATCCTCGAAGTAGCGCTCCACGTTCTGAGCGTGGGCCTGTGCGAACGGCCGGGCGGCGTTCAGCTGACCGCCGAGCTCGTACGTCGCGGAGACTAGAGGGCTCCCACGGAAGTCTGGCGTCGCTGCCCAGTCGACGAACATGTCGAAGACGGCGAGCATTCGACCCAGGGGCTCCGAGGCCATGCCCGAAGCTTCCCCCAGCCACTGGTCACGCTCCGAGGTGCGCCTCTCGAGCACGGCCTTGATCAGCGCGTCCTTCGAAGGGAAGTGGTGGTAGAGGGTCATGCGCGCCACGCCAGCGCGCGCGATGATCTCGTTGATGCCGACGTTGGATACGCCGCGCGCGTAGAAGAGGCGTGCCGCGGTGTCCAGGAGCCGCTCCGCGGCCCCCGACCTGCTCTGTTCGCTCATGTGCATCGATGATACGTACCGGTCGGTCTTAGCACAAGGGGCGCGCTCCTGCACGCCCCGCCCTCATCTCTAGAATGTCGACCGCCTCGCGGCTCCGGCCCGCGCCGGTGCGCACGTCTAGGCAGCCAGTGTGTGCTTGTCCTCGCGCGACAGCCCCACGGCCGAGAGGATCTCCGGCTCGTCGAGGGACTCGTGTTCGAGCAGGGCTTCTGCGAGTGACTCCAAGCGGTGCCGGTTCGTAGTGACGAGCTCCAGCGCCTGCCTGTAGCACTCGTCAACGATCCGTCTGACCTCCGCATCGACCTGACGGGCGAGGTCCTCGCTCAAGGGCTTGCCCGCCGGAGCGTTCCCGGACCCGTTCAGGTACGGGTCGTCGCGCGAAGCGAGCGACAGCGGACCGACGCCGCCGCTCATGCCCCATCTCGTGACCATCATCCTGGCCAGCTTCGTCACCTGTTCCAGGTCGTTCTCGGCTCCCGTCGTGCGGTCACCGAAGACGATCTCCTCGGCAGCGCGGCCCCCAAGGGCGCCGACGATGCGGGCCCTTACGTAGGCCTCGGAGAAGTTGTAGCGGTCGTCCTCCGGGCTCTGGTACGTGACGCCGAGCGAGTGGCCGCGCGGCGTGATCGTCACGCGCGTGACCGGGTCGGCCTCTGGCACGACTAGGCCGACGATGGCGTGCCCCGCCTCGTGGTACGCGATCCGCTCCCTGTCGCGGCGCTTGAGTATGAGAGGTCGCTTGGGCCCCAGCACGAGCTTCTCGAGGGCGTCCTCGAAGTCGCAGGCCGCGACCCGCTCGGCGTCCCGGCGGGCAGCGCCGAGAGCAGCCTCGTTCACTAGGTTGCGTAGCTCGGCGCCCACGAGGCCCGGCGTACGCGCTGCCAGCCCCGAGAGCTCGACGTCGGCGGCCATCGGCACCTCGCGGGTGTGAACCTCAAGCACCGCGAGCCGTCCCGCCTTGTCCGGCGCCTGAACGGTGACCGTACGGTCGAACCGACCCGGCCGCAACAGGGCCGGGTCGAGGACGTCAGGACGGTTCGTCGCCCCGATGACGATCACGCCCTCCCGGGCGGAGAACCCGTCCATCTCGGTCAGGATCTGGTTCAGAGCCTGCTCCTGCTCGGCGTTCGCACCCGAGTAGCCGCCTGCGCCGCGAGCGCGGCCGATCGCGTCAAGCTCGTCGATGAACACGATCGCCGGTCCTTCTTCGCGTGCCCGCTTGAAGAGGTCGCGAACGCGACTGGCGCCGACACCAACGATCATCTCGACGAACTCGGAGGCGTTCATGCTGAAGAAGGGCACGCCCGCCTCGCCGGCGACGGCCCTAGCGAGCAGTGTCTTGCCGGTTCCCGGCGAGCCCACGAGGAGCACGCCCTTGGGCGCCATGCCCCCGAGTCGCGTGTACTTCTCGGGGTTCTTGAGGAAGTCGACGACCTCGACGAGCTCCTGTTTGGCCTCGTCGATGCCCGCGACGTCCTCGAACGTCACAGTATGGTTGCCGTTCTCGTAGCGCTTCGGGTCGCTCTTGCCGATGGCCAGGCCGAAGTTGCCACCGAGCCGCTTGATGAGGAAGAAGCCTGCGCCGATCAGCAGCAGGACGGGCAGAGCCTGGAGGGCGAGCGTCAGCAGAGGGTGGCGAGGCCTGTCGGCCGGTACCGCTGTCACCTCGACCCCGTGCTCAGCGAGTAGCGGCCCCAGGTCGGGCAACGCGAACGCGGGCAGCGTAGTGGAGTACTTCGAGAGCGAAGTAGCGCCAGAGTCGGCCACCAGGACGGCCGGTTCGGCCAGCTCGACCTCCAAGGTGTCCTGCCTTGCCGTGACGCTGACGACGTTGCCCGACCGCACCTGTGAGAGGAAGGACGTGTAGGAGACCTCGGGGGGCCGGCGGCCGGTGAGGCTGAACGCCAGGACGAGCACAACGCCGACTATGGCGGCGGCGCCGACTCCGATCGCGATGGATCGCCTGCTCGATGTGCGGGGCGCGCCGGCCGTCACGCCGACTCCTCCAGCACGGAGAGGGCGCGGAACAGCTGCTCCACGCGACGCTTTCCGAGGAGACCCATGCGCGGTTCGATCGAGCGCGCCAGGCACTCCTGGCTCTCCTTGACGACGCGCTTGCCCTCGCCGGTGAGCGAGACGCGGAAGCGCCTGAGGTCGACGGAGTCGACCTCACGCTGTACCAGGCCGCGGTCCTCCAGGCTGCGGAGCAGGCGGCTCACCGTGGAAGCAGGGATGCCTGTCGACCGTGCGACGACGGTGGGGTGCGCCGTGGTCTCCAACTCGTTGAGGACGATGAGCTCCTGAAAGCTGAGTCCGAGGCGCGAAGCGCAGCCCTCGCTGTAGCCGACGAGAGCCCGCCGAGCACGTTGAAGGCTGGCGAGCAGACGGAGCGCAGCGTCGCGCTCGGTCGAAGGAACTGTGAAAGGCGGAGTCACGCCAGAGAATATCCCACTAACGGGATAGTTTCAATTGGAAGTAAATGTTGCGCGCCACACGTTCACGGGTGCGTACGGGTTCATCCGTGCCTGCCCCGGGCGAAGGCGGCTGCGTGCCCCTCTCGCAACTTGCGCAGCGTTAGATGTGCCGGCGTGCGCACGATCAGGTGCGCTGCCGAGAGTGTGGAGTGGTCCCCGACGCCCACGGCCGCCATGCCAGCGCCGAGGATCGCCTCTATGCCCGCGGTCGCGTCCTCGACGCCGACGCACTCGTCGGTGAGCAGGCCAAGCGCGGCGGCCCCACGCTCGAAGATCTCCGGCTCCGGCTTGCCGCGGAACGCGGATGCCGGATCGACGACGGCAGCGAAGCGCCCGTCCAGACCGAGGCGGGAGAGCACCGTGGGAGCGTTGCGGCTCGCGGATGCGAGCGCGAACGGAATACCGGCGTCGTCCAGCTCTGCGAGGAGGCCCGAGACTCCGGGCAGCGCGTCGCTCGGGCCGAGGCCCTCCAGCATCTGTTTGTAGCGGTCGTTCTTGCGCTCGGCGAGCGCGATCAGTTCGTCCTCGCCGAAGGAGAGGCGCGAGCCTTCAAGGATCGTTCGCAGGGAGCCCATGCGGTCGATGCCCTTCAACGCCTCGTTCCTCGACTCGTCGAACGGGACGCCGAGCTCGTCTGCGAGCTCACGCCACGCGAGGTAGTGCAGCTCCGCCGTATCGGTTATGACCCCGTCCAGGTCGAAGACTACGCCGCGCAGCGACGGGCCAGTCGGTACCTCGGCCTTGGCTCCGGCAGTCACCCGGACCGGTCGTCCCCTGTGTAGAAGTTCGACCGGACCACCGGAAAGCAAGCTGTAGGCGGTCACGTTCGTGTCGATGCTCACCCCGATGATGGAACCGCGCCACGCGATGCGGAAGCCGATCCGCTCCCAGCGGCGGGGGAGGCGCGGTCTGAACGACATCCGGCCGTCATGGATCCGGAGACCAGCGAACCCTTCGAGTAGCGCGATGTAGGTACCGCCCATCGCCGCCACGTGGATGCCGTGGTCCGTGTTCCCGTGCATGTCGTCCAGGTCGATACGGGCGGTGGCATCGAAGAACCTCAACGCTGTGGCCAGGTCCCCCAGCTCCGCGTAGGCGACGGCGTGCGCACAGGCCGAGAGCGAGGAGTCGTGCGTCGTCCTCGCCGCGTAGTACGCGACATCGCGCCGTAGCTGCCAGCGGGGCACTCCGTTCGGCAGGAGGCCGTGCGCCAGAACGACGTCTGCCTGTTTCAGCACCTGGTGTCGATAGACGTCCAAGTAGTGGAAGTTCAGCAGAAGAGGGTAGAGGTCCTGAGGCACGTCCTCCCATGGCCACTCCGGCTTGGTGAGGAACGACGCGTCCTGCGGCGTGACCCCGAGCCGGGTGTCGACCGGGAGGTGAAGGCGACGCCCGACCTCTCCGAAGTGGGCCAGTTCGGCGGCGTCGACGCCGAGCCTCTCGATCAGCTCCGTCCACCGGCCCTCGTCTGCCGACCCCAGGACACTGTCGAGCTGGTGGGCGTACGCGAGGGCGTTCGCGGCGATCTTGTTCGTGAAGTGGTTGTCGTCGACCAGGGCCGTGTACTCGTCTGGCCCTGTGACCGTGTGCAGGTGGTAGTCACCGTCGGGTCCGAGTGAAGCGTAGCCGGCGTAGAAACGCGCGCACTCCAGCACGACGTCGGCGCCGCCCTCCCACAACAGGGCCAGGTCACCTGTTGCCTCGACGTAGCGCTGTAAGGCGAGCACTATGTCGCCGTCTATGTGCGCCTGGGCCGTCCCAGCGGGGAAGTAGGCGGATGCCTCCTGCCCGGAGATCGTCCGCCATGGGTAGAGCGCGCCTTGGCGGTGTAGCTCGGCCGCCCTCGCGCGCGCCGCCGGGAGCATGGCGATCCGGTACTGGAGCAGAGCCCGGGCCAGTTGGGGCCAGGTCCGGAGGAGGACCGGCACGACGTATACCTCGCTGTCCCAGAACGTATGGCCCTCGTAACCCTCGCCGGTGAGGGCCTTGGCGGGGATGTTCGTGACACCGTCCCGTCCCGCTCCCTGCAGTAGGTGGTAGAGGCCGAAGCGCAGCGCCTGCTGGACGGCTTCGTCGCCCTCGACCTCGACGTCAGCCGACTCCCAGAACCGTGAGAGGAAGGTGCGCTGTTCGTCGAGCAGCGCCGTGACGCCGCCGGAGGAGCGGAACGCCTCGAGCTCCGTATGCGCCGCGGCGACTAGGCTGCTGGCAACATGGTGTCGGGCGTCGACGTAGACGACGTGGACGTCTACGGTCACGGCCTGCGTCACCGTCACCGTGGCAGACCAGTGTGCCGAGTACGGCTCGCTGTCCGACGCAGCCACGTAGCCCGCTCCGGTAACCACGTGGTCGGCGGCGCAGACGAGCTGCATCCCGCTGCGGTCCGCTCGCTGGCCGAGCGTCAATCGCCCGTCGACACCGTGAGCGTGCTCTACCGGCTGCAGGACCTGGCCCGCCAGGGCCGAGCCAACGCGTGGGTCACCGCGCTCCACCTGGTTTCGCACGTTGCCGTCGATCGCGTGTGTCACGTCCAGCTCGACCGGTCCGTCTAGCGGGTCGACCTCGACCCGTATGGCCATGCGGCTCGTATGCGCCAGGGACACGCACCTGGTGTACGTCAGGCGCGTCCGCTTCCCCGAGGTGCCCGTCCACTCGAAGGTACGCACGAGTGTGCCTCTCGCGAGGTCGAGAACACGCTCGTGACGCTTCGCCCTGGCCCCAGCCCGTACCGGCTCACCGTCGATCGATACGGCGAGTAGCGTCGCGTTGGTGACGTTCAGCAGCGTCTGTCGGACGCGAGCCTGGCCGTACCCGCCTTCCGGGTAGACGATCTGGTCGATCTCGTGAAAGCCGTTGATGTAGGTACCAGGCACGGACGTGGCCCCCGGCGGCGGTCCCTCGTCCAAGGTGCCCCGCACCCCGATGTAGCCGTTGCCCAGGGCGAACACGCTCTCGTGGGGCTCGGAACGTTCTGGATCGAACCCACGCTCCGTGACGGACCACGGCCCGATACCCAGGCTCCGCACACCGGTGCGGGTCAGCCTGTCCAGCCCACCGCTCATCTCGGCGCTTTTGTGAGGTCGGGCCTGGCCGCGTACAGGCGCTCGAGCTGGGCGTCCAGCTCCCGAGCGGTGGCGACGTCGAGCTGCAGGCCGGGGGCTCGCACCACCGAGGTCTGTATCGCTCCCCGGCGCCTATACACCTCCTTGCGGATCGCCAGACCGATCGCCGGTTGGAACTCGAAGGTCAAGAAGGAGGCGGCTGACCTGTAGTCGGCGACCGCCGAGCGCTTGCGCGCCTCGTCTCCCGACGCTGAGCCGCGTACGACGGCCGTCAGGAGCTCGGGGTAGGAGACGCCGGTCATGACACCGTCGGCTCCACGGCCCAGCTCTTCGACGAGGTACTGGCCCCCAAGACCGCCGAGCACAGCGAGCCCGGGCGACGCTTCTTTGAGGGCTTCGACCTTGCTGGGTGTAGGCGCGTCCTCGAGCTTCACCGTCGTGACGCTGGCTACCTCTTCGTGGAGGCGCGAGATCGTCCGCACGGTCAGCTTGACGCCCGTGGCCGCCGGGTAGTCGTGGACGATGACGGGAACGCGGCCCCCGCTGCCTGTCAAGGCGTCATCCAGCTCTCCGAACTGCGCCACGACGATGTCCTCCTGTGGGGAGACGGGGGCGATCATGAGCCCGTCGGCCCCGAGCTCGAGGAAGCGGACACCACGCAGCGCGGAGACGCGCACGCCGCCTGAGCTGGCGCCCGCGAACACCTTCATCCGGTCACCCGCTGCCTGTTTCGTGATCGTGACGACGATGTCCTGCTCAGCCTCGCTGAGCTTGTGAGCCTCTCCGAGGAACCCGAGCACCGTCACACCGTCCACGCCGCAAGCAGCCAGCATGCGCGTGAGGCGGGCCAGGCTCTCCTCGTCCAGGTCGCCAGACCGCGTGAAGGGCGTGGGCATGATCGTGTAGACGCCCTTCAGGGGTGCAGGTCGTGCGGTTTCTTGGAGGCTTCCCTCGGTCAGTCCCACTCGCTCAGGCTACCTTGCAACCTACGCCTGTCGGAGCGCGCGTAGCGGCGGGCCATGTCGAGGGTCGAGTGTCTCAGGTGGTCCTGTACCTGGCCCAGGTCGCCCGTCTGGCGGTACAACCGCGTGCCAGCCGCGTGGCGGAGCGCGTGCACGCCCTTGAAGCTGACACCCGCGACAAGGCAGAGCTTGCGCAAGCGGTTGTAGATGCCGTACTGGGACCTGAGCGCGAGGACCTCGACGCGATGGCGTGCGACCGTGTCGGATTCCAGCTCGCGTCTGTAGGTCGTCAGCTCGGCGGCCAGACGGGGGCTGAGCACGACCTCGGCCGTCTTGCCGCCCTTGCCGCCCCGCACCAGCAGGGTGCCGCTGCGCAGGTCGATGTCATCCCACCGCAATCGCACCATCTCGCCGACCCGCAGGCCGCCGTGCGCTCCCAAGAGGAGGACCACGCGCTCGTGAGGGTCTCGGGCCACGGCAAGCAGCTCGTTCATCTCGTACTCGGTGTAGACACGCGTGGAGGCCGTGTCGGCCAGGTCTGTCGCCGTCCGCCCTAGCCTCACGTCACGGAAAGGGTCGACCTGGGTCGCACCCGCCCAGGCGAGCGAATCGTAGAGCGCACGGGCGGCGGCCAACCTGAGCGAGACAGTCGCCGGCGCGAGGGGGCCGCGCTTCACCCGACGGCCACGCCTATTGGCTTCGTCGTCGGCGACCACGTCGCCGCGGTCGCCCGCCAACAGCCGCTGGACGTACATGGGCCCCGCGTCGCGCCCCGGACGCAACAGGTTCTCGCCCCGCCAGAGGGTCAACAGCTCCCTCAGGCCGCGACGGTACGCCCGCAGCGTGTGACCGCTCGTCGCGATGCCGTGAGCGCCGCGCAAGGTCAGGTGCGCCTCGATGAGCTCCCACAAGGCGCCCTCGTCGCGCTCGTTCGCTGCCCGTACGGCGTGTCGCCTCAGCGCCTCCTCGGAGAGGCCCTGAAGGCGGGAGACACGCTGCAACCGCGTCGTGGTCGATAGCTCTAGTGAGGTGACCTCCATGCGGGAGGCTAGCGCGGGTAGCGGGGGAGACGACGTGACTTGGTTCGCATTATCAAATCATTTGTAGCCGGGTCCTCGCATCGCCGCGTTCCGGACCAATCACTCACCCGGTGATCTCCCTCCCAAGGCCGACGCGATCAGCTCTGCGTTGTAGCGCAAGAGCTCGGTGTAGCCGTCGGGACCCGGAGACCCGCCTATGGGATCGAGCGTCACGACCCGTAACCCGCCCGACTCGGCCACGACCTGTGCGGTGCGGCCGCCGAACTGACGCTCGTCGAAGATCACGCCTGCTCCGGCCTCTCTGATGGCCAGGATCGTCTCGGCGACGTAGCGCGCGCTCGGTTCTCGACCGGGGAAGGGTTCGAGCGTTGCGACGAGGTCCAGTCCGTATCGCCTTGCGAAGTAGGCCCACGCGTCATGGAACGGCACGAAGGGTGCATCCTGTACGGCGTCGAGTCGCGCGGCGAGCTCCGCATCCAGTTCGCTGAGTTCGGTGACGAGAGCTTCGGCTCGCGAGCGGAACTCGCGCGCTTTCGTGGGCAGGAGAGAGGAGAGCTTCTCCGCGAGCACCAATACCGCTTCTCTCGCTATGACGGGGTCCAGCCAGATGTGAGGGTTTGCTGCCTGCACCTCGCCGTCATGGTCAAGATCCTCGTCCGCGTGAGCGTGGCCCTGGATCGGCTCGAACGTGAGCACGTCCATAAGCACCAAGTGCTCGGCATCTGGTGCCACGGCGTCGAGCAGCCTCGAGAGCCACGAGTCCAGTACGCCGTTGAGCACGACGAGGTCAGCCGCACCGAGGACAATGGCCTGGGACGGCGACGGTTCGAACGCGTGGGGAGAGGCGCCCGCCGGCAGCAGCGTCTGAACTTCCACTTGGTCGCCTCCTACTCGTGCCACCAGGTCCGCCCAGGGCTGGATGGACACGACTACCATCAAGGGCTCTGAGTGTTCCTGGGCCGCCGCGCTCCCGGCCGCGAGGACGCCCACGACCACCAGCGCCAACGACAGCCTGACTGCTGCTGCGAGTCGAGTCGACCGACGAGAACGCGTTCTCATTCTTGCCATTATCGCCTAAGGCCTTGCGTCCGGGCTCGTTCCCTTTAGGCTGGAGTTGCCGGGAGACGGCCGAGACGGCGCCGGGCCACCGGTTCGGAAGCAATGGCGCATCGGACAGGAGGGCTCTGATGACGACGCAACGATCCGAAACGTTCAGCAGGCCGGTGCCCGACCCTCTGCGACTCAGTACGGAGCCGCACGCTGACTTCTCCGGTAAACCGCTGGCAACGATCGCGAACCTGTCGGCGGCAGACGACCGGGACGACGACGACGACCTGGTCCCCGAAGACGTTCTCGAGGACGAAGAGATCGATGAAGATGACGAAGACGAGGATGACTGGGAAGAGGCCGAGGACGAGTTCGACGATTGGGATGACGACGAAGACGACTGGGACGATGATGAGGACGAAGACGCTGAACTCGATCCGTGGGCCGAAGCCGATGACGAAGACGATGACGATGAAGAGGACATCGACTTCGGTGATGACGGGGAGCTCTAGGAGCTTCTAGCGCTCCGCCGAGCCGACGTGACGGTTGTCTGATCTCGTTGGATCCGCGCCAAGCGACACGTCTAGCCCCCGACTAGCGCGGTCAGCAACGACGATCGCCACTTAGTTGTGGGGATTTGATAATACGACTTATCAAATCGTATATCTGACACGCACATATACATTGTGCGCGTAGTTTTGGGTGAACACCGCCGTTGGCCCCTCACAGAACGGATATGCGTCGTCGCTGCCGCACCGATGGTTCCCAGATCGGTGGAGAGCCGATGGATCCTGGAGCACGAACCGGGGAGCTCTTCGCTCTATCTCGACACTCGCCCCCAGGCCATTGACACGCTGAGACCCGATGTATAACGTTGCAAGGTGGTCGGACCAATCGACGAGCCGGCGAGGCGTCGGCCAACCGCAGGCGACCAAGCGTGGGACGCCGTGCGGGCCTTCGTGACGGCAGCCCCTGAAGGCCTGCGTCTTCCCCCAGAGAGAGTCCTCGCCGAGCGCCTTGGCGTCTCGCGTTCGACTCTGCGTTCCGCGCTCTCGCGCCTCGAGCTGTTGGGGCACGTGGAGGTGAAGCATGGTTCTGGCATCGTGGTCAGGCGGCCGTCGATCGCCGACATGCTCGCCCTCGTGGCGTCTGCCACCAGGCCGATGCCGGCCGACGCCCTTGCGCTCCGGCAGGTGCTTGAGCCGCATCTAGCCGGCCTTGCCGCCGATCGTGGTCACGCGGCCGGAATCGAGGCGGCTGGTGACGACACGTCGTTCCACACCGCGCTTGCGACGGCGTCTGGCAACGAGCTGGCTGGTCCTCTAGTTGGCGTCCTCGTCGCCCTCAGCGGCCGCAGCGGCCTACCCTGGGCTCTACACGAAGCTCAACATGCCGCCATCACTGCCGCCGTCGCCGCCCGAGACTCGCGCTCTGCAGCCGGGGCGACTCGGGTGCATCTAGACGCTGTGCGCCGCGCGTATGGACCCGAATGAAGCGGGGTGGCGCGCCCCAAAGCCCCTGAACGCGGTCAGCCCCTTCGGCCCCTCACCATGTAGGCCCCGCGACGGATCCGGTTCACGTGATCCGGCCTCTCGGAGAGGCGCTCGAGCGCACGCTCGGCGCGCTCCTCCCCTATGGCGAGGATCTCACCGACGGCCTCCGCGCGGATGATCGCGGGTGTGTTCGGGCGGCGTAGGAACTCCTCCACGAGGCCGATGTCCTCCTCGAGGCCACCGCCTCCGCCGTCGGTCCCCACCCGTTCCGTCTTCGCCTCGACCAGGTACTCCCCACCGAAGTCGGCATCGTCTATGAGGGGAACGCTCCGCGGCTCGGACCGCCCGACCTTCGCGTCCGTCTTGACGCCCGAGGGAGCGGTACCAACGTCCGGTACTCGACGATCTTCGCCTGGTGAACCCACGTCCTCGGCCTTCGCCGGAGCCGGATCGCTCGGAAAGCTCATGGGTACCGGTATGGAGGCCGGCACGCGGCGCAGTGCGTCTGCTCGGTTCTCGTTGTCAGAGCCGCCGCCACCGGCGACGCTTGGCCCAGCCATCGTCCTGTCTCTCACGGCGCCCGCAGCCACAGCAGCCACATGTGGCCCGTTGTTGGCGATCCCAGGCTCACGAGGTGCGTCCTCACCGACCATCCCTGTCGACGTCGCCCGCGAGACCGGTCGGGCTGGTCCCACTGTCTCGTCGCCCGACAGCGAGGTCCTTCCGGTCACAGCGACGAGCTCTCTGGCCTCGACGAAGTCGTCGTCTCGCTCGTCGCTACCGGCACTGGCGCTGGCGTCGCGCGGCCCACTCGTGTATGGCCTATCGCGTAGTTGCGGTGCCGAGGGACGCGTCCCGAGTCGCATCCGGGACGTGAGTGCGGCCCAGTTGCGGGGTCGCCAGGCGGTGTCCGACTTCTCCTCCGGCACTTGGGAACGTATCGGCGGTGCGATCAGGTCGGATAGTTGAAGGGGAACCTCGGCCGCGAGTGGTCGGACCACTTGAGGCGCTGGGCTCGGTCCTCGGCCCGCCGCTGCTACCGGCTCCGGAGCCGGAACGGCCTCTCCGGAGTCGCGTTGCCGCCTCTTGACCCTGACGGTGGTCAAGCCGTCTTCCGAGACCGCCTCCCCACGGGGCGTCGGCTCATGCTCCCACGATCTCTCTGCCCGGTGATTCTCTATCCGTCCGTTGCCCGTCGGAGCCTCGTGAACGGAAGTGAGCTCGGACGGCGATTGTGCGGCAGGCAGACCCGGGATCCTTACGCGCTTGATCGCACGGACCTCTTCGACGCTCTCCCACCGAGCCACGGGGGTCGACCGCGAGGCCTCGACGCTGCGGTCGGGTCTCCCCTGTTCAGCCTCACCCTCGGTCGGCCTTTGGCGTTCGCGCTTGACGCATGTGGCCGTCAAGCCCACGGCACGTCCTTGCTCGACATCGAGCACGAAACGCACCCGATCGTTGGACTTTAGCCCGCGCGCCCCGAAGTGGGCCTGTAGCCCGTACAGACGCCGCGGTGCCTGGAAGCCCAGCTCGACTCTCTCACCGTCGAGCTCCGCGTCTAGCCTCCCCGGCGCGAAGAACTCCAGCATCTTGAGCGGCAGTTGGATCTCGCCGCTCCTAACGCAAACGCTCGTCAGGTTCAGTTCGAAGACATGTGTAGACAATTCGGTCACCGTCCGCCCCTAGGTCCGGTTTATGCATCTCGGCCGCTTGGCTTGAGCACACTTTGTCACATTCTGGCCGCTGTGTGTCCAGATTGTCCCGTTCCCTCCGGGGTTAAGGGAAGCAGCCCACGGCAAAGGTGACGGCAAGTGACATTATGCGTGTGTATGTCCGAAGTGCGCGGGGCACGCCGCAGGCGGTTCGAAACGCGTGCAGGACGGTGATCAGGAACAGCGGCAGCAACTGGACCGGTCGGTACGGTCGGCGTTCCTAGCGGTACCTACGCAGCTATCTGGGTTCGTGGAAGATGAAGACGCCGCGTACCGAGCCGGCCTCTAGTTCAGTGAGGAACAGCTCGACGGAGCCGTACGCACCCGTACCGAAGGTCAGCTCGACGGCCCAAACCCCGTTCGCTGAGCGCCAAGTGCCGGTCCGAAGCTCGGCAGGTCCGTAAAGCTCGACGACGTCCGTGAGTGCCTCGGCCAGGGCACTCGCACCGGACGGGCTGGCCACGAAGCACACGTCATGCTGGTACGTCGTCAAGGAGCAGACGTCTTCCTCGGCATGGAACGCGGCCAGGAGGTCGGAGACTACCGGGCCGTACGCCGAAGCCATGAGGCTGTCCTTGGCTGTAGAGAACATGCAGGCGGAGGCCAGCGCCAACGTGAGAACGAACCGCTTCAACCGGTGCTCCGGTCGACCGAGTGGACCGAGGGTGACCTCTCGCCCTTGGGTACTTCGAACAGGTGGAAGGGTGCCAAGTTCATCATCCAAGTGCGTCGGGCGTTAGGCGTCGAACGCCGTTGGGGGGGAACGGCGTTCGACGCGAGAGCCATTCTTCCATCGTCCCACACGCTAGACATGAGGGGTCTCCCACAAGTCCGTCATCCCTGGCAGGCAGTCGACACGCAAGTCGATGCTAGCCTTACGGGGCGTTGAACGAATCCACCAATGTGGAACAACCGGGCCTTTTCGAGCCCGAGGCGCCCTGGCAACAGGACGCCTCGGAACAGGTGTCCAATGGTCCGCCCGGCGCTGCTACCCTCGCCGACCGAGCCGTGGCTCCCGGTACGACCGCCCTTGCCGTCGCGGTGGAGCCGCCTGGCGAGGCGGATCCGACATGGGCGGCGCCCGAGGACATCGACCGGTGGGAGACGCTCGCAGCGGACCTCGAGGCTACCGGTAGGTACAAGGTGCTGCGGCGGTTCGAGGAGCGGCTCGACGAGCCGCCGGCTCCACAACTCGGACGCGGTGTGAAGAAGGGCGTCTACCTGGATGTCGAGACGACGGGTCTGATGCCTAGCGACAGGATCCTCGAGCTGGCGCTGCTCGCCTTCCACTACGACGAAGACGGCAACGTCCTCCACGTGACGGAAGCGCTCGATCAGTTCGAGGACCCGAAGCGGAAGATACCTGCGGACATCGTCTCGCTTACAGGCATCACGAACGAGATGGTCAGGGGCAAGCGCATCGACGACGCCGAGGTGGCGCGCCTAATGGAGGGAGTGGACCTCGTGGTCGCCCACAACGCCGGCTTCGATCGGCAGTTCGTGGAGGCGCGGTTCCCGTTCTTCAGCGAGGTGGGTTGGGCGTGCTCGGTCAGCGACGTCGATTGGCTATCGGGGGGACTGCGGAGCCGGAAGCTCGAGAACCTAGCTCTCGCGAAGGGTTACTTCTACCGCGCCCATAGGGCGATCTATGACTGTCACGTCGCGCTGGGCCTGTTGCGGTTACCGATAGGTCACGAGGGGCCTCCCGCCTTGGCGGACCTACTGCGCCGCTCGAGCACCGAATCGGTTCGCCTCTGGGCTGAGGGCAGCCCGTTCGAGAAGAAGGACGACCTCAAGGCCCGGTACTACAGGTGGAGCTCCCAGGCCAAGTGCTGGTGGCGGGACCTGGCGGTCGACGAGCATGAGGCCGAACTGGAGTGGCTCGCTGCCAACGTGTACCCGCGGCGGCGCCCCCTCCCCTACCTGAGGATCACGTCGAGGACGCGTTACTCCAGTCGCCTGCCGGAGGTTCCACCGACGGACGTAGAGCGGCTCTGAACGCCCGCAATTGCGTTATTGCTCGAGCGGTCGGGTGAGCGCCTCACGCACACGGTTCAGCTCTGATTGGTCGGTAGCTATCGCTCTGGCCAGCGCCACCTCGAGGGCGGTGAACTCCGGCTCCACGGCCGGTAGCATCTCCCGGTTGCCCCATGCCGTGGCGACGTGGTTGAGCACCGCCGCGATGTCCTTGTCAGGGACGTGCCCGAAGCTCGGCATCAGGCCGTCGTAACCCCGACCCTCCACCTCGATGCGGCCCGACAGGCCGTGTAGTACCACGTTGATCAGGTACTCCCGGCCGTCGTCTAGCACAAGTAGCCTCGGCACGACGCCGGCCAGTGGTGGGGTCGCGCCTGGTAGACCCTCGCCCGTGTAGCCATGACAGCCGGCGCAACTGGCCTCGTAGTGCGGCAGACCGGCAGTGGTGTCGAGCGTGGCAAGCGGCCTCCCAACCACGCCCGGGCCAGGAGCGGCAAACACCACCGCGATGAACGCCGCCGCAGCGCAGACGGTGAAGACCGCTGCGGCTGACGCCGTGCAACGTCGCGGACTTGCGTACAGCGACCTCACTCCTTGCCTATGAAGGCCATCAACCGCGGCAGCGGGCGCGTGTTGACGACGTCTGAGGCGCCCAACCAAGCGCGCCTGGCCTGCGACACGCCGAGTGACATGACACCCAGCCCACGTGCCGAGTGAGCGTCGGAACCGATGAAGACCTTGAGACCCGCCGCTACCGCCGCTCGCAGGTGAACGTCAGGCAGGTCGAGGCGCCGCGCCGACGCGTTGTGTTCGACCGCCACCCGGTTCTCGTTGCAGGCGGCGAACACCTCCGCGAGGTCGATGGCTATCGGGTCACGTTGTCCGATCTGGCGGCCGAGCGGATGGGCGTAGACGTTGACGCGAGGATGCGAGAGAGCCTTCACCACGCGCTCCGTCTGTGCTGCCTCGGGCAGCTCGAAGAAGCTGTGAACGCTCACGAGCACCAGGTCGAGGTTCTCGAGCTGCTCGTCCGTGACGTCGAGACTCCCGTCCTTGAGGATATCGACCTCCATGCCGCGCAGAACCCGGATGTCCGTGCGGCCATCCATCAGCTCGGCGAGTTCCGCGTGTTGACGCCTCAGCTTCTCGTCGTCGAGGCCGCCCTGCAGCGCGAGCGACCCGCTGTGGTCGGTGACGGCCATGTACTCGTAGCCCAGGGCGACGCACGCGTCGATCATCGCCGCGAGGCTGTCGCGTCCGTCGGACCAGGTGGTGTGAATGTGGAGGTCGCCCCTCAAGTCCTCGAGTTCGAGCAGGTCAGGGAGTTCGCCGGCTGCGGCCGCTTCGATCTCTCCCCTGCCCTCGCGGAGCTCTGGTGGCACGTAGGCCAAGCCCAGGCGCGTGTAGACCTCCTCCTCGGTGGTGCCGGCCAGCCGTTCGCCTCCGGGTCGGTCCTTGCCCGGCTCCCCTCCGGCGAAGAGCCCGTACTCGTTGAGGTGCCATCCCCGATCGAGCGCGAGCTGCCGAAGCTGGACGTTGTGCTCCTTGGAGCCCGTGAAGTACAGGACAGCGGCCCCGAAGCTCGCCTCCTCCACCGTCCTAAGGTCCACCTGCAGGCCGCTATGCAGCTCCACGCTCGTCTTGGTTCCTCCCTTGCCAAGCACGGTAGCGACCTCGTCGTAGTCCGTGAGCGCGTCGGACAACTGCCCTGGCTCGTCCGCCACCGCGACGATGTCGATGTCCCCGACGCTCTCCTTCCGGCGCCGGTACGAGCCGGTCACCTCGAGTCGGCGTACGCCCGGCACGGTCAGGAGCCGCTGCAGGAGTGGCACCAGAACTGCGTCGATGTGGCCAAGGGGCAGCCGGCCGACGTTGCGGCGGTAGCTCTCGATCCCGCGCAGCACGCGCTCGGTCGACTTGGCACCGAAGCCCTTGAGTTCCGTGAGCTTCCCCGCTCTTGCCGCCGCCTCGAGGTCCTCAACCGATCGCACACCGAGCGCGCGCCAGAGCGTGGCGGCCTGCTTCGGACCTATCCCCTTCACGCGTGTCAGCTCCAGCAGGCCGACGGGTACGCGTTCCTCGAGTTCCGCTAGCTGCGGCAGGACACCGGTCTCGACCAGTGTCCGTACCTTCGCGGCGATCTCCTTGCCGATGCCCTTGATCGTCGTCAGGTCCGCGCCGGCCTTCAGTAGCTCTTCGACCGGCTTCTCGATGTCCCTGACGGTGGCAGCGGCGTTACGGTACGCACGCACCTTGAACGGGTTGTCGCCGTCCAGCTCCGAGAGATCGGCCAGCCTGTCCAACTGCCTGGCTATCTCGGCGTTGCTCATGTGACCGCGGCGTAGCGCCTCATCAGGCCGTCTTGGCCGGCGGTTCCACGCCGGCTTCCTTCAGCATGTCGATGAAACCTTGCTCGTCAAGCACGGTCACGCCCAGGTCTTGGGCCTTCGTGAGCTTGGAACCGCCGCCGTCACCGGCCACCAGGAAGTCCGTCTTGGCACTGACGGATCCCGAGGATCTGCCGCCCAGACCCCTCACCAGCTCCGACGCCTCCTCACGCGACATGACCTCCAGCGCTCCGGTGAACACGAACGTCTTGCCTGCGAGTGCGCTGTTCTCGGACGCGACTCGACCGGTCTCGTCGGGCTTGGGAGCCATGCGGCCCGGGGCGGTGAGCTCGTCGAGGGATTCGACCATGTGCGGCTCGTTGAGGAACCCGTGTATCTGCCGCGCCATGACCTCGCCGATGCCCTCGATCGCCATGAGGTCCTCGACACTGGCTGACCGAACCGCTTCGAAGGTCACGAAGCTCCGGGCGAGCGTTCGGGCGACGGCGCTTCCGACCTCCGGGATCCCCAACCCGTACAGCAGCCGCGCCAACTGCGGCTCCCTAGCGGCCTGGATGCCATCCACGAGCTTGCGGGCGGAGATCGCCGCGAAGCCTTCGAGCTCCGCGACCTGGTCGACCGTCAGATCGAAGAGCTGTGGCAGCCGCGTCACCAGACCGCGCTCTACCAGTTGCCTCGCCGTGCGCTCGCCCAACCCCTCGATATCAAGCCCGGTTCGGCTGCCGAAATGGGTGATGCGACCGATGAGCTGAGCCGGGCACTCCAAAGCGTTCGGGCACACGGTGTACGGGCCTGAACGGGTCAACTGGGTACCGCAGCTCGGACAGTTGGTCGGCATCCGGAACGGCTCGCCGCGCTCGTCGCCGGTCTCGACGCGCTCGACGACCTGCGGGATGACGTCCCCCGCCCTCTCGACGCGGACGTGGTCGCCCTCGCGGATGTCCTTGCGTGTGAGGTCGTCGACGTTGTGGAGGTTGGCCCTGCTGACCGTCACGCCACCTAGGTTCACCGGCCTCAACAGCGCGATGGGCGTTACGACGCCGGTACGCCCGACGCTCGCGACGATCTTGAGCACCTGGCTCACCTCTTTACGAGGCTGGAACTTGAGCGCGTACGCCCACCTCGGGTGGTGCGCTGTGTAGCCGATACGTTCCCGGGCCGGCACGTCTTGAAGCTTTATGACGACGCCGTCGATCTCGTACGGAAGCTCATCGCGCTGCTCCTCCATCTTCCCGAAGTAGTCGAGGATCCCTTCGACGTCCTGCGCCGTGGCGTTGAGAGGGTTCACCGGGAAGCCCCACCTCGCCAGCGCCTCGAGGAGCTCGGATTGCGACTGCAAGCCTGTGGGCCCGGCGAGGACGTCGTAACAAAAGATCCTCAAGGGTCGACTGGCAGTGAGCTTCGGGTCGAGCTGCCTAACGGTCCCGGCAGCGGCGTTGCGAGGGTTGGCGAACGGCTGCTTGCCCTGGTTGATGAGGTCCTCGTTCACATCGTCGAAGGCATCTATCGGCAGGTAGATCTCGCCGCGCACGGACAGCTCGTCCGGGTAGCCGCTCCCTTCGAGCAAACGCAGCGGGACGCTCCTGATCGTGCGCACGCCGGGGGTGATGACCTCACCGGTCACGCCGTCGCCGCGCGTGACCGCTCGGCCCAGCACGCCTCCGACGTAGACCAGTTCGACGGAGAGGCCGTCGATCTTCGGCTCCAGTGAGTAGCTGACGTCTATACCGGCTGCGGAAGCGGCGCGTCGCAAACGCGTGTCGAACGCCCTGAGGTCCCCCTCCTTAGCACTGGAGTCCAGGCTCAGCATGGGCTGCGCGTGCACCGCGGTCGTGAACCCTGCCACCGGGCCGCCCCCGACGCGCTGCGTTGGCGAGTCGGGCGTTACCAGCTCGGGATGACGCTCCTCGATACCCTTGAGCTCTGCGAGGAGAGCGTCGTAGGCCTCGTCCGAGATCTCGGGTTGGTCTAGCACGTGATAGAGGTGATCGTGCCTGCTCAGTTCTCTGCGCAGCGCTCGGGCGCGCTCGGCGGCATCCGAAGTGACGCTCATGGCCCCGATCTTAATGCCTGGCTCTGATGGTCACCTCTCCCCTACTCGAGGGCCGGGCCCCGGCCTTGACCGTCACCACCTGGCCGGCAGACGGGCTCGGCTGATGGCGGGCTAACCGCATCCGGTGCCGGCGCAACGCCGAGCGCCCGCCGCCTGCGACGCCACGCGGAGCGAGGCGCTCCTCTAGGAGGTCGTACAGGAGCACCACGGCGCCACCGCCGAAGGTCACGACCGCGAAAGCGATGGCGAGAAGTCCTAGCGGGCTCATGTCTGGACTTTACCTTAGTAAATGAGGTACGGGTGTGATCAGCCCGACATGTCAAGCCAGCCGCTGCACGCAGGTCGGTCCGTCCGTACGCGGGTTCCCCACCGCCCTGTCGACGGGGTGCATCTCGAGCAGCCCCTCAGCGACCGGATCGAGGATGTCTTCCAGCCGACGGGCATCGGTCTCTTCGGTGTCCAGCCATCTATCCCACTCCGGCTCCTCGAGGATCACCGGCATCCTGTCGTGGAGTTTCCGCATGTCCGCGTTGGCGTCGGTCGTCAGGATCGTGCAGGTCGCCAGCGGCTCGGCGCCGTTGCGGTTCACCGCCCATAAGCCGGCGAACGCCATGGGTTTCCCGTCCGATCGATAGACGAAGTACGGCTGCTTGGCGTCGCCTTCTTTACGCCACTCGTAGAAGCCCGATGCGGGGACCAGGCAGCGGTGAGTCCGCATGGCGTCTCGGAAAGACGGCTTCTCGGCAGCGCTCTCGGAACGGGCGTTGAACAGGTTCGCCTTGAACAGTTTCGGGTCCTTCACCCAGTGGGGTACGAGACCCCACCGCATCTCCTCCATCACCCGACTGCCGTCCGAGCGCTGACGCACGACCGGGACGTTCGTAGTCGGAGCGATGTTGTAGCGAGCGGTGAGCGGGTACGTCTCCACCGCGAAGAGCGTCGCCAGGTCGTCCTCATGGCTGTAGAGGGTGTAGCGACCGCACATCTAGGCAGCCTCCTCGAGAGCGGACATGACCATCTCGCGGGCCTCCGGAGAGTAGTCCGCCAGGACATCGGTGGTTCCCTGGTACGACCGAACGTCACGGAGCTGTGACGGGATGCTGACGAAGCCGTGACTCGCCATGACCTCCGTGCGCTTCGATTCGTAGAGGCTCCCCTGCCAACGGTCCGCGGAGATCCGCTCGAGCGTGAAGCGGTGGAGCGTCGCCTGCATGATCGTGTGAACCAGCTCCCTATCGTCCGGTGTCATCTCTTGCCAAGCCTGCTCGGCCAGGCGCTTGCGCGCGTGGTGGAAGGCGTCGAGGATGCTGGCCGCTATGCTCCGAGCCTCCTCCGCCGTCATCGCAGCCGGTTGGCTCTCCTCTTTCGACTGCTCGACCGGAGGCTCGACGCCTTGGGCGAGCAGGCTGTTGACGAATCCGGCCAGGTTGAAGATAGGCCGTCCGGCCGCCTCCGCCTTCGCCTCGAGCTGCCTGGCGTACGCGACGATCCTAAGCACCCGGTCGACGCCGTGTTGCTGGACGGTTCGCTCGGGGTCCTGGGCCCAACCGATCTCGCGCAAGGCGTCGACGGCCTGAAGCTCCTTGAGGAGCCGCTGCTTGTCGGCCGGCCGCGGCACCCGCTTCGCCAGGCTGGCCGGCAGGCGGATACGTGGCTTGAAGGCGTCGTTCTTATCGATCTGGAACGTGACGCGCTGGTACTTGCGGCCGACCTTGGAGGCCTCGTAATCGAAGACGAGGCAGGTGTAAAGGGAGAACTCCAGCTGGGCCTTGTCGAGGACGTACCTGAAGTCTTTGAAACGTTCGTACTTACCGTCGAGTCCGAGGCGCAGCTTGAGGTCGTCGACGTCGAAAGTCAACCGCTGCCTCTCCCCCGCGTAGCTCGCCGTGTAGAGGACCTCGAACAGTCGCATGCTGTTGAAGCTCTCGAAGCTGAGGAGTTGCTCGGTGGGGATGATGCTGAAGTCTCGTCTGAGCTGGAGAAGGTAGGGCTTGAGCTTCTCGTGGATCTTGAGCTCGATGCAGGCCATCTGGTCCTTCGCGTCACGGCCGTTCTCGTACCTCGCCTCTGAGACCCACTGGAACATCACCCAGTCTCCGTTTGGCTCCTTCACCTGCACGGTCTGCTCGAGCAGTTCTCGTGCCGACTCCTCGATGCGTGAGTAGATGCTCTTACCCTTGATGTTGAAGAGCTGCGCGAACTCCCAAGCGGTGATACGGATAGGCTCCAGGTCGTCATCGTTCCGCGTGACGTCCGACAGGGCGAGCACCAACAGCCTCTTGCTGAGGATGCCCATCTCCTGTCGGCTAAGCGCGAGAGGGTTCGCCTGCGTCACCGACAGCCGCGCACCGCCCCGTTCGGCCGTCCCGGAGTCGACATGCTTCGGGCGTCCGGCGCCACCCTTCCTACGCGCTCTCTTGAAGTCGAGAGGCTCTACCTCTACTGCGGTAACCTCGGCGACGGACCCCGCCTGTCTATCGGAAGCGTTCATCACGCCCTTCCACTTGCATCGTCCCTACGCCAAGCATCCTATGCACAGCGGGGAACGCGCGTCAACGTTTTCCCGCTATTTTCCCGCTTCCCGGGAACGGATCTCCTAGTACCCCCACTTCCCCACTTCGGTACCGCCCATTCCCCTCTTGGTCCCCTTCCTTTCCCGCGGCGGTCCCTACATGGTCCCGCCTCGGTCCCGCTTCTTTCCCAGTTCGGTACCCTTGCCTTCCCCCTCGAGCACCAGTATCCTCGTTCAGCACGCCCTGAACGCCACGCCTCTAATGTTAAACGAACCAATAACTGAACAAACACAGCAACCACACTGCTGTTGGGTCTGAGCGCTAGAACCACACCCCAGTTTCCGATCATCGAGCTCGTCGGGCGACCGACCCCTGCGATCGCAGGGGTACCTCATCTTCCCCACGAAGAGTGCTTGTACCCGACCGAGGAGCCGTCTCCCCTGCCCCGTTACCTACCTTGCCAGGCGTTCTCTCCCTCGAACGTGCACTCGAGCAGTGGGCGCAAACGCAGGCCTCGGCCCAAGTGGGAAAGCGACGGAACTTGCAGCTGAGCGAAGCCTTCGAGGCGGAAGGCGCGCGTCGCAATAACGGTATGGCAGTTTCGATCGGCGGCGATGATGACTGGGCGTCACGAGAAGCTCTACCGAGCGAAGGCCGTCCAGCGAGCCTCGCTCCGGTCCGCCGCGTCGCTCTTCGGCTACCGTAGCGCCCACCGGGAAGCGCAGCACCGCACGCGCGTGATTCCGTCTGGGGCGACGAAGCGGAGGCGCGGAACGCAAGGGGGTCACCCACGTTCCGCCCTATGCCCTCCGTCCGGCGAGAACCCGGAGCCTTGCAATATCGTTATGGCGGAAGCGAGCGGGGCCGCCGAGGTGATCGGCGAAGGGCTCGGGGCCGCGGGTACAATCACGCCGTGCAGACTCGGTTCAGTAGCGTTCCGCGGTGCGGCACGCGGAGGCAAGCATGCGGGTGTTGACGTTCTTCAATCACGCGGGCGGCGTAGCGAAGACGAGCACCGTCAGGGATGTCGGCTACGTCTTGGGAGAGCGCGGCTATAGGGTCTTACTCATAGACGTCGACCCCCAAGCGAACCTCACGCGTTGGTTGGGTGTCGATGACGCCGAGATGTCGGAAACCATCTATTCGGGGGTCATGGGTGGTGCCGAGGAGGAGGAAGCGAGCGATGGTCCCGACCTGGAGCTGCCGGAGCCTCGCAGCGTCCACGGCATCCAGCTGATCCCCAGCCATCTGAACGTGGCGATACTCGAGCGGGAGATCCTGAGCGTGTTCATGGGCGTTGTTCGCTTGCGCGAGGCGGTCCGCAAGCTCACCGGGTACGACTTCGTGTTGCTCGATCCACCACCGAGTCTGGGGCAGCTCTCGGCCTTGGCGGTCGTCGCCGCCGATGGTGTGGTCGTGCCACTGCCCACGAACCGGAAGGGGCTCGATGGACTGGGAACCGTGATCAAGATGGTCCGGGAGTACCGCAAAGCAGCAGCGAAGCTGAAACTGGAGTTCTTCGTGCTCACCCAGCACGACAGGCGCACTCGGCACGACCGGGAGAGCCTGGAAGCGATCACGCGTCAGCTGGTCAGTATCGCGCCAGTGTCGACGCCGTTGGGGAGCCGTCCGGCTTACTACTCTGACGCGCAAGTGGCAGGAGTTCCGGTGCCGGTGTACGCTCCGGGTAGTGAGGCCGACATGGAGATCAGGACCGTCACCGACGAGCTTCTGAACGCACTGGGTGTCAACTGATGGCCAAGAAGCGCGGGGGTGTCGATAGGTCAGCCGTGTTCGACGCGATCCTCGGAGGCCTGACCGAGGAGGACGCGATCGAGAGCGGCACGACGCTGCCGCTGCGGGCCATCCGGTTCAACGACAGGCAGCCGCGCAAGCACATCAGCGAGGAAGGTCTCAGCGACCTGGCCGCGAGCATCAGGGACAAGGGCGTGTTGGAGCCCGTGATCGTGCGTCGGGCAGGCGGAGGCTACGAGCTCGTCGCTGGTGAGCGGCGGACGCGGGCGGCGTCGCTGGCGGGACTCGAAGAGATCCCGGCGGTCGTGGTTGACATCGACGATCGCGAAGCTCTCGAGATCGCGATCATCGAGAACCTGCAGCGCGAGGACCTCAACGCGGTGGAGGAGACAGAGGCCGTCCTAGGCCTGCTGGAGATGGAGTTGGCCGCTTCGAAGCGTGAGGTGACGCAACTACTGCAGGCGCTCTACAACGAGGAGCGTGGGCGGATCACCGGGAAGAAGGTGGGGGAGAAGGAGCGCCAGCGCGTGCAGACGCTGTTCCGACGGCTCGGGCGGTTCAGCATCAGCTCGTTCGTCAGCAACAGGTTGCCGATACTCGACTTCCCGGAGAGCCTGCTCGCTGCAGTGCGTGAGGGCCGACTTGCCTTCACGAAGGCACAGGCCATAGCGCGGGTCACCGATCCTGACGACAGGGAAAGGTTGCTCGCGGTCGCCGTGAGCGAAGACCTTTCGCTTAGCCAGATCCGGCGGCGGATCACCGAGCTGCGGGCGGGCCGGGCCGCGCTGTCACAGCGGGGCATGGGTCATATCGACGCGACGCAGCGGTTGGTGTCCAGCACCAAGCGGTTGCTCAACAAGCGGCGTCTCGTGGCCCTTTCGCCCGAGCGACTGTCTCGTGTCAACGACCTGCTGGAAGCGCTCCGTACCGAGCTCGAGGAGTAGCTCCGGAAGGCCGTTACGGGCGACCCAAGGAACAGTGGCTATGGTGGCAAGTAGGCCGCTTGCCGCGGCCTGACCGGAGGTCTACATGCTTGACGTCGGCGTTGCCGCACCGGACTTCGAACTCAAGGACCAAGATGGCCGTTCGCATCGCCTCAGTGAGAAGCGGGGCAGCTGGGTAGTGCTCTACTTCTACCCGAAGGACGACACGCCGGGATGCACCAAGGAGGCGTGCTCGTTTCGCGACGGGATGGCGGCTCTCGCCGCGCTCGACGCCGTCGTGCTAGGCGTTTCGGCGGACGACGTGGTCAGCCACAAGGAGTTCGCCGAGAAGTACTCACTGAACTTCCCTCTGTTGGCCGACGTCGATCGCGAGGTGATCGGCGCGTACGGGGCCTGGGGCGAGAAGGAGCGCGACGGAGAGCGCTTCGAAGGCATCCTGCGAATCAGCTACCTCGTCGACCCGGTAGGGAAGATCGCCCAGACATGGACCGTGACTGAGCCGGAAGGCCACGCTAGCGAGGTGCATGAGGCACTGGAGAGGCACACAGGCTCCGTCTACTCCTGACGGTGTCGGCGACCCGGTACGGGCCGGTACCGGAGCACGCGATGCGCTGCGGGGCCCGATGCGCGTCTGCGAGCCGGTCCGAAAGCGCTGTAGCACGCGCAACATCGGCCAAGTGGGAAATGGACGGTACCGCATCGGTGACGCAAGTTTCGGCGCGGCGCGGGGGCGACCATGCCCTTCTGCTGGCTGGCGCGCACGAAGCAGAGTGCGTGCTCCCGGTGGTCGGTTGCCGATCTGAGGGCGACGTTCTTTGGGTGCTTGACTAGGAAACGAAGCGCAGACTGGAAGCGGATTCGACACGGCCCTAGTCGTAATGCGGATGCCTGAGACGATCGGCTCGAAGCGTCAAGTGGGGAAGTATCGGGACCCGGCTCGTCTGTAGTGGGGAAGTAAGGGTACCTTCCGCGCGCCATTATCGAACGGCTCCCCCAGTTGGAAAGGGGAGAGCAGGGGTACTCCGTTTGCCACTGATGGAAGTGGGGAACGCCAGGTACCTGCGGGCGTGATGATGGGTGCGTCTCACGAGTCATGCG
>DASRWD010000138.1:0-3440 GCA_035654755.1 Trueperaceae bacterium
GGCCAGCACGTCGTCCGGCCCCTCGGCATCAAGTACATGCACTACGAGACCGAGCTGGCCGTCGTGATCGGCAAGCCCGCGCGCCGCGTCCGCGAGGAGGACGCGCTGGGCCACGTGGATGCGTACACGATCGCCAACGACCTCGTCGTACGTGACTTCGTCATCAACCACTTCAGGCCGCCGATCAAGCCCAAGAACTTCGACACCTTCCTGCCGATGGGCCCGTTCCTCGTGCCTGCAGAGCGCGTGCCAGACCCTCAGGACCTCGCCATACGGACTCTGGTTAACGGTGAGGTGCGGCAGGAGGGCAACACTCGCGACATGATCCACAGCGTCGCCGGGCTCATCGCCTACATCAGCGAGTTCATGACGCTGGGGCCCGGCGACGTGCTGCTGACGGGCACGCCGAAGGGGATAAGCCACGTTCACGCCGGCGACGTGCTGCGCTGCGAGGTCGGCGACTTCCCGGCGCTCGAGAACACGGTGATCGCCGAGGAAGACCTTGGCCGCGGGTCCCAGGTCGCCGGGGGCGGGCGGGCGTGAGCGGCCGGGTCGCCCCGGGCGCCGACGTGTCGGCGAGCCGCCAGGCCGCCCGCGATGCCGTGGCCCGGTTGGTGAGCACGGCGGGCGGCGATCAGGTCGGCAACCTCATCGCCGGCGCATGGCGCCCCGCGGCCGCGGGTGCGACGTTCGCGACTCTGAGCCCATCGGACGGCGACGAGATCGCCCGCGTCGCGTCCTCTGACGTGGTCGACGTAGACGCCGCGGCGCGCGCGGCCAAGGACGCTTTCCCGTCCTGGGCGGCTACAGACCCGAGGGAGCGCAAGCGCCTGCTGCTGAACCTCGCAGAGGTGATCGAGGCCCATGCCGAGGAGCTGGCGCTGCTGGAGGTGATCGACGCCGGTCAGGCGCTGCGGTTCATGCGCCAGGCCGCGGCGCGGGGCGCCGAGAACTTGAGGTTCTTCGCGGAGCGCGCGCCCGGCGCGCGTGACGGGCAGAGCCTCCCGACGCCCGAGCTGCTCAACTACACGACCCGCAAACCTATCGGGCCCGTCGCGGTCATCACGCCGTGGAACACCCCCTTCATGCTGTCGACCTGGAAGATCGCGCCCGCGCTTGCCGCAGGTTGCACGGTCGTGCACAAGCCGGCGGAGTGGGCGCCGCTGTCGGGCGCTCGTCTGGCTCAGCTCGCGCTGGAGGCGGGCCTGCCGGCCGGCGTGCTGAACGTCGTCAACGGCCTCGGCGAGTCGGCAGGCAGGGCGCTCACCGAGCACCCCGACATCAAGGCGGTAGCGTTCGTCGGCGAGAGCGCGACCGGGGCGAAGATCATGTCCCAGGGCTCCGCCACCCTCAAACGCGTCCACTTCGAGCTGGGTGGTAAGAACCCGGCCGTGGTGTTCGACGACGCGCACCTGGAGCGTGCGCTGGACGCCGTCAGCTTCATGATCTACAGCCTCAACGGCGAGCGCTGCACTTCGGGCAGCCGCGTCCTCGTACAGGACGCCGTATACGACGAGTTCACGGCCGCGCTGGCGGACCGCGCCTCGAGCATCGTCGTCGGGGACCCGTTCGACCCCGCGACCGAGGTGGGCCCGCTCATCCACCCCGACCATCTGGCGAAGGTCACCTCGTA
The DNA here is from genome assembly GCA_035654755.1 of Trueperaceae bacterium. Lineage (GTDB taxonomy): Bacteria > Deinococcota > Deinococci > Deinococcales > Trueperaceae > DASRWD01. The sequence continues at coordinate 1,634 of DASRWD010000138.1, forward strand.
CCTCGACCTCGCGATCAGCGAGGGCGCCTTGGTGGCCGCCGGCGGTGGCGCGCACCCCCGGCTCGGGGGCCTCTACGTGCGGCCCACGCTCTTCCGCGATGCCAGGCCGACCATGCGTGTCGCCCGCGAGGAGATATTCGGCCCCGTCCTCACCGCGATCCCGTTCCGGGACGAGCAGGAGGCGCTGGACATAGCCAACGACGTCGACTACGGCCTGGCAGCGTACGTGTGGACGCAGGACGCGTCACGGGCCCACCGGTTCGCTCAGGCTTTGGACGTCGGCATGGTGTGGGTCAACTCGCACAACGTCCGGCACCTGCCAACGCCGTTCGGCGGCATGAAGGCGAGCGGCATCGGGCGGGACGGCGGCGACTACAGCTTCGACTTCTACATGGAGACGCAGAACATCGCCATCGCGCTGGGGGAGCACCGCGTGCCCCGGCTCGGATCTCGGAACGAAGCGAGAGGGGAGCGAACTTAAGGACATGCCAGCGCGAACCGGAAACGAGTTCCTCGAGGGCCTGCGCCGCCGCCCACCGACAATCTACCTGGGCGGCGAGCGGGTCAAGGACCCGACCACGCACCCGGCAACTGCCGGCATCGCCAGGTCGATAGCCGAGCTCTACGACCTCCAGCACCGGCCGGACCTCAAGGACGTCATGACGTACGAGAGCCCTCAGACCGGGGACCGCGTGGGCACCAGCTTCCTCGAGACGGTCGACAAGGACGACCTGAGGCGCCGCTCACGCATGCACAAGGTCTGGGCAGACCACAGCCTGGGGTTCATAGGCCGCAGTCCCGACTACCTGAACGTCAACCTCATGGCAGCTGCTCGGGCCGCGGACTACTTCGCCGGCAACGACCAGCGCTTCGGCGAGAACGTCCGCAACTACTACGAGCACGTACGGGAGAACGACCTGTGCCTCACGCACGCGCTTACCAACCCGCAGGTGAACAGGGCGGTGCGGGCGGATCAGCTCCCTGACCCGTACATCGCCCTGGGCCTCGTGCAGGAGACGGAGGGAGGCATAGTCGTGCGCGGCGCGCGCATGCTCGCCACCCTGCCCATCGCAGACGAGATCCTCATCTACCCCTCCACCGTGCTCAAGGAGCAGGAGGAGATGACGCGCTACGCCCTGGCGTTCGCCGTGCCGACGGACACGCCGGGCCTGTCGTTCGTCGGCCGCGAGCCTCTCGACGTGGGCCGGAGCCACAAGGACCACCCGCTGGCGTCGCGCTTCGACGAGATGGACGCGCTCGTCGTGTTCGACGACGTGCTCGTCCCATGGGACCGCGTGTTCCTGCTCAACGACGTCAAGCTGGCGAACCGCGCGTACGGCGAGACCGGGGCCCTCTTCCACATGGCGCACCAGGTCATAAACGTGAAGATCGCGAAGGCGGAGGCGTTCCTCGGCGTCGCGAAGAAGATCGTCGACACGATCGGTTCCGACCAGTTCCAGCACGTGCAGCAGAAGGTCGCCGAGCTGATCATCGTCCTCGAGGTGATGAAGGCGTTGCGCACGCAGGCCGAGGAGACCGCGACGCCAGACAGGTACGGGACGATGACGCCCGGCAAGGAGGCGCTGAACGCCGCGCGCAACTACTTCCCCGAGGTCTACCCCCGGATGGTCGAGATCCTTCAGCTTCTGGCCGCCAGCGGGCTCATCATGATCCCAACCGAGGCCGACCAGACGGGCCCGATGGCCGACGCCGTCGACCGGTTCCTCCAGGCGCGCAACGCCAGCGCGCAGGACCGCATCCAGCTCTTCCGCCTGGCGTGGGACATGACGATCTCGGCGTTCGGCGG
>DASRWD010000139.1:0-21334 GCA_035654755.1 Trueperaceae bacterium
CCAGCTCCTGCGGCGGATCGCGGGCTACTTCCGGCCGTTCGCCTGGGCCATGCTCGTGGCAGGGCTGGCGGTGTTCCTGGTCGCCGGGCTCGACGCGCTGCTGCCGATCATCGTCTCGGTTGCCATCGACCGGCTCGCCGACGGTGTCACGGCGGGCGAGCTGTGGAGCCGGGCCGGCGGCCTCATCGCCGCCTTCCTCGGGGCCGCCGTGCTGTCGTGGGTCTTCAACTACCTCCGGCAGTGGCTAGCGGCGCGCGCCGTCGGCGACGTGGTCCTCAAGCTCCGGCAGGACGCGTTCGACGCGGTCACGGCGCGCGACCTGTCGTTCTACGACGAGTTCTCGACCGGTCGCGTGGTCAGCCGGGTGACGTCCGACACGCAGGACTTCTCCCAGGTCGTCACGCTCTCGTTGAACCTCGTGAGCCAGCTACTCCAGGTCGCGATCATCTTCGGCGTCCTGTTCTACGTGGACGCTCGGTTGGCGCTCCTGGCCCTGGGGATCGCCCCCGTCGTCGTGGCCGTGGCCCTCGGCTTCCGGCGCATAGCCAGGCGCGTCACCCGGCAGGCCCGGCGCGTCCTCGCGGACGTGAACGCCAACGTGCAGGAGTCGCTTACCGGAATCGCCGTGGCCAAGGCGTTCAGACAGGAGCACTCGGTCTACGAGCGGTTCAAGGGCGTCAACGAACAGTCCTACCGGCTGAACCTCCTCCAGGGCCTCACCTTCTCGGCGATCTTCCCGGTGCTGGGGCTGGTCTCGGGCCTGGGTACGACGCTGATCGTCTACTTCGGCGGCACGCGTGCCCTGGGCGGAGCGATCACGCCTGGACAGTGGTTCCTCTTCGTCGAGGCGCTCCTCCTCGTGTGGTTCCCGCTTACCAGCATCGCCTCGTTCTGGAGCCAGTTCCAGCTTGGGCTCTCGGCCAGCGAGCGGGTGTTCGCCCTGATAGATGCCGAGCCGCGCGTGACCCAGACGGGCACGCAGCGGCAAGCGTCGTTGGAGGGGCGCATCCAGTTCAAGAGCGTCGACTTCCGCTACACCGCGCAGGAGGACGTGCTGACGGGGTTCGACCTGACGATCGAGGCAGGTGAGACCGCCGCGCTCGTCGGGCACACGGGTGCGGGTAAGTCGAGCATCGGCAAGCTAGTCGCCCGCTTCTACGAGTTCCAGGGCGGACAGATCCTCATAGACGGGACGGACATACGCGAGTTCGATCTGGCCGCGTACAGGGAGCACCTAGGCATCGTCCAGCAGGTGCCGTTCCTGTTCTCGGGCACCGTGAGGGACAACATCCGGTACGGCAGCCCCGGAGCGACGGACGATCAGGTCGTCGCGGTGGCCGGGCGGATCGGTGGCGGCGACTGGCTCGAGGCCTTGCAGAACGGGCTGGACACGGACGTTGGCGAAGGGGGCCGAGGCGTCTCGATGGGCCAGAGGCAGCTCATCGCCATGGCACGCGTGCTGCTGCAGGACCCGAGCATCCTGATCCTCGACGAGGCGACCGCCAGCGTCGACCCGCTCACCGAGGCACAGATACAGGAGGGCCTCGAGGTCGTGCTCGCCGGTCGAACATCGATCGTCATCGCGCACCGGCTCTCGACCATCAAGGGGGCTGATCGCATCCTGGTGCTGCGCCAGGGGGAGGTCATCGAGCAGGGGACGCACGATGCGCTCATCGCGCGCGGCGGCCACTACGCCGAGCTGTACGCGACCTACTTCCGGCATCAATCCCCGGACTACGACGTGACCGCGCGCGGGTGACCTCGCGGCGACCACGGCTTGGTCGGACCTCGTTCTAATCCCGAGGCAATACCTTGGGTCGCATGGCCGTGCGGGATGTGCAGAACGGTTCGGAGCTGAGGACCGACCCCCGTGCCGACGCGGCCGCGGCCGGACTGCGGTACGTCGAGGACGGAGAGCCAGGTTTCTCCCGCAGGCGCCGCGGCAAAGGCTTCGAGTACCTCGACATCCGCGGCAAGACGCTGAGCGACGCTGGAACCAAGGAACGGGTCTCGTCGCTGGCCATCCCGCCTGCGTGGCGTGACGTCTGGATCTGCCCCCACCCTGACGGGCACCTGCAGGCGACTGGCAGGGACGAGGCCGGCAGGAAGCAGTACATCTACCACCCGGAGTTCACGGCGCTGCGCGACGCCGCCAAGTTCGCGCGGCTCACCGCGTTCGGGGACCTGTTGCCGCGGATCAGGCGCAAGGTGCGCCGGGACCTGAGGCGAGGGACGCTGGACAGGGCGCGCCTCGTCGCGGCCGCGGTGCGCCTGCTCGACGCTGCCTTGATCCGGATCGGCAACCCCGTGTACGCCAAGCAGAACGGCTCGTACGGCGTCACGACGCTGCGCCGGAAGCACGTGCGACTGAACGGCGCGGAGCTGGACCTGCGTTTCCAGGGGAAGTCGGGCGAGCGCCACTCGGTGACGCTCATCGACGACGAGCTGGCGTCCGTGGTGAGGGACACCCAGGAGTTGCCGGGGTACGAGTTGTTCCGTTACCTGGACGAGTCGGGCGAGCGCCAGACCGTGGACTCGCGGGACGTGAACGAGTACCTGGCGGAGGTGACAGGTGTTGACGTCACGGCCAAGGACTTCCGGACCTGGGGCGGAACGGTGGCGACGGCCGCCTCGCTCTACGCGCTCTGGTCCAACGGCGCCATCGCAGAAGCCAGCGAGGCGCAGCTGAAGCGGGCGCTGAACGACGCCATCTGCAGCGCGGCCGACACGCTCGGCAACACCCCTGCGGTGTGCCGCAGGTCGTACGTACATCCCGTGTTGATCGAGCGCTTCATGGCCCGTGACTTCGGCAGCGCGTACGACGAGGCTCTGACGCGCGCGCGCCTGCAACGGCGCAGGGAGCTGAAGGTGCATGAGGCGGCGACGCTCGGCTTCCTCGAGGAGTGAGCTGACACCAGAGCCTACCGGCGGAGCGCGTCGACCGTCGTCATCAGGTGAGCGATCCGGCCAGACATGTGCCGCGTCAGCCAGCCGTACAGGGCAGCGGCCGTGGCCGGATCCTCCCGCTCCAGCCTACGCAGGGCCGACCGGCTGAGTTTGTGCACGACCGTAGCCGTATCGGCCCTCACCGTCGCCGCCCTCGGCTTGCCCGTCGCCAGGCCCAACTCACCGACTACGCTGCCGGTGCCCATCGTCTCGAACCGCTCGGGTTGCAGGCCGGGCCTCGTGCGTTCCGCCGTGACCCTGCCTGACGTGACCAGGTAGAGAGCATCGGCTTCCGTGCCCTGTTCGATGAGCACCGCGCCCTCGTCTAGTTCGATGCGCTCCAGGTAACTTTCGAGCTTCTTCACGTCCACGGTCGAACCGGCCAGCATCTCCGCCAGGCTCGTCGGGCGGTCCGAGGCAGGCGTCACGCCCGCTTCTGTCAGGAGCCTTGCTTCCTGAGCCTCGAGTGCGGCATCGACGGTCGGGTACACCTCCACGACGTCTTCGGTCTCGGTCAGTACTCCACCCGTGCGCAGCCTGTTCTCGAGCGAGGAGGTGACGCCGGCCAGGGCGATCGTCGCGCCTGCGGCCCCCGCACGCTTGGCGAGGTTCTTCAGGGAGCTGGTGCCGCTGGCATCGAAGCCCGTTACCCGGCTCAGGTCGAGCACGAGCCGCTGGAAACCACCGGAACCCAGGCTTGCCTCCACGCGCTCCGCGACCTTCACCGTCGTGCCGAAGAACAGGAACCCCTGGAGCTGAAGCACGAGGGTGGATCCGGCAGAGGCCTGCAGCGCCGCCTCCTCCTCCGGCCCGCGGCGCACGCGGCTGCGAAGCTCGGCGCCCGTCACCGCGTAGCGCACCGGGTCTATGCGCCCGTAGCTGACGACGAAGAGAAGGACGGTCAGGAACAGCCCGACCGCGACAGCTTGGAGGAAGCCGCTGAACACCACGACGAGCAGGATCACGAACACGATGCCGTACTCGACGCGACCCAGGCGGCGGCGCATGTGCCACAGCCACTGGTAGAGGAACTCCAGTCCCAGGAACGCTACGACGCCACCGATGACCGGCCGTGGCAGGTAGTCGACTGCCCTGCCGCCGAACACCAGGGTCAGCAGCAGTGCGGCCGCCACGACGTAGACCGTGCGGCGCGAGCCGGTCCCAAGGCGACGGCTCAGCGAGGAGAGGGAAACGGAGTGGTACGCCACCATGCCGCCCAGCCCGCCAGCGACCAGGTTGCCAAGGCCCACGACACGAAGCTCGCGGTCCAGGTCTATGGGGCCGCGCTCCTCGAGTTCTGCGGACGTGACGTTGAGGAGCGTGGCCACCAGCGCGACGAAGGGTATGGTCGCGGCCAAAGGAAGCTGGGTCGCCAGCACGGTCCAGTCCACCGCCGACAGGTCCGACAGGCGGAAACCGAAGAGCAGGCTCCCGCCGAGGGCCTCGCCGATGAGCAGCCCCTCTGCACGCCAGGCGGCCAGGTCGCTGCCCGACAGCAACAGGGCGAGGTAGAAGGCCAGGAAACCCCCAATGGTCAGCAGAGGGTTGGCCGCCGGGTGCTTCAGACGGCGGCTGGCCACCAGGAGCACGACCGCGAACGCCAGTCCCGGCAGCACCGTGTAGAGCCAGCTGGGTTCCACCGTCTCGCCCAGGTGTGCGAGGTCGACATGACTGCCAGCCATGACGGTCAGCCCGCCGAGCAGCAGCAGCCAACCGGTGCCGGCGAGGAACCCACCCATCACCGGGTAGGGCAGGAACCTGACGAGACGGCCGAGCCGCAACCAGCCCACCGTCACGAAGACGATGCCGGTGCCGACGGTGGTGAGCGCGCTGAGGGCCATGATCGTGGCGAACGCGACCTGACCGCCGCTGCCTATGTCCGCCACCAGGCCCACGGCCGTGCCTGCCAGGACGGCAGCTGGTGCGTCCTGGGTACTGGGGATGGAGCTGGCTGCGGCGCGGCGCGCGACGACGAAGCTGACAGCGATGAAAGCGCTCATGACGGCGAGGCCTATGCCTCTGGCCGCGTACTCGGGCCCGGCCAACGCGGTGAGCAGGGTCCCGACAGAGACCGAGAGCGTGATCGTGACGGCGGCCACGACGAGCCCGGCCGTAACGTCGCGGGCCAGCCGGCCCCGTTGGGTCCGACTGGCCGCGGCGCTCTTGATCGTCGTCTGCTCGAGCCCTGCGCCCTCCGTCATCCCTCGGTCAGGAGGCGGTGCAGAACAGTTCCACAGCGCTTGGATCGGCGTCGTCGAACCTCAGGCCCGGAAGGAGCGGAACGTCGTCGAGCTCGTTCTTGGCCAACTGCGGCGGATCTTCACCGGGGTCGCCCGGGTCGCCGGCATCGCATGTCGGGCTGCCGGTTCGCTGGTCGAGCGCTACGAACAGAGAGACGATCGGGGCGGAGAACGACGTGCCGATGTAGGCGAGGCCGCTACCCTTGCCGTCTGTCCGGAGGAGGATCACGTCGCCGGCAGCGACGATCGTGGCGGCGTTGGAGAAACCCGAAACCTCCTCGAACTGGCCGCCTTGGCGGCTCTGAGAGCCCACGCTGATCACACCGCCCGCGGCGGCCGGGAAGAGCGGGAAGTCCAGGCCGTAGTTCCCTGACGCTGCCACGTTCACGATGGACTGGAAGTACGCGCCGCACGGTCTTCCGTCGAAGACACGCGGGCAGGCGATGAAGTCCAGGAGCGGGTCATCTAGCTCGGTGACTGGGCTCTGGACGGCATGGCCAAGCATCTCGGCGGTCTGGCCGGAGACGCCGTTGTGGCCGAGCAAGGCTTCTACGTAGTCCTCGAACGTCGCCGGCTCGGTGGACGCGAAGTCCGTCAGCACGTCACACGGCACGATGGAGAAGCTCATGTTGACGACGGCTCGCTTGTAGCCGTGGTGCCACGCGCTCTTCATGGCAGACCGCAAGGCGCTCGCGGCTTCCTCTGTATCTATGTGGCCGGTGGCGACGTCACGCGCGTCGACGGCCTGGAGCCTGATCGAACCGTACGCGAAGTCGACGTAGTAGGAGTCGGTCGTCTCGTGACCGTGCCCATGGCCGAAGAGAGCCGTGAGGAGCGAGCGCAGTTCGTGGAAGACCAGTGCGCCGTGACTGTAGGTGTAGGGCAGTATGCCGGAGGAGGGTAGCGGGATCTCGCCGTAGAGCATCGTGTGCGGCAGTTTGAAGTCGCCGCCGAAGTCGTCGAGCACGAGGATCACGGTCTTCTCCGCGTATGGGCTCTTGACGTCGAGGTCGGGATCGTAGTCGAGCAGGACGTCCTGAACCAGCGACTGGATGTCGACCGACCGATGGAGCAGGTCCTCCACGTCGGTGGAACCGCTCTCCATACGTGCAGCGAACAGCCCACCGGCGGCGCCGACGGCCTGCAGACCGGCTCCGACGGCCTGTAGCCCCGCTCCGACAGCCTGCAGCCCCGCGCCCACGGCTTGCAGCCCTTGGCTGGGGAGGCGGAGCTCGTCGGCCGGACAGCTCCCTGACTCGGGGTTCAAGCCACCCTGGCGGGAGAGGGTAGCCAGCTCTTCGAGGTTCGTGGGCACGAGAACCTTGAAGGCTGCATCCAACGTCTTGCCCGATGGCACGGTGATCATTCCCTTGCTGCTGCCACCGCCGTTACCTTTGCCGCCCTTCTCGACGATGCGGACGTCCAGGTACCCGTAGCACTCACCTTCGTAAACGTTGCAGACGGGCTCTTCTCCCGAGCCCACCATGCGTATCTCGACGCGTACGCGTTCGGCGATGTTCGGATCGAGGACCGGCCAGGAGAGGTCGTAGGTGTCGCCATCGACGGTGATCACGTCACCTGCGTCGGAAACGTACGTCTCCAACGCGGGCCCCGTCGCCGCGCTGTCGTCGTCCGTCAGGCGGAAGATCGCGACCTCGATGTCCATCTCGTCGACGAACTCGCCGTGCTTGACCTGCGACTTGCTGCCGATGGGGGGGAGGTAGCGCGCCCGCAGCGTGTCGTCCGGCTTGAAGCCGGCAACGTCCAGTCCGCTCTCCAGTGCTTCCCGCAGCACGTCGGCGGAAGGCTCCTCCGACATCTGGCACGCCGTTGTGACGAACAGGAGGGCCAACGCGCACAGCGCAGCACCTGCTGTCCGACGAGACTTCTTGACCTGCTCGAACATCCAGACCTCCCGAGGTCACGCCGATGCCGCCGCGACACGGTGAACGCTCGGATGCGCTAGGTCTCAGCCGCCGAGTGTTCGACAGATGATAGAGCCTGGAGCGTCACCCACTGCCTCACGCCTCACGGCGCGTTGGCGGTGGGATCGTGCAGCGCTACCCGCCGCACGGCGAGCTCGACGATCTCGCCGAATCCCAGGCCCCCCGCCAACGTGAGCGCTCGTTGGCGCGCCGGTTCGTCGACGCTCTGCTCGGACGCGTTGCGCACCTCTTCGAGCGTTCGTTTCACGTCGTGATCCGGAGCGGCGCCTATCGACTCCAAAAGCGATTCCGCGCAGGCGCAGAGGGTCAACGCCAACATCGGGTCCTCTGCGGCAGCCGCCAGCCCGACGATCGCGGTCGCAGCCTCCCGGCGGTTGTCTATCGAATGCGTCAGCTCGAGGCTGCGCAGGTACAGGTCCCGAGCGCCTTGCCGGTCGCCCGATGAACGGGCGGCGTCGCCCAGGTTGTTGAGGCTGACGGCCATGCCCAGTTTGTCACCAAGGCTGGTGCGCGACGTCAGGCTCTGCTCGTAGAGTCGCTTGGCTTGCTCGAGGTCGCCCCGTTCCGCGGCCATGAACCCGAGGTTGTTCAGCGCCACCGCGGTGCCGGCAACGTCGCCCAAGCGGCGCCTGATCGTCAGGCTATCCCTCAGCAGGTCCTCGGCCTCCTGGTTGCGGCCGGCGTTGGCCGCGATCACGGCCAGGTTGTTCAGCGCGTTGGCGACGCCCAGCTCGTCGCCCGCGTCCTGCCGTACTTTCAGGCTTTGCCTGAACAGGTCCTCTGCCTCTTCGGTCTTCCCGCGGTAGAGGGCGACGTTCGCCAGGCCGTGAAGCGCCCGGGCCCGGGCGGACGCGTCCGATACCTCCGCGGCGACCGCCAGCGCCTCCCTGAGCATCGCGGTGGCCTCCGGGTAGGCGCCGAGGTGCCATAGCACGTTCCCGCCCAGAGCAAGCAGCGCCTTGACCAGCTCGTCCTGACGTTGAAGCTGCCGCAGCGATCTCACCGCGCCCTCGAGCAGGTCTCGCGCCGCTGTGTGGTCGCCTTGCCGCTCCCGGAGCTCACCGAGCAGCCTGCTCGCCTTCGCCTGGGCGAGAGCGTCCTGTGCGGTGATCGCTGTCCGAAGCGCCTGCTCGAGGCGGGCTTCAGCGCGCTCGTGGTCGCCCCGGAACGCCTCGACCTCGCCCAGCGTGAGCAGCGGCTCGATCGCGTCTGGTCCCTCGACGATGTCCAGCAGTCGCGTCAGGTAGGAAGCGGCCGTCTCGTTGGCGTAGTTCGCCTTCGCTGCCACGCCGGCGCGCCAGAGGTACTCACGCCGCTTGCCGATATCGCTGGACCGCTCGTAGTGGAAGGCCAGCTCATCGAGGTGTGGGTCGTCCGGCCTCGCCACCGCGGTCTCGACGTGTTGGGCGATGCGTCCGTGTAGTTCCGTCTTCAGGTAGTGAGGAAGGCTCTCGTACGCAGCCTCGTGCGTGATCGCGTTGACGAAGCCGAACGTGAGGGGGGCTTCTGCGGCGAGCGTGGTGACGCCAGCCCTCGTGGTCGCCTGGAGGTCGGCCGCTATCTCCTGGAAGGTCCGTGTAGGACGGCAGGCCTGCAGCCAGTCGACGAGGAACTGACGGCCGATGACGCTCGCCACCTTGAGGCTCGCCTGTTCCTGCTCGCCGAGGCGGTCAAGGCGGGCGAGGGTGAGCGCGTGCAGGGTCTGGGGGAGCTCCGACTCGCCCGGCGGAAGTCCGCTCGCTGCGCGGTCCAGCAACTCTTCGAGCAAGGCGATGAGGAACAGTGGGTTGCCGTCGCTGCGATCGAAGACCTGCTCCAACATGTCGTCCGGTAGGGCGTGGGCGTCGTGCGCCGCGAGCTGCGCCTTGATGAGATCCTCGGCTTCACGCGGGTGCAGCGGTCCCAGCAACACCTGCGTTGCGCCGGGAAGGAACGGCGCGCGTGACCTCTCGCCGGTGGACGCGCTGGGTCTACCCGCCGTCACGAGCGCGAGCGGCAGGTCCGGGATCAGGCGCCCGAGCGCCTCGAGGAGCTCCCTGGATAGCGGGTCGACCGCGTGGACGTCCTCCAGGACGATGACGAGCGTGCGGCCGAGGCCCGAAAGCGAAGTGGCCCTCTCACGCAGGAGCGAGATCAGCAGGTCCAGGCGCGACGCGGGCCGCAGGTCGGGACCCAGCGACGCCACCAGGTCGTTCTCCTCGATCACGACGTCCAACACGGGGGCGAGGAGCGGCGAGCGCGGCGCGAGCTGGGGATCGATGCGTGCCACTGCGGCCTCCACCGCGGCGCCCCTGTCCGATGGTGGGGTGTTCCTATCGAGCTGCAGGAGGTCGCTGAAGACGGTGGACCATACTCGGTATGGCGCTTCGCCGTCGAACGGCTGGCTGGCGCCGGACAGGACCTCGAGGTCACCGGTACCGACGGCCTCTAGGGCCGCGGCGATGAGCTGCGACTTGCCCATACCCGCTTCCGCCGTCAGCTGCACGGCCTGGCCGCGTCCGAACCGGGCGCTCATCAGGCACTCCGAGAGCACCGCGAGCTCCGCCTCGCGACCCACGAACGGCCCGCCGCGGCCGGCGACCTCGTTGACGAGCGTCGACCGTCCCTCGGCACCCACGAGCTCGCTGACCACGATCGGCTGAGGAGCGCCCTTGACGGGCACGGTCATCACTTGCTTGAACTCGAAGCCGTCGCGGCACGCGCGCACGAACGCGGGGCTGGCGTAAGCGGTTCCGGCGGGGGCCAGGCCCATGAGGCGCGCAGCCATGTTCGTCTCAGGGCCCAGCACGCCGTACGTGCGGCGGGTAGAGCCGCCGTAGGCGCCCGTGCGGGCGGTGCCGTAGCCCAAGCCGATCTGCACCTCGGAGACGAAGGAGAAGCGTGTGGCCGCGCGTCGCAGTCTGGCGGCTGCGGCCGCGCAGCGGTGGGCGTCGTCTCCGAACGAAGCAGGCGCACCGAACACGGCGTAGAGGTAGTTACCCTTCTCGCCGATCGTGAGCTGGACGACGGAGCCGCCTACGGCGCCAACCTCTCTCTGCACCCACCTGACTAGCTCGTCTAGCTTCGTAGCAGCGGCGGCGTCGCCGTCGTAATCGATGCCGCCGAAGCGCATGAAGAGGGCGGCGACCGGTCGTAGCTCCGTGAGGAACTCGCCCTCGCCCTCTTCGAGGCGTCGCCTGACGGTCGGCAGCAGCCAGGGCCGGAGGTCCGACACGTCGTCAGAGATGGCAGGGACCTTGTAGTCCGCGCCCGCGGCCGACCTACCCTCGAACGGCTCGATCCGGTGGGCGCCGGAGTCGACCTGCTGGGTCTCCAACCACCCGCGCACAGACGTTGCGACCACGTCGTCGACGATCACGTCGCCCGACGAGGACAGCTCGTTGAGCCTCTCGATTCGCGCCACGGTCTCACCGGCGACCATGTCCATGAGCTGAACGTCTGGGTCTCCGACCACGGCCCGCGTCACCGGCCCGGCGGAGACCGAGACCTTGAGGCTGAGGCTCATGCGTTCGTCCGGCAGCCCCGCCACCTCGAGCGCCTCGAACGGCGCCATCGCCCGCTGCATGGCGCCGGCGGCGTCGACGGCCGTTCGGCCCGAGTCGCCCGGGAACCAGCAGAGGATGGCGTCACCACTGAAGCCGATCACGTTGCCGCCGCGGCAGGCGCCCTCCTTGATCAGCGCATCGAAGAGGCGATTGAGGTGTCGCGCTACCTCTTCGGCCCCGCGCCTGCGTCCCAGCGCCGAGACCAGCTTCACGGTCAAGGCCGTGAAGCCCGAGACGTCTGCGAAGAGCACGCTGCCGTCCGTCCGCTGCGGCTCGGGGGCGAAGGGGCCGCCCCGGCGGTCTTCTGGCGCGTACGTCCCGAAGACCTCGGCCACGTGAGAAGCACCGGCCAGTCTTTCCACCTCTGGACGGTCATGTTACGCCCCTGGCGGCCCAACGCGCACTTTGCCCCCATCGCGTGGCCGAGTCGTCCATGCGAACATCTCCGGGTGCGTAGGGGAGTACTGCTCGGGTTCGCGCCCGGCTCGGCCATCGGCATCGGCCGATTCGGCTACGGGCTCGTGTTGCCGCTCATGCAGACGGAGCTGGGGCTGAGCCTTGCCCAGGCGGGCTTCGTGGGCAGCGCGAACACCGGCGGGTACCTGTTGGGCGCGCTGCTCAGCCACCGGTTGCTGGGCCGCATAGGTTACCGAAGAGGCGTCTACGCCAGCCTCTTCCTGCAGGTGTTGACGCTCCTCGCGCTGTGGTTGGGACCGCCGTACGCGGTCGTCCTCGTGCTGCGGTTGGTTCAGGGAGTCCTGGGCGCTTTCGTGTTCGTCGGAGGCGCCGCGCTCCTCTTGGCGAGCGGCGCGAGGGCGACGGCCATGGGCCTCTACTTCGGAGGCATGGGAGTGGGCCTTGTCCTGTCGACCGGGACGTTGCCGCTTGCCAGCGGCTGGCGTGCCTCTTGGGGGCTTTTGGGGGTGCTCGCGCTGCTGATGGCCGTCGTCGCGGTTGCCGCGGCCAGGGCTCTCAAGGAGCCGGAGCCGCGGAAGGCGGAGGAGGGCGGCGCGTTCGCGCGCATGGCGCCCGCGCTGGCCGTCTACGCGCTGTACGGTGCCGGCTACATCGGCTACATGACGTTCGTGACGAGCGGCTTGAGCGCTCCGCTGGCTCCGTTCTGGATCGTGCTCGGCTTCGGGGCGATGCTCACGGGGCTGGTCTGGGGACGTGTGATCGACCGACTGGGAGGCGCGGGCTCCCTGCGGCTGATCATGTTCGTGCTCTTCGTAAGTAGCCTCGCTCCGCTGCTTAGGACGCTCCCGTACGCGTCCGGCCTGCTCTTCGGCATCAGCTTCCTTGGCGTGATAACGGCCCTGACAACGCTGTTCAGGGAACGCCTACCCGCGGGTGAGTGGGCGAGAGCGATGGGCTTGTCTACCGCGGCGTTCGCTACTGGTCAGGCGTTGGGGCCCACGATCAGCGGGTTCGCCGGCGACCTCTTGGGCGGTGTGTCGGCCGCGCTATGGGCCGCGAGCGCGCTGTTGGCCGCCGGGCTCCTGCTGGCCTTCTTCCCACTCCGGTCAACGGCGGATGTCACGAGCGCGACGGACTAGGTCGTTAGCCCCCGCTCGCGCGCCCACACGACGGCTTCCGCCCGAGAGTGGACGCCGATCTTCCCGTAGATGTTCGCGATGTGGTTGCGCACCGTGCGCGCCGAGATGTTCAGCTCCTCGGCGATCTCTTCGTTCGTCATGCCGCGCGAGACGCGGGTCAGTACCTGGTGCTCGCGGTCGCTTAGTGTCTCCCCGCCCGCGGGTGTCTCGACGTTGCCCTGGGCCTGCGCCAGGCGTTCGATGAGGCGCTGACTGAACCAGTTCGTGTCGGACATGACCTCCTGGATAGCCCTCAATAGCTCTTCCTGGGAGCGCTTGCGGTCGGTCACGTCCAGCAAGTTCAACAGCCAGCCGTATGCGCCGTTGAGTCTGATCCGGTCGCCCGATGCCAGGACGTCGCGCACGGTCTGGTCCTTGAGGCTGAGCCTCAGCTCCAGGTCGTCGAAGCGCTCGCCCATTCTGTACGCCTCTTTCAAGCGGTCCCGGTCACGGCGCTCTGGCCACAGTCCGAGCCGCTCGATCGTCTCGCCGAGGGCCTCGTCGGCGGTGTACCCCGTTAGATCCGTGAACGCGTGGTTGACCTCCAGCAGACGCTCTCCGTTCTCGTCCGTGATGCAGGCCGCGACGTGCCCGAGCTCGAACGCTTGACGGAAACGCACCTCGCTGCGGACCAGCTCTTCCGTCCGCTCGGTGACGGCGCGTCCCAACCCCCTGTTGAGCCGTTCGAGCTCCGCGTTCGCCCGTTCTAGCTCTACCTGAGAGGCCCGCAGCGCCCCCAACGCTCGAGCACGCTCGATCGCGGGCCAGACACGACTGGCGGCGTCGGCCAGCATGTCGACGTCGTAGGGATCCCAGGCTCGAGGTGTAGTGGTGGTGACCGCGATGCCCCAAACAGGGTTGCTCTGGCCCCTACTGAGGCCCACGGCTACGAAGGACGCGATACCCGCGCCGATGAGCCCGGTCTTGCGTTGGTCGCTGAACCCGTCGTAATGAGAGACGTCCTCGACGATGAACGGCCCGGTCTCGAGCGGCACCAACAGCTCTGGGAAGTCTGACCTCCTCACGTCTCCGTGAAGCGGAGGGAGGTCGGGGCGCGCGTATCCCGAGACTATGGTCATGCGGTCCTCGTCGTCGTAGAAGCGATAGAAGAAGCAGCGGTCGACCTCGAGGTGCTCGGCGACGAGCCGTGTGGCGAGGCCCGAGATCTCCTCCTCATCGTCGATCACCCTCAGCTGGTCGCTAAGGCCAAGCAGGAAACGGTGGCGGTCACCCGCCACTCGCTGCGCCGACTGCTGATCTCTGATCGCAGTCGCGTCGATCGCGACACCCACCACGCCGCCTCGTATGCCACCCTCGTCAGGTAGTAGCTGGCCACGCACGGCGATGTTGCGCACGCTTCCGTCCGGCCAACCAACGCGCACGTCCAGGTCCATGACGCCCGTTTCCAGGCAGCGTCTCAGGCCGGCGTCGAACGCGGCCACGTCCTCTTTGTGAACGTGTGAACGGGCCGGCTCTCTGCACCACTGCGTGTGGTCGGGGTCACTGCCGAACACCTCGGCATGGGTGAGCCCGTCCGCTTGCTCGAGCCGCCCCGGGTCCATCTGCCATACCAGCACCGACTTCGTCTGTCCGGGGACCGAGGACCTGGCGCTTTTCGTCGCCATGAACGGACTTTAGCGCGCTGTTCTGTCTCGTTCGGCTCTCCGCGACGCGGGGTACGCCGCCCACTTTCTCCGCGGATCACTGCTGGTGCTGGGTCGGTACCTCGAGCACGGCGTTGTAGATGCTTGGCGTCTGATGGACGTAGAGGCAGTACACGCTGCTGCCGCGGAAGGCGGCGGCCGTGTAGGTCGCGTAGCCCGATGGCCACGAGGCCGTGACGGCGTCCTCGGTCTGAGCCACCTTGACCTCAGAGGCTCCGAGTGAGACCGCGACCGAGTTGACGCCGTCCGCCGAGGCGATGCCGGGCGGCAGCTCTCCGCTTACGTAAGAGAAGACCATGCTCGGATGGATCGGGGTGAGCAGGTCGGCGTCCTGCACGACGTGGGAGCCAGCGAGACAGCGCCGCTCGGCGATGTCGCTGACGAAGGTCCAGCCCAGCGCTCCCGGTTGGGGCTCGCGGGGACGGACGAGGTGGTTCTGGAGCAGGTTCGCGACCTGATCGCTCGGGTGGTCCGACATGACCCGCCAGATGACACGAGTCGCGGGGTCGTACCGCCACGGGTCGGCACCCGCCCAGAGCAGCGCGGAGACGAGGTCGGGACGCTCGGACCTGATCGCGTACGCGAGAGGCGTCCACGATGCGCTAGTCACGTGGTTGGGATCGGCGCCGGCCTGTAGGAGGGTGGGCACGAGCTGTGGGGCGTGCTCGATCGCGTACATGAGGCCGGTCTGACCGTAGCGGTCGGCGTACCAGGCCAGGCGGACGTCCTGCTGCAGCGCCTGGTGGACGGCGGGCACGTCGCCCGTTTTGACGAGTCTCAGGAACTCCTCACCAGAGGTGGCGTTGGCGAAGCAAGCGAGGGCGAGCACGAGCAGGCAGAACGACTTTCGCACGGTCAGAACGGTAACTTCTCTGAGCTGGGCCGCTCTGTGAAGTTCTCTAGGGTCGTCTCGTTCATTAAGGCTCTCTCATGTTGCGTGTTCTGGGCTCGCCGTTCCTACCTGCGTGACCACGCGTTGTCGCGGCTCACGGTGATACGTTGCGCGGCATGAAAGCGGGCTTCGTCGGCGTCGACTTCGGACTTAGCGTCACCGACGCCGTCTTGGTGCAGGGAGGAAGAACGACGTCGCACGTCTCCCTACACCGTCCAGGGCCGGCGGACGCGGAGCTACTGGCCAGGGTGTTGTCGAGCTTGCGGTCGAGGCCCGATGTGGGCGCGCCAGCCGCGATCGGAGTATCGGGCGGACGTTCGGCGCAGCTTCCGCCTGCCTTCGAGGGCGTCGCGGTCGTGCACGCCCGCGAGCCTGAGGCCATCGGCAGGGGAGGCCTCGCGCTTTCGGGGGTTGAGCGCGCGCTGGTCGTGTCGTGCGGGACCGGCACTGCGATGATCGACGCGGACGCAACTGCGCAGAGCTTCCAGCACGTCTCGGGCACCGCCGTGGGCGGCGGTACGCTCGAGGGGCTCGGCATGCACCTGCTGGGACTACGCGACGCCAGCGCCATCGCCGAACTGGCGTTGAGCGGTGATGCCGGCGGTGTCGATACGACCTTGGGAGAGGTGCTGGGCAGCGGGGTGGGAAGGCTTCCACCGGCCGCCACCGCGGTGAACCTGGGGCGGCTCGCAGACATCGAGACGCCGGCGCCCGCCGACCTGGCGGCCGGACTGGTCACCATGGTCGCCCAGACGATCGCTCTCATAGCCCTGAACTCCGCACGCACGCACGGTCTTGAGGACGTCGTGTTCCTTGGCAGGTTGGCGGAGTTCGAGGCCGTGAGGCGCAACCTCGAGGCGGTGTTCACGCTCTATGGTGCCGGCTCGCCTAGGTTCCCGGAGGGTGCTGCCTTGGCTACCGCTTTGGGGGCTGCGTTATCTGCCGATGCTGTGGCTTCCGGCAGTGTCGCCGGTTAGCCGCTCAGGCATCAGTAGCTCCTGCGAATCAAATCCATGTGAGCACGAGGCAACCCTTCTCACTTGACGATTCCTAGAGTGGGAGGCTCACGGGGCGAGTCCACTCGCCCTTGCGTTCCTTGCGGCGGCCAACATGGCCGACCGCCGACTTCTGCTTGGAGGTCCCCCATGTCAAGCAGACCAACCGACGATCGCGCGACGAAGAGAGGGCTCTCAGCAGCTCCACTGTTGATGATGCTCGCGACCTTGATGGCGTCCGGTACGCCGGCGCTCGCTCAACCCGCTGACGCAGGCAGTGTCGAGTTGATGGGCGACGTGACGGTCGCCTACGAGATGTTCGGAGATGCCGAGGCAGAACCGTTGGTTCTGATCGCCGGGACCGGCATGCAGCTTAGTGACTGGCCTCTCGAACTCGTGAACGGGCTGGTCGAGTCGGGGTTCAAGGTCATACGGCTAGACAACCGTGACGTGGGCCTGAGCACCGGCTACGCCGGGGCGGCCGTGCCCTCGGACGAAGAGCTGACGGCAGCCATCGAAGCGGGCGAGAACCCCATGCCGTACGACATGAGCGATATGGCAGGTGACGTATTCGGTCTGCTCGATTCACTCGGCATCGAATCTGCTCATCTGGTAGGCATCTCGATGGGTGGCGTGATAGCGCAATGGGCAGCGCTGGACGAGCCGGACCGGGTTCGGTCGCTCACGCTGATAGCTGCCGACTCCGGCGACGTCGAGCAACCGCTCCTCGCGGACCCCGAGGCGTTCGCGGACGTTCCTCCGGTGCCGCAGGATGCCGACGACCAGGAAGCCTTCGTCGAGTACCAGCTACAGCTCGCACACGCCCTATCGGGACCAGCTTTCACACTGGACGAGGAGGACGTAAGGGATGCCGCCCGCTCTTACCACGAGCGCTGGTTCGACCCGACCGCACTCCTGCGGCAACAGACCGCCGTGGCTGCCGACTTCTATCTGAGAGGAACCGAGCGCTTCCAGCGGCTAGGTGAGATCGAAGCTCCGACCGTGGTCGTTCACGGAGACGCCGACCCGTTGGTCCCGATCGAGTCAGGAAGACAACTTGCCGACCGCATCCCCAACGCCGAACTACTCGTGGTGCCCGGCTACGGCCACGACTTGCCCGACGAGCTGATCCCTCAGTTGATCGAGGCCATCGAATCGGTGGCGACCCGGGCGCGGCAAGCAGAGTAGTCACACGAAACAGGCCCGTCTAAGACGGGCCTTCTTTGGTCGGGGTGGCCGGATTTGAACCGACGACCACTTGACCCCCAGTCAAGTGCGCTACCAGGCTGCGCTACACCCCGTCACCGACTTAGTTTCCTCGGCTTGGCGCTTGCCAGACCACTGGACTCCGCCCTGCCGGCTCCAGAGCTTATCACGAGGGGGTAAGGCGTTGCAGACCCGCTCGAGCCGAACCGGTCAGCTCTTCTGGGGTTGAGCCCATACCCATCGCGGACAACGCCCCCGACAGTGCGAGGCTCGCCATGCCGTGGGCCGCGCTCCAGGCGAGGAGCGCGAACGGCGGTAGCTCGGCAGGGGAGTCAGTGGCGCCGGCTTTCGTGGACTTGGCGATGCCAGCGTCCGTTACGGCGCTCGCGGCAACGCCCGGCTCCGCGCCGTCCGCCGTCGACTGCTCCGCTTCACCGCCTTCCTCCATTGCCGACCCCACGTAGGCGGCCGCGCCCCTCAAGAGAGCAGACCTGGTCCTGGACCTCGCTTGCCTCAGTTCATCAGAACCGTCGTCGACCAAGTCGGGCCGGAACATGACCGCGAAGTGGCCGGGATGATCGAGCGCGAAGCGGACGTACGCGACTCCAGCCTCGAGGAAGTCGTCTCCCGCTGCCCCGAGTCGCCCGGCCAACAGCCTGTGACCCTGCGCGGCCAGCGCGGTGAGCACGCCACGCTTGTCGCCGAAGTGGTGCCTGGGTGCCGTATGTGTGACCCCGAGCCCGCGCGCGAGCTCCCTGAGGCTCAATCCCGACGGACCGCGCTCTGCGACGACCCTCGCGGCCGCTGCGAGGAGGTCCTCCTTGAGGCTTCCATGGTGGTACGCCATCGAACGTAGCTTACCGGTGGAAAGATTCCAGGGCCGTGTGATAACTTACCGCCGGTAAGATTGTCCGGAGCCGACCTGGCACCGGACGGAAGGTGGCGAGCATGAACGGAACCGAGTCCCTCTTGAGCCTGGCTACCATCAGGACAGTGGCAGTGGTACTGCTCACCGTGCCCTTCATCGCCTTCGGCGGCACGTTCCTCCTCCGCGTCGTCCAGGGTGGCTTCCCGGCGTCTGAACTGCAGAAGAGCTTCTTCAGGGCGGGCCACGCACATGCCGGTGTTCTGGTCATCCTCGGGATCCTGCTGCGGGTGATCGTCGATCTCGCGGGTGTGACGGGACTGGCCGCGACGCTCTCGACCGGGGTGCTGTGGGCAGCCATCCTCATGCCGGCCGGGTTCTTCCTGTCCGTGCTAGCTCGTGGCGCGGAGCGGCCCAACGGGCTGGTGGCGCTCATCTGGCTGGGCGCGGTGAGCCTGGTGGTAGGGGTCGTCTCGGGGGCCGTCGGTCTGTTCGGCGTCTGAGGCCGGGGACAGCGGTCAGGCGAGGCCGCTGTCCACCCTCTTGACATTCAAGTGTTTACTTGAATAAATGGAGCCGTGATAGCGAACGGCCCTCAAGTCCTCACTCGCACGTTCGCCGCTCTCGGAGACCCGGTGCGCTTCACGGTCGTGCAGCGCCTGGCGGAGAGCGACGCAACGGTCGGCGATCTCGCGGCCATGTTCGATATCACTGTGCAGGGGGTGTCCCAGCACCTCGACGTGCTGGAGAAGGCAGGTCTGGTCTCGCGGCACAAGGAGGGCCGAACCCGGCGTGTGCGCCTGGAGCCGACGGCGCTCAGCGAAGCTGCGGGTTGGATGGAGGCGCGCCGTCGCCGCCTCGAGGAGCGCTACTCGCGACTCGACGAGGTACTGGCCGATATGGCGCAGGAAGGGGATACGCGATGACGGACACGGATACGAGAAGACCGGGAGTCACCGACCACGTCAGGACCGGCGAGCAGAGCATCACGCATCGGCGTGAGTTCGCCGCTCCGGCCGCCGACGTGCAGCGGGCCCACACCGAAGCGGAGCTGTTCGTGCGCTGGATGGGCCCGCGGGGCACGACCGTGAGCATCGATCGTTTCGAGGCCGTGACCGGCGGCGCGTTCCGCTACGTCGTGAAGTTCGGCTCTGGCGCAGGAGCGGGCTTCTTCGGCTCGTACCACGAGGTCGCGCCCGGCCGCATCGTCCACACGTGGGAGTACGAAGGCGAGCAGGGCGTCACCCTGGAGACCCTGGAGTTCAGAGACGTGGGTGAGGGCCGGAGCTTGCTGGAAGTTCAGTCGACGTACACGTCCAAGGAGGCTTGTGACGCCATGGTCGCGAGTGGCCTGGACGGCGGCATGGATACGAACTTCGAGCGTCTCGACGAGGTGCTGGCCGCCGGCTAGTGCCGCGGTGGCGACTTATCATCCATGCGTGATCGACGGGGTAGGGCCGGATGAGCCGGTAGTCGTCCTGGATGAAGCGGGTGTGCCGACCGGGGAGTCTCTCCCGCTGGTTGAGGCTCTGGCACGTGGTGCTTGGCACGGTGCGATCGCGGTTTGGGGTGTGCGCGATTCGGGTGAGGTGCTGCTAAGCAGACTGCCCCGGGAGCACGTTCTCGAGCCGTCGCGCTTGGCGCCCACCGCCACTGCCCTCGCGGGCCTGGGGTCGCCTGCCGAAGCCGTGACCGCCGCGGTTCGCACGTGGTTGGGTGGGCCCGTGCAGGTCGGCGAACCGCGGTACCTGGGCAGCTTCCGTTCCGAGCGGCGGTACAGCACCGGCTCGGGGGACACCATCGTGAGACAGCAGCAGGACGCCTACCTGGTGCAGATCGAGGACCCGCTCGAAGAGCTCTCGCTCCACCCGAAGTACGTGGATACCGTATACGAGCTGCCAGCGGCGCGGGCCATCGCCTTGATGGAGACCGGTGGCCACGCGCCGGCTCCCGGGTTCGACGCCATGGGAAGGGTCAGCAACGCCCTCCTCGTCGAGGCTGACCTGCCGTCACAGGGCAGGGCGGCACTTCTCGAGCAACTGTTGGCCGTCGCTGCGTCGCTGGACGACGACGTGGCCGGAGCCGGACACGAGTAGTTGGCCGATCTCAGGCGCCCTGACCCAGGTTCAGCGACAGCCCGCCGTCGACGACGAACGTCTGACCGGTGACGTAGTCAGCGTCTGACGAGGCCAGGAACAGGGCGAGCTTGGCGATCTCCCACGGCTCGCCCGCGCGCCGCCACGGGATGTTCTGCTCCGCCTCCGCCCTAGTCTCCTCGTCTTCAACCGCCTCCTGGTTCATGGGCGTGAGGATCATCCCCGGCGCGATGGCGTTGACGTTGATCTTGTGCTTCGCGGCCTCGAGCGCCAACGTGCGCGTTAGGTTGCGCAGTCCGCCCTTGGTGACGTCGTAAACCGCGTCGCCCGCGGTGGGTATGTGCTCGTGTACTGAAGTGACGTTGATGAGCTTGCCGCCTCCACCCGCCTCACGGCGGACGTTGACGAACCGCCGGCAGCCGTAGAACGGACCGTATAGGTTCGTCTCGATGACACGGGCCCAGTCCTCGGTTGACAAGGAGGCGACCTCATCGCCCGGCCCGCTTATGCCGGCGTTGTTGACGAGGATCGTGGGCGTGCCCAGGCGCTTCTTGGTCTGGTCGAAGAGCTCCGCGATGTCCTCCTCGCGCCTGACGTCTACCCGCAGGACGAAGGCCCGTGAGCCGACGTCGCCGACCCTCCTCTCGGTCTCGCGCGCTCCCTCTTCGTCCGAGTGGTAGGTGATGGCTACCTCGGCCCCCTCGCGGGCGTACTCGATGGCGATGGCCTGACCGATCCCTGAGTCGGAACCCGTGACCATCGCGACCTGGTTGTCGAGCTTCACGGTCTCACTCCCCACCCGCGTAAGAGACGCGGTAGATCACGCCGTTCTGGTCCTCGGCTATCAGCAGCGAGCCGTCGTGGGCGACTAGCAGACCCGCCACGCGCCCGAACTGGGCCGTGCCGTCCTCGATGAGGAAACCGCTGAGGAAGGTGTCGAAACCGGTCGGCTGTCCGTCGTCGAAATCGACGCGCACGACCTCGTAGCCGACCGCCTCACTGCGGTTCCAGGAGCCGCGCATGGCTACGAAGGCGTCACCCGCGTAGCCATCCGGGAACGAGTCGCCCGTGTAGAAGACCATGCCTATGGGCGCGGCGTGCGCCTGGTACGTGAGGGCAGGCGCCTCGGTCAGCGAGCAGTACTCCTGCTTCGTGGCGCCGGTGGGGTCCTGCGCGAGGTACGGGTCGGGCTGACGGTCACCGAAGCAGAACGGCCAGCCGTAGTCCGTGCCCTCCGACAAGCGGTTGAGCTCTTCCGGCGGTTGATCGTCGCCGCGCCAGTCGCTGCCGTGGTCCATGCCCCACATCTCTCCCGTAACCGGATGCCAGCCGAACCCGATCGTG
>DASRWD010000140.1:0-5053 GCA_035654755.1 Trueperaceae bacterium
TGGCTCATCGCCCGCGAGGCGCTGACGGCCATCGCTCCCGTCGGAAGCATCGTCTGGATCGAGGTGGGCCGAGAGCCCGAGGACCGTTACGGGAGGCTGCTCGCCTACCTCTATCTCGAGGATCCAGCGGGCCGCTGGAACCTGGACGGTCGACGTGGCACGCAGGTGAACCTCGCCATGGTCGAGGGCGGCTGGGCTGGAACCCTGACCATCCCTCCCAACGACGACTACGCCAGGCTGTACGCCTCGGCCGAGGCTACCGCCGCTTCTCGAGGGTTGGGGCTATGGGGCGGCGAGGCCGTGCGCGTGGAAGGGCGGTCGGGCGGGAGCGCGGTTCGGCTTCATTGCGCGCTGGTCAACCCGTCTACCCCAAACGACACCGGCGCAGAGTGGGTGTCCGTCTGGCTCGACGAACCAACCGACACCACGGGCTACTACCTGTGGGACGAGGGCTCGCGCTCGACTTTCAGGCTTCCGAGCGGCCTGCAGCCGGCCGGCGAGATTCGGCTCGTGAACCCGGAGCAGGGCGTATGGAACAACTCGGGCGACACGATCTATCTCATGCTGGGTGGTGAGGTCGTGGACCGGTGGACTTACGGGCGGGAGCTTGCGGTCGAAGGCCGCGTGGCCTGCAGGTAAGCGGCCAGCCGTCGGGCCGTCTCGGTCGGGTTACGGGTAGCATCGGCCATGAACACGACACCGTTCCAACTGGGCCCCACGGACAGTGCGAAGCCCAGGCTCAGCGCGCTCCTCAAGGAACTCGAGATGGCTCGCCGGTTCACGCTGAGCATCGCGCGTGACCTGTCAGCGGAACAGCTTGCCGCCACGCCCGTTGCCGGCAAGAACACCATAGGGTCGGTGCTCTCACATCTGGCTGCGGCCGAGAGCGTGATGCAGCGCGTCACCACGCTGGGTGAGGCGTTCCCCGAGGGCACGGAGAGCGAACGCGAGGTGTTCGGCTTCGTCAGGGACCCGCTGAAGGGTTCGGAGCTGGCTGCTTACGTAGAGGCGCTGAACGAGGTTCGCGAACGCACCAAGGCGATCTTCGCCGAGCGTGACGACGACTGGCTGGATCAACCGCGCACGTTCCTGCTCAACCCCGCGAACTTTCACTACTACTGGTTCCACCTGATCCTCGACGAGGCCAGGCATCAGGGCCAGATCATCCTGCTGCGGAAGTACCTGACCGAGGGGTCGGACCCCGACTTCAACCCGTATGCCGGGTTGGCGGCCAAGGGAGATTAGGCTCACGGCCAGGGCGCGCCCTACGTTCGCCCAGGTGGGCACCGTCGCGGCCAAAGCGCAGTAGTGCTACCATGTAGCACATGACTAGGATCGGCCTGAGGGAGCTGAGGCAGAACGCCAGCGCCTATATCGCCCGTGTGCGGGCGGGGGAGGTGATCGAGGTGACCGTACGAGGTGAGTTGGTGGGGCGGATCGTCCCCGCCAGTGACAGCTCGTGGGACCGGCTCGTCGAAGAGGGTCACGTACGCATGCCGATGGGCCGAGTACCGCTGGTTCAGATCGAGCCGTTGGATGCCGAGGCGCCGCTCTCTGAAGCTCTCGAGCAACTGCGAGAGGAAGAGCGCTGAACGCAGGCCGCCTCGCTGACGAGAGCTGCAAGTAGGCGCCCCGATGCTCTACCTGGACACCTCAGCCCTCGTCAAGCTCGTCACCTCCGAGAAGGAGACGGTCGCCCTGCGTGACTTCTTGACCGAACGTGGTTCGGCGACCACCTTCAGCAGCTATCTCGCCCACACCGAGCTCCTGAGGGCCGCACGCCGTCATGGTGCCGCGGTGACGAGGCAGGCGCGCGCTGTGCTAGCCGCCATACACCTGGTCGACGTGACGCGTCAGGTGCTCGAGACGGCGGGGGTCCTCGACACCGGTGCACCTCTCCGCTCGCTGGATGCGATCCACTTGGCGACGGGCCTCCTGACCATCGATCGCCTAGAGGCGGTCGTCACCTACGACCGCCGCATGCGTGCGGCCGCGGGCGACCTGGGGCTGGTGGTTGAGGCTCCTGGCTCTGGCTAGTTGGTTTCGAACACGTGTTGGGTGCCTAACTTCCGATCGACGCCACGTGCCGGGCGCCCGCGATGGTTGGTGCCACTTCCTGACGGACTCGCGTCTACCTGAGCTCGAAGCTGGCGTGGACGACAGCGGTTACACGCTTCTCGATGGTGCTCGTGTCGTACATGCCGTACGACGCGACCTCGGTCGAGTTGAGCTGGGTCACCTGGAAGACGCCGCTGTCCGCGGAGCGTAGGTTCCCGACACGCGCGCCGGTAGCTTCCGCGACGGCCTGAGCGCGGCTCTGGGCGTCCCGGATGGCCTCGGCGAGAAGCTCTGGCCGCAGGTCCGAGAGGCCCGAGTAGTAGTACTCGAGCGAGGTCGTCTGGTACGTGAGCCCGGCGTCGACGAACGGCTGTGCGTCCTGAGCGAGGGTCGTAACGGCCTGGACCTGGTCGGAGGTCAGCGTGAACCACTGGTACAGCTCGTAGCCGATGACCTCGCGCACGCAGTCCGCGCCGGCGTTGTAGCACTCGCGGTAGACGGCCGACACCGAGACGGGTTGGATACTCAGGTCATCACGTTCGAAGCCGGCGTCCTCGAGCACGTCCACGACCGCGTCGAGGTCCGCGGTCATGCGCCTGTAGCCGTCGCCCAGGCCCGAAGCATCCACGCGCCGCGAGAACGAGCCCGTCCACTTCACCTGGTCGGACACGACGGGCCTGTCCGCCGAGCCAGTGACCTCGAGCCGCGACGACTCGTACCCCTTCACGTACTCGATGCCTCGTACAGCGATCAGCGCTGCGACGACGAGTCCGGCAGCAAGCAGGAATGCCGCAACCACCATGCCCAAATCTGCGACACCAGAGGTGCGAGGCGTACGAGGCGGGGAACCACCCGTCAGCGGCGGTGTGAAGCGCATGGGACCAACGATACGCCCGCGGCGTACCTAGACGCACGGACGTTCACCTTCGATTTAGCGCTCTGGGCAACTGCACGTCCGGCTGGGCCACCAGAAACTGGTCCCCGACGCGGGGGCCGCCCCCTGTTCCCCCGGGAGCGAGATCGTCAGCTACGACCCCGGTACAGTGTCCGGGTGATAGATGACTTGTGGCTACCGACCAGCGTCCACTTCGCCATCGGGTCCGGAGTGATCCTTACCACCTTGGCTTCGTTGATCGCGGCCGCCGTTCATGCCTTCCGGCGCCGGCCGCTTCCCAAGTGGGTGCTGTCTCTCTTCATCGTCACCCAGATCGTAGTCGCTGCCCAGCTTTTGGTCGGCATCAAACTCCTGGACCAGGGCCTCGGTCCACTGCAGCTCTACGTGCATTACCTGGGAGGAACGGGTGTTCTGTTCTTCTACCTCCTCCTGTACTGGCTCCCCGCCCAGACGCGCAGGAGCGGATGGGCACCTACGGTGCTCACTGGCCTGGCGTTCGCCTTCGCGCTGATGACCTTCACGATCGGCGAGATGTACGTGCCTGGTTAGGCCGCCACCCACACCGAGACGGAACCCGCTTCGCATCGGAACTCGCCCCAGCCCTCCGCGTCAGTGGTGACCGTGCCATCGACGTGTTCAGTGACGTCCACGTATTCGGTATCGGGGCTGCCCGTCTGCATGCGGCGCGTACCGGCCTCCCCGCTACTCAGCACCACGGCGACTCCTCCGGGGTGCTCCTCGTCGCCGACCCTCACCCATCCGATGCAGCGGGGGTCCTCGAAGTAGTCCCTCTGCTCGCCGTACGCGCGTTCGCGCCGCACCTGTAGGAAACGGTCGATGAGCCAGCGGTGGCTGGGCAGGACGATGTGGTGGGTCTCGCCGTCGTCGCCCTCTCCGTCGTACTCGGCGCCGTCGTAGTCGGCAAGGAACACGACGGGGTAGCCTGCCTCCCTCAGCAGGATGAGCGCGTACGCCAGGGGAACGAACCATGGCTCCACGACGGCCTCGTTCGTCTGCAGGGGCTGCGTATCGTGGTTGGTCACGAGGGTTACCGCCCCCGTGGGGTCTTCCTGCACGAGCGTGCCGTCGAAGACGGTGCGGAGGTCGAACCCGGCGGCGTCCTTGCTCGCGGTCACGAAGTTGTCGTGGAGGATCGTGTCGAACAGCATGACCTGGCCCTTCGTCTTGTCGCGGAAGCGCTGTAGATCGTCCGTGTCGTACTTCCAGTACTCGCCGACGGCGAACAACTCCTTGTCGCTGTTGGCGCGCACGTGCTCGAGCCACTCGAGGAAGAAGTCGGGTCGCACGTGCTTGGCCGCGTCGAACCGGAAGCCATCGAGGCCCGTGGTCTCCACGTACCACTTGCCCCAGTGCAGCAGCTCGGTGCGTGCGTCCTCGCTCTGTATGTCCACGTTGCAGCCAAGCAGGTAGTCGTAGTTGCCGAAGTCAAGGTCCACGTCCTGCTGGAACTGCTTGCCTTCGAAGAGGTAGACGGCCTCGAACTCCGGGTCGTTCTCGTCACGATCGACCGCGTTGAAGTGCCACCAGCGCCACTCGAGCGTCGAGTACTTGCCCGCCCGTCCCGGGAAGGTGAACTTCGTCCAGGCGCGGATCTTCCGCGGCTCGCCCAGCGGCATGGTGCGGTCCATGGGGTCCATGGGCGTTGCCATGAACTCCTCCTGCTCATCGCCGCCCAACCTGTGGCTGAGCACGATGTCCGCGTACACCTGCAGGCCCGATTCCTGTGCGGTCCTTATCGCGCTCAGGTACTCGTCCTTGGTGCCGTACTTGGTGCGCACCGAGCCTTTCTGATCGAACTCCCCGAGGTCGAAGAGGTCGTAGACGGCGTAGCCGGCGTCGTTCGCCCCGTCGGCGCCCTTGTAGGCGGGCGGCAGCCACAGGGCGGTGAAGCCGGCCTCGGCCAGTTCTTGCGAGCGCTCCTCGAGCTGCCGCCACAGTGAGCCGTCCGCCGGCAGGAACCAGTGGAAGAACTGCAGCATCACGCCGTTGATCTCGCTCACGCTCTCGCTCTCGGTCCCGGAGCTTGGGCGTGTAACGGATACGAGTACCGGCTCCGGGCAGTGAATCAGCGGAGGATAG
>DASRWD010000141.1:0-8038 GCA_035654755.1 Trueperaceae bacterium
ATGACGGCAGCCAGCCGAGAGTCTCCGAGAAGAGCAGTATGAGCAGTATCCCCATCCAGAAGTCGGGGACGGACACGCCAACCTGGCTCATTATCGAAACACCCAAGTCTCTTCCGCTGCCTGGCTTGAGAGCCGAGAAGAAGCCGGCGGGCAGCGCGATGAGAAGGCCGATGATCAGGGCGACGACGGCAAGGCTGAACGTGGCTGGCGCGCGGCGCAGGACCTCATTGCCGATCGGAGAGCCGCTGATGAGGCTCGTGCCGAAGTCCCCGCGCGTGACGATCCCGCCGATCCAGTCCACGTACCGTGCCACGAGTGGTCGGTCGAGACCCATCTGGCGCTCCAGCGCGGCTACTGCCTCGGGCGTCGCCTGCACCCCTAGCGTCACCCGCGCAGGGCTGCCGGGGAGGAGCGGCACGATCGCGAACGTCAGCACGCTGACGCCGAACAGCACGAGGATCATCGTGCCGATGCGCTTGAGGAGGTAGCGGAGGCTCAACTGAGTAGCGGGGCGGGGCGCGAACGTGCTGCCCCGTCAGGTGTGGCGGTGGGCGACCCAAGTGTGCTTAGGTCGCCCATCACGGTCGGCCGCGCGGCCTAGTGGTCTTCCATCCAGGTCTCGTGGAACCTCACGGACTGGTCGGAGCGCGTGCTGAAGCCGTGCACGTACGGCTTGTACGCGTGGATCTGGAGCGGGTTGTACAGGTAGATGTACGGAGCGTCGTCCACGATCATCTGGTTGACCTGCTCGTAGATCTCGTAACGGGCGTCGAAGTCGGCCAGCGTGCGGCCTTCATCGAGCAGCTCGTCGACGCTGGGGTTCGAGTAGCCGGTGAAGTTGAAGACCTCGCCGGTGTGGTGCTGAGCGTAGAAGAAGTCGTCGGGATCGACGAGTCCGTTCCACGAGCAGACGTACGTCTCGTAGTTGCCGGCACCCTGCTCCTGCAGCCACTCCGCCCACTCGAGGGTGTTGATCTCGGCACGGATGCCTACCGCGGCCAGGTCAGCCTGTATCACCTGGGCGGCGCGGATCGTGGCGGGTACCTCGGTGGTTGGCATGATCGTCATGGCGAAGCCGTCAGCGTAGCCGGCCTCGGCAAGGAGCTCCCGCGCACGCTCGACGTCCTGCTCGTAGGGCGCGTAACCGAAGCTCCACGCGGAGTTCGACGGGATGGGGTCCTGGGTGGCCTCGGCGTTGCCGAACTCGGCAGCCTGCACGATGTTGCCGCGGTTGATCGCGTAGGAGATCGCCTGCCTCACCGCTGGCTCGGCGAGCGGGCCCTCGGTGGTGTTAACGCCGATGTAGTAGTAGGCACCAGCGGGAGTGTCGTCGATCACCACGTCGTCGCGCTCCCTGAGCTCCGTGACGGACTGCGCCGGGATCGCGAAGGCCCAGTCGATCTCGCCGGTGACGAGGGCGGTGCGCCGCACCGTCTCGTCCGGGATGATCCTCACGTCCACGGCGTCGAGGTACGGCAGGCCGTCGCGCCAGTAGTTGGGGTTCTTCTCGAGCAGCACGCGAGTCCCGGGCTGGAAGTCGCTGATCATGAACGGGCCGGTGCCGATCGGACGCGTGTTCACCGTGCCGTCCTCGATGCTGGCGGGGTCGAAGACGCCCAGCGCCTTGGAGACGGCGAGGTGGCCGAGCAGTC
Source organism: Trueperaceae bacterium (assembly GCA_035654755.1). Taxonomy (GTDB): domain Bacteria; phylum Deinococcota; class Deinococci; order Deinococcales; family Trueperaceae; genus DASRWD01. Next base: position 1,653 of record DASRWD010000141.1, read on the forward strand.
CCGGCGTAGGCGCGGAGAGGTTCAGGACGAGGGTGCGGGTGTCCGGCGCCTCGACGCTCTCGACGCCGGCCATGCGCCAGGCGTTACCAGAACCGGTGTCGGGGTCAAGGATGCGGTCGAAAACGGCCTTGAAGTGAGCCGCCTCCAGCGCCTTCCCGTTCGAGAACTGGACGCCCTCGCGCAGGTTGAAGGTGAGTGTGAGGCCGTCCTCGCTGACCTCCCATGACTCGGCCAGCTCTGGCACGATGTTCTGCTGCTCGTCGAGCGTCACCAGGTTGTCGACCACGTTGGTGAGGATCTGGTGGCTCGACACGGCGCTGACGATGTGCGGATCGAACCCCACGGGCTCCTGGTTCCAGGCCGCGGACAACGTGCCGCCTGACTGCTGGGCGAACGCGGCGCCCGAGATCGCGAGCACTGCGGCGAGGGCGATTATGGACTGTCGTGCCATGTGGCCTCCTGGCGGTCTTGTGCGATGCGCGCATGCGCACGCGCATCTTGGGTGCCGACTAGGGACGGCTTATCGCAACGCGTAGATGCGTCGTATGGACGCTTGAGGGTAGGTTGAACTTCATCGGGTTGTCAAACTGCACGGCCACCGCGTGGTCCTTGAGGACTGGGGTTCTACTACCCCGGCGTATGCTCGCCGGGATCGATGCAAGGTTTCAGGCCCCATGCGGACAGCCGCTACCTGGATAGGATTCGCCTGCTCGACCGGCTGCCCGATCAGCCAGGGCGCGTCGTCTGGCTGGAGGCGCCGTACGGCTACGGCAAGAGCGTCCTAGCCAGCCAGTGGGCCAGCGTCCTCGAGGACGCAGGTTGGCGGACCCTGTGGCTATCCGGGCGCTACGGGAACCTCACCCAGACGTTGGCGGCCACGCTGGGACTACCGCCGCATTCGACGCTGCCCGTCGTGCTTGACGCCGTCTGGGCGGACAAGACCCTGCTCGTGCTCGAGGACCTGGAGGGTCTCGCGGAACCGGAGCAGCTGTCGCCGCTACTGACCGGCGTCAGCGGTTTGCTGTTGCTTGCCAGCCGCGGCGGCCTGGCGGTCTCCGAGCTTCCACGGTTGCTCACTCAGGGACGCCTACTTCACCTGCGCGCCGAGGACCTCGCCTTCTCGCGGGAGGAGGCCTCTGCGCTGTTCGAGGACGAGGTCACATCGGGTCAACGCCATGACGTGACGAAGGGCTGGCCGTTGCCGCTCCACTTCGCGTCGATCACTGGCGAGCTGCCTGACCGGGCGCCCCTCGTCGAGGGCATGCGTGAGAGCCTCACGCAGTCGGGGTGGGAAGAGGCGCTGCTGCTCGCGACCGTGCACCACCTGCCTCCCGTGTCGGCGCACCAGGCAACGCGCGCGCTGGCGGACAGCGGCTTCGTGCAGCTCGGGGAAGCGGGCTACCGCCTCCATCCGCTGGTCTCCGATCACCTACTTGACGCGTATGGGGAGGAGGCTAGGTCTGTCCTTCACAGGGAACGAGAGCGCCTACCCGAGTTGCTCTACGGTGAGGCCCTCGAGCGCTGCGGTGACCTGACAGCGCTGGAAGTCCTGTTCGAGGCGCCACGGAAGCAGGCCTACCGGCAGGCACCGGAGACTTACGTGCGTTGGGACGCGATGATCGGGGGCCGGCCATCCCCGAGGCGGCACATGACGGTGGGCGGTTCGCTAAAGGTCCTCGGCCGCTTCGATGAGTGCATCGGCCGGCTGGGGGCTGCCCTGGGGGACGAGAGCCTCGGGCCAGAGGACCGCGTGCTCGCCCTCAAGGACATGTGCTGGGCCCAGGCGATGGTCGATCCTGACGCTGCCGCCGACAACGTTGGCCGCGGCGAGGCGCTCCTCGATCAGGTCGACGACGAACTGGCTGGCCGCTTCCTGTCGGATTCGTCTTTCGTCGACGTCATGGCCGGGCGTCTCGACGACGCTGAGCTCAAGCTGCGAAGGGCGCTGGACAGGCTGCCGCCCGGGAACCGCTACCGGACGGGTTCGTACATCAACCTCGCCCTGAACCGCTGGGACAGGCACGGCGACTACGACGGGCGGCTAGCGGCACAGACCGAGACCCTGGACGAGGTATGGCGCGTCTACCCGAGCGATGCCCCCGGTCAGTGTCGTGACCTCGCGATGCTTCACATGTGGGCGGGGGACCGAGCGAGAGCGCGGCATTACCTCGAGCGCGCTCGCTCTGGTGCGCGCTCCAACCCGTTGATCAGGCTCGAGGCGACGGCGGCCCTGGCAGCGCTGGACGGTGACGAGACCGCCCTGCCCGCTCTGCTGGCCACCGCGGCGCGCTGGGGCGACGGGTACACGCTCGATGCCGTCGGCATGTACACGATCGGCACGCTGGGGCCAGGACGACCGGCCGGCGAGGCGACGGGGTACTTCGAGACCGTGGAAGCGCCGATCCTGACGGCGGGCGCTTACGCCCTTCGGGTGGCGGCCGACGGCGACGACGCTGCGGCGCTGCGGCTCATAGACGACGCGCTCGATGCGGCCGGCGCGCGTGCCTACCGGCTTTACCTGACGGCGGCGCGCTACCGCGTCACGCGCGAGACAACGGACCTTGAAGAGTTCCTGAGCATGACGACGGCTGGCTCACGTCTACTGCCCGGCTTCGTGCCACTCGGCGAGCTGCCCCGCGACAGGCCCGACCTGAGCGTCAACTACCCGATCGACAGCGTGCTCGACTCTGGTTGGTCGGCGGCCGTCCAGCTACGGCTCGACGAAGTGCCTTACCTGGAGCTCGCACTCCTCGGTGGCTTCCAGCTCATGGCGCGTGGCGAGGTCGTCGAGCTGACGGACAGACAGAAGCAGATGGTCACCCTCTTCGTCATGGGTCATGACCGCCAAGAGGTGGCCGAGGCGCTGTGGCCCGACGTCGACGCGGACAGGCAGCGCAACAACATGGGCGTGCAGGTTAGCCTCCTGCGCTCTGCCTTGGAGCCGTGGGGCGCGCCCACTTACGTGTTCAAGGACGGACTGAGACGTGTGCGGTCCGACTACGGGACCCTGCGCGCCGCGCTGGATGACGGCGACGCCGCCGCCGTTCACCGGACGTTCGCCGAGCCGTTCGCGGCGGGGCTACAGATCGACGAGATCGCAGAGCACGGCGCCTGGCTAAGGCAACGAGTGCTCGCCTGCCTGTGCGAGGGGGCGAGGTCGGCAGACCATCACACGGCCGTCGGCTTCCTGGTGAGGGCCCTGGAGATGGACCCGCTCAACGAGGACGTCCTGCGCGAGCTGCTGGTCCGGCTGCGGGAGAGCGGACAGACCCACCTCGCGCAGCGCTACCTGGCGTCGTTCGAGGAGAGGTTGATGCAGGAGACCGGTCTGGAGCCGCTGCAGGAGACGCTGTCGGTCCTGCAGGGCGCCTGAGGGCCAACGTGTTGACAAGCCACTTGCGGCTAATCTAAAGTCTGACACCTATGGCAGACCACCTGTTCCCGCACATGGTCCGCAGGGCGCCGCTTGGCGTCTTCGTGGGTGTGGGAGAGGTCTGCCTTTTAGCCGGTTAGTCACCAGATAATTCGAGACGTTCGAACCCGGCCGAGGGCGACCAGAACGAGCCCCGGCCGGTTCTTCGTGCACGGCCCGGGCGGGCGAGAGACAGGCACGACGCGAGCGAACGACCCAAGAGGTGACATGACCACCCGAACGATCACAACCGACCAAGGCGAGCGGAGCAGAACCTCGATGTTCTCGCTGTTGCGACGCTACCTGGCACCGCAGCGGGGCATGGCGGCGCTGATGGCCGTTCTGCTTCTGTCCGCGACCGGTCTTCAGCTCTTCGTGCCGCAGCTCCTCCGCAGGTTCATAGACGGCGCATTGGCCGCTGCTCTTCGGAGCGAGCTCACGACTCTCGCCGTCCTCTTCCTCGTCGTCGCGGTCGTCACGCAGCTACTCAACGCCGTCGCCACGTACGTCGCGGCGTCGGTCGGCTGGCGTGCCACGAACCACCTGAGAGAGGACCTGACGCGTCACACCCTTGACCTCGACATGGGGTTCCACAACTCGCGTACCGCGGGCGAGATGATCGAACGGATAGACGGGGACGTCACCAGCCTCTCGAACTTCCTGTCGCAGTTCTCGGTGCGTGTGTTCGGTGGGCTGCTGCTCCTCGTCGGCATCCTCGTCGCACTCTGGCTCGAGAACCCGCTGATGGGCGGGGCCCTCACCGGATTCGTCGTCCTCGAGATGATCACGCTGAGCCTCACCAGGCGCGTCGGCGTGCCGGCCAGCAACCTCGAGCGCGAGGCGAACGCCAAGCAGTTCGGGTTCATAGAGGAGCGGCTCCAGGGGCTCGACGACATCCGTGCGAACGGGGCGGGCGCCTACTCCATGCACCGGTTCCGCAGCGTCATGCGGGGTGTCTACCTGGACACGCGGCGCGCATGGATGCTCCGCAGCGTGGTGTGGCTGTCGAGCTACGGCCTGTTCGTCGTCGGGCTCGCCGTGACGGTAGGGACCTCCATCTACCTCGTGAACCGCGGTGAGATGACCGTCGGGGCCGCGTACATGGTCTTCCAGTACCTGTTCATGCTGCAGAACCCGATCGAGCAGATCACGCAGCAGCTTCAAGAGCTCCAGAAGGCCGCGGCCGGCGTGCAGCGCGTCGGCGAGCTGTTCCACACGAAGTCAGCGCTGCCGTCCAGTGGCGCGGCAGAGCTGCCGGACGGCCCGCTGTCGGTCGCGTTCGAGAACGTGGACTTCCACTACCTGGACGCCGCGCCCGACCAACTGACCCTGCGCGACGTCAGCTTCGAGCTCGCGCAGGGCAGGCGGCTTGGCCTTCTGGGACGAACGGGCTCGGGCAAGACGACCCTCACGCGCCTGATCTTCCGCCTCTACGATCCCAGCGGCGGCGCAGTGAAGGTGGGCGGAGTGGACACCCGGGACGTGGACCTCCAGCTCCTCAGGTCACGGATCGGCCTGGTCACCCAGGACGTGCAGCTCTTCAGGGGCACGCTCCGCGACAACCTGACCTTCTTCGACGACAGCGTCGACGACGCTGTGATCCTCCGAGTACTCGAGGAGCTGGGTCTCGGCGACTGGTACCGCGGGCAGGAGAAGGGACTCGATACCGACCTAGATTCCGGCGGCCGCAACCTCTCGGCCGGCGAAGCGCAGCTCATCGCCTTCGCCCGCGTGTTCCTCAAGGACCCCGGCATCGTGATCCTCGACGAGCCGTCCTCACGCCTCGACCCGGTCACCGAGCGGCGGTTGGAGCGCGCTCTCGAGCGGCTTCTGCACGGCAGGACGGCCATCGTCATCGCTCACCGCCTCGAGACCGTCGAGAGGGTCGACGAGATCATGGTCATGGAGAACGGGCGGGTGCTCGAGGCCGGATCGCGTGAGGTCCTGGCGGCCGACCCGCACAGCCGCTACGCCCGCCTGCGCCGCGCCGCCCTGTCGCTCGACCTCAACGTCGGCGACGGCAAGGCAGATAGGCGACTCTCGGCCGAGGAGGCCGAGCTATTGGAGGACCTGGGATGAACTTCGCATCGAACCCGCTGCGCCTCACGCTGGGTCTCTTGAGGCAGCGGCACTGGCTCTTCATAGGTTCGGCGGCGCTCTGGTTGACCATCCACCTGCTGCCGGTCCTGACGGGCGTCCTGACCAAGGGCGTGTTCGACGCGCTCTCCGGTGCCGCGCCGGCCGGAACGAGCGCCTGGACGTTCCTCGCCTTGGCGCTGACGCTCGACATCTCCCGCATAGGTGTCTTCGTTGCCGGTATCAGGACGTGGGCGACCTACTGGGTCGAGATCACGCTGCACCTGCGGCACAACATCCTCAACCACCTGCTCACGGCCACGGGCTCCAGGCGACTGCCCGAGTCACCGAGCGAGTCTGTCACCCGTTTCCGCGACGACGTCAACGACGTCGGCGAGTACGTCGAGAACTGGGTGGACGTATGGGGGTTCGCCTCCTACGCGGTGGTCGCTCTGACGATCATGGCCTTCATCAACCCGCTGCTGACGCTGCTGGCCTGCGTCCCGCTCGCGCTGGCCCTCGCCATGACGAACGTGCTCCGGCCGCACATCAGGAACGCGCGCAGGTCCTCCAGGGAGGCGACGAGCCGGGTTACCGACTTCCTCGGGGAGACCTTCGGCAGCGTGCAGGCGGTGAAGGCGTCGGGCCGCGAGGAGAGCGTGCTGGCTCGCTTCACTGAGCTCAACGAGGCCAGGCGGCAGCGTGCTCTCAAGGACACCGTCCTGACCGAGCTGTTCCGCAGCGTCACCGACAACATGGTCAACATCGCGACGGGCGTCGTGCTGCTGGTCGGTGCGACTGCGCTACGCGACGGTAGCTTCAGCGTCGGAGACTTCGCGCTCTTCGTGACGTACCTGCCGCGCCTGACGGGCGTGATGTCGTTCATCGGCCTGATGTT
>DASRWD010000142.1:0-7535 GCA_035654755.1 Trueperaceae bacterium
CCGGGCAGGATCACGTGCCTGAACATCTGCAACCGGTTGGCGCCGAAGTTCCGGCCGGCCTGCACCAGTACTGGGTCTATGCCCTGCACGCCGGCCATGGTCGAGAGAGCGACGAGGAAGAACGCCGAGATCGCTACGACCGTAACCTTCGGGCCCTCGCCGAAAGGGTCCGCGAACACGAGCATCAGCAGGGGGAAGACGGCGATCTTCGGCAGCACGTAGACGGCCGACATAGTCGCGTCGAGCATCGCCCTGACCGTCTTGTTGAGTCCCATGACTATGCCGATGAGCACGCCCGGCGCCGCACCGATGGCGAAGCCGATGAGCACCCGCGACAACGTCGCCCACAGGTGGCTCTCGGCGAAGGTGGCGGCGACGCCTGCCCACCCTGACTCCGCGATGCGCGACGGCAGCAGCCATGGTCTGCCCAGGAGCGAGAGGCCGCTGAACCGGTCCACGTTCACGGTCAGGTCCCACAGCGCGCCGGCGATCTGGGTCGGTGGCGGGAACCAGCGTGGGTTCAGGATCGCGCTGCGGGCAAGCCACTCCCAGGCGGCCAGCGCCAGGATCGGGAACACCCACGCGAGTGCAGACTGGTACGCGCGCTGCAGCTTGAACGGCAGGCGTCGCTCGAACGCCTCGGCTGCGAACACGAGCAGGGTGAACTCCGCGGCCAGGAGGGCCCACCACCAGGACCGCCACAGCCCCAGAGCGGTCGCCGCAGCGGCGACGAGGACCATGGCGAGGAGGGGCCAGAACAGGTCACCCGCGCTTCCCTTGACGGCAGGGGGCGCGACGACGGGCGCCCTCGCGCCGGCCGAGCTCACGCCTGCGCCTCCATCGCCCTCTCCACCTCTTCCCGGAGCTCGGCCCAGATGGCGCCCGTCAGCTGTGCGAAACGTTGACTCTGCGTCGTGCTCAGGTCGCGGGGACGCGGCAGGTCGATCTCGAACTCGGCCTTCTTGGTCCCAGGATGCGCGGTCATGAGTACGACCCTGTCGCCAAGCAGCACGGCTTCCTCTATCGAGTGGGTCACGTACAGGACGGTCTTGTGCGTCTCCTCCCACAGGCGCAGGAGCTCTTCCTGCAGCACCGCGCGCGTCTGGGCATCTAGAGCACCCAGGGGCTCGTCCATCAGCAGGACCTGCGGGTCGTTGGCGAGTGCACGGGCGATCGAGACCCGCTGCTTCATCCCGCCAGAGACTTGAGCCGGGTAGTAATCCGCGAAGCGCTTGAGGCCTACCTTGGAGAGCCAACCCTCGGCGACGCTCGAGCGCTCACGCGCGTTGACGCCTCGCATCTGCAGGCCGAAGGCGACGTTGTCCCTGACGGTCTTCCACGGGAAGACCGCGTACTCCTGGAACACGACGTTGTTCAGCGGACGCGAAGGGTCGGGACCCGGAACGATGAACGCTTCCCCGCCGGAGAGCGAGTCCAGACCCGCGAGGATGCGCAGGAACGTGGACTTCCCACAGCCCGACGGGCCCACGAGACAGACGAACTCGCCCTCGCGGATCTCGACGTCGAAGTCGACGATCGCAGGGACGTCGCCCGCGAGCGACGGGTACACCTTCCGCGCACCGCGGGCGACGACCTTTACGTTCACCTACCTACTCACCCCTCACACCCGCGTCGTGCGGGCCGCGCCCAAGCTACCGGGCGCAGCTACTGCTGGTACGGCCCCGCCATCTCTAGCGCCCACTCGGCGAACTCGGTGACGATCACGTTGTCGAGGTCGATCGGCTGGTCGTAGTCGGTGCGGCCGTTCTCGCGGTGCACCCGCTCCACGTCCGCGAGCCCGTCGACGGGGATGGTGAGGTCCGGGTCGTACAGGACGGGCGTGCCGGTGCGAATGGCCTCCTCGGTCGAGTTGACGAACGCCAGGTACGCCGCGATGTTCTCGTCCGAGAGGTAATCGTCTCCCTGCATCATGCGGGCCGCCTCGAGGAGCGCCAGCGTGAACCTCTGCGCGACCTCCGGCCTATCTTCGAGGAACTGTCCGGAGCCCACGAACGCTACGGTCATCAGGCCGGGTACGAGGTCGGCAGCCAGGGTCACGCCCGTGCCGTCGGCCTCGATCTGCTCGGCGTACGGAGAGCCGAGCACGGCGGCGTCGATCGAGCCGTTGGCGAACCCGGCCGGCATGTCGGCGTTTGCTAGGTTGATGGGCTGCACGTCGCGGATGGTCAGGCCCCCGCGCTCGAGAGCCTTCGCGGCCAGGTACTCGCCCCCGGAACCGGGGCCGCCCGCCATGGCGACGGTGCGTCCACTCAGCTCCTCGATCGTGTCGACGGCGCCGGAATCGTAGAGGTCCTTGCGCACCATGAACTTAGTGGGGCTGTTCTCGAACGGCTCAAGTCCACCCGGCGCGAACACCCGGATGTCGATGCCCTGGTTCCAGCCGTTCCACAGGGAGGTGACGATGGCGATGCCGCCCACGTCGATCTGGCCCTGCTCGAGGAACGCGATGGCCTCTGTGCCGGACGCGACGGCGTTGATCTCGACGTCGAGACCGTACTTCTCGAAGACGCCCCGCTCGGCAGCGACGTAGAGCGCGGCGAACTTGAGTATCGGCACGACGGCCACGCTCACCTGCTCGGGCGGGTCCAGCGGTTCCACGGCCTGCTGGGCGCCGGCGAAGCCGGCCATCAGCAGACCACCCGTGAGCAAGACGGCGACGAAGTTCCGGAGCTTGCGTGCTCTCATGCGTGTCCTCCCATGGCGATCGCGCGCTCTCGAGGCGCGGCCAGGACTGAGATAGGCGGACATAGTAACGCCGGACCGACCCCGCCGGCTTTCATGGAGGCCGAGCGCCGCCCTGACCCCGCGCGACGAGCGGCCCGCCGCCCAAGGACCATTGCCCCTCCGGTACGCTTCGAGCCGCCGCTATCATCTGCTGATGATGGTGCACTCAGACACGCGAACCCGCACGGAAGCGGAGGCGGGTTGACGCCTACCCTCCCCTTGGCGTTCGCTGCGGGGGTCCTCTCGTTCCTGTCGCCATGTGTGCTGCCGCTCGTGCCCAGCTACCTCGCTTACGTGGGTGGGAGCGCGCAGGCGGAGCGGCGCATCCTCGTTCGGAACGCGCTCTTCTTCGTCCTCGGCTTCGGGCTGATCTTCGTGGCCATGGGCGCCTCGGCCAGCTTCCTGGGGTCGCTGCTGCGGGCGAACCAACAGCTCCTAACGGTGGTGGGTGGCGTCCTCGTCGGCCTCTTCGGGCTCGTGATGCTCGGCGTAATCAGGGTGCCGTTCCTCTACCGCGACTCGCGTCCTCAGTACCGCGGCGAGAGCCGCACGCCGCTGGGCGCGCTGCTGCTCGGCATGGCGTTCGCCGCCGGCTGGACCCCGTGCATCGGCCCGATCCTCGGCGGCATCCTCACCCTTGCCGGTGCCAGCGGCACGCTTGCCCAGGGGGTGGGTCTGCTGGGCGTCTACTCGCTCGGGCTGGCCGTTCCGTTCCTGCTGGCCGCGCTGTTGCTGGGGCCGTTCATGGCCTTCTCGAAGGGCTTCCGCCGCTACCTGCCGTGGGTCGAGCGCGTGGCCGGCGTCATCCTCGTCGTTGCCGGGGTCCTGATGGTCACGGGCACCTATACGGCGCTGAACACCTACCTGATCAAGATCACGCCCGACTGGCTCATCTCCCGACTATGAGCCGGGTAGCCAGTTCGCGGGACTCTCAGCCTGACGGACCGACGGGCGGGTCGGCCCTTTCCTTGCGCGGAGTGCAGAGGCGGATGGGACGTGAGTTGGTCCTCGCCGGCATAGACCTCGAGGTCGCTCCCGGCCGGCTCGTCGTGCTGCGAGGCAGCAACGGCTCGGGTAAGACGACGCTCCTCAGGCTGCTAGCCACTCGCCTTGGGCCGCATGCCGGGACGGCCAGCGTGTTCGGGCACGACCTGGTGCGGGAGGCAGACGCAGTGCGCCGCCGGGTCGGTCTGCTCAGCTCAAGCGGAGGCAGCTACCCGGTACTGACGGCGGCAGAGAACCTGAGCCTGGCGATGTCGCTCACGGGCAAGGGATCGCAGACAGCGGCAGGCGCTGCCCTCGAGCGGGTGGGCCTTGCTGACGCCGCAGCCAAACAGGTTCGCTACTTCTCGAGCGGCATGAAGAAGCGGCTGGGCCTGGCCCGTCAGCTCCTCCTGGACCCGGAACTGTGGCTGCTCGACGAGCCGCACGCGGCCCTCGACGAGGAGGGCAAGCGCTTGGTCGACGAGTGCCTGACGGAGGCCCGCTCCCGCGGCAGGACAGTGTTGCTGGCGTCCCACGAGCAGGACCGCGAGTACCTGGCGCCGGACGCGGTCGTCGAGCTTGCCGGCGGCAGGTTGCGGCTGGTGGAGCAGGCACGCGAGGTTATGCCCTCGTGACCGACGTCCAGGCCGTGATGGCGATCGCCCGCAAGGACCTGCTGCAGGAGCTGCGAAGCAAAGCAGCCACGGTAGCCACGGTCTTCTTCACCGCAACGACCCTGCTCATGATGGCCTTCGCCCTGGGTAGGGACCAAGGGGTCCTGGCCAGTTCCACGCCCGGCGTGCTGTGGGTGGCGCTTGTCTTCGCCGGGGTCACGGCTGCCGCGCAGAGCTTCCAGTCGGACCTCGAGGACGGTGCCTTCGACCAGTTGATGACGTACCCGGTCTCGCGCGCAGCGGTCTACGTCGGCAAGCTGACCGCCAACTGGCTCTACCTCTCCGTGCTCGGCGTCCTGCTGGCACCCGTGGCCGTCACGCTGTACGGCGCATCCGTCCCTGGACCGGCCGCGTATGGACTGGTAGCGCTGACCGTGGTGCTCGGGGCTTTCGGGTTCGCCATCGTCGCGACGTTCTACGCCGCGCTGACGGCCAACCTGCAGGCCCGCGAAGCGCTCCTGCCCGTGCTCATGTTCCCGATCGTCGTGCCCATCGTCCTCGCCGCCGTCCGGGCCACCGAGGGCGCGTTGACGGCGGCGGGAGCCCCCGTCTGGGACTGGCTGTTGCTGCTTGCGGGCTTCGACCTCGTGTACTTCGTCGTGTGCGCTGGGCTATTTCACTTCGTGGTGGACGAGTGAGAGCCTGCGGCGCCGGTCCGATGTCCCTGTGGCCAGGCGTGATCCTGCCGCACGGGCTACCCTTCCCTGCGGCTTTACACTTGACTGCGCCGGCCACCCGCCACCGGGACCGGCACCTCTAGGAGCGGATGATGAACACTTCGGTCTCGAGCCAGAACCGGCCCCGGACTCGGCCACTGTGGCTGACCCTGCTGGGCCTCGCGTGCCTGGTCGGGTTGGGTGTCGGCGCCTACCTCGCGCTGGTCGTCAGCCCACCCGACGTCAACCAGGGCGAGCTCATCCGGATCATGTACGCCCACGTCTCCGTGGCGTGGATCTGCTTCGTCGCCGTGGCGGTCGCCGGGCTCTGGTCCGCGCTCTACCTGTGGCGCGGTCGCGAGCGCGACGACGTGCGCGCCGTGGCTAACGCCGAGGCCGCCCTCGTCTACTCGGCGCTGACCATCACGGGCGGCATGATCTACAGCAAGCCCACCCTCAACACCTTCTGGACGTGGGACGCGAAGCTGACGCTTACGGCCATCATGGTGGCCCTCATCGTCGGCTACTTCATCGTCAGGGCTCTGATCGACGAGCCCGTGAGGCGCGGTCGCATCTCGGCCGTCATCATGCTGATCGTCGTCGTCAGCCTGCCGTTCAACTACCTGGCGGCCGAGTGGTTCCGGACCCTCCACCCCGCCAAGAGCGTCAACCTCGACGGCAGCGGCGTCACCATGGACCCCTCGATGCTGCGGGTGCTGCTGGTGAACGTCGCCGTGGCGGGCCTCATCTACCTGTACTTCGTGTCGGAGCGGGTGCGCATAGGCCTGTTCAGCGTCGCCCCGCGGGCCGCCGACGACAAGCAGCCCGTTTCAACGGAGGTCGTCCGTGTTGGCTGACCTGACACAGAACCAGTGGGTGGCCCTCGCATGGGTCGAGCTCATCGTCGTCTACGTCGGCTACCTCGCCTACCTCAGGTGGCTGAGGATCAAGAAGGCAAGGTCGGAAGGGAACGAGTGAGCAAGAAGGTCGTATACGCCGTGCTGGGCGTGCTGGTCCTGGGCGCGGCAGCGTTGATGATCGCCCGGGCCCTGCAGACGTCGCTCGTGTACTTCGTGCTGCCAAGCGAGTACGCACGTGACGCTGCCAGCTTCGACGGCCGGAAGATCCGGCTCGCCGGCCTGGTGCAGCCAGGCAGCGTGGGCTTCGATGACGCCGAGCTTCAGCTCACGTTCAACGTCACGGACACGTACGAGACGTACCAGGTGCGGTACGACGGCGCACCACCCGAGATGTTCCAGGAGAACGGCGGCGTGGTCATCGAGGGCTCGTTCCACGAAGGGGTCTTCCAGGGCGACAACCTGCTCGTCAAGCACAGCAACGACTACCACCCGCCGGAGGAAGGCGAGGCGGTGGACGTCGAGGAGCTGAAGGAGTCGCTGCGCTGAGGAGACGTTCGTGCAGATAGAGCTTGGGGTGGTCGGCAGCGCGGCGGCTTTCCTGGCGTTCGCCGTAGCCCTCTACGGCGCCGTCGTGGGATCGATCGGAGCCTGGCGCAAGGACGCCCGCCTCATCACGTCGGCGCGGCTGTCCGCCGTCGCCGGCTTCCTGCTGGCCACGGTTGGCGTCGTCGTCATGCAGACCGCTCTGCTCACTGACGACTTCAGCGTCTCGTACGTCGCCGCGCACTCGCGGATCGCCTCACCCACCTGGGTGAAGGTCGTCACGATGTGGGCCGCCCTCGAGGGCTCCATCCTGCTGTGGGCCTGGCTCCTTTCCGGATACACCGCGTTGCTGGCCGCGATCGCCCCGCTGTCACCGCTGAGGCCGTGGGCCCTGGCGGTGATGCAGGCCGTCCAGACGTTCTTCTTCTTCGTCCTTGCCTTCCTCGCCAACCCGTTCCGCGTGCTGCCGGTGCCGCCGCTCGACGGCCCCGGTCCCAACGAGCTCCTGCAGAACCACTGGATGATGGCGGTCCACCCTCTGCTCATGTATCTAGGCTTCGTGGGGCTCACCGTCCCGTTCGCGTACGCGATGGCGGCGCTGATCACCAGGCGGCCCGGCTCCGAGTGGATGACGATGACGCGCCGCTGGACGCTTACCGGGTGGGGCTTCCTGTCGGCCGCGATCGTCGCAGGTGGCTGGTGGAGCTACGAGGTCCTCGGCTGGGGTGGGTACTGGGCCTGGGACCCCGTGGAGAACGTCAGCCTCATGCCGTGGCTCGCCGCGACCGCGTTCATCCACTCTGTCCAGGTGCAGGAGCGCAGGCAGATGCTCAAGCCCTGGAACGTGACGCTGATACTGCTGACGTTCTCGCTTTCAATCCTCGGCACGTTCCTCACGCGCTCCGGCGTCGTCTCCTCGGTGCACGCGTTCGGCAGCGGGCCGGTGGGGCCGGCCTTCCTGGCGTTCTTCCTCATCGTCACGCTGGGAGCGTTCACCCTCCTGGCGCTGCGTTGGGACGACGTCAAGGACAGGGCCGAGCTGGACTCGCTGGTAAGTCGCGAGGGCAGCCTCC
>DASRWD010000143.1:0-2929 GCA_035654755.1 Trueperaceae bacterium
CCTCACCGAGATGGACCTCGGCCACTCCGGCATCGTCATCTCCGTCGGGACCGGCAGGGAAGGCCCTTCCCTCACCTCCGCGCCCTGAGCGATCAACGACTCTTCGGCCCTTGGCCCGAGAGCCGTGAGCCATAGGGGCTCCGCCTGCAGCATCCCCCGTGCCGCAAGCACGGTGGCGTCCCGACCCAGGCTCTCGACGAACATATCGAACAACCAGGCGGGTAGGGACAGGTCGCGCTCTGGTGTGAACGCGTCAGCGTCCACGGTTGACCCTGAGGCCGCGCTCGCGACCCGCCGCAGCACGGCGTTGACCAGCTTCGCGTGCTTGACGCTCGCGGACTTGCTCACCTCTACCCAGGCGTCCACGGCGGCGTAGGCGGGCGTGCCGCGGAAGGCCAGTTCGAAGGTCCCCAACCGCAAAGCCCCGAGCACCTCGGACGGCAGCTTGGACGGGTCCTGCAGGAACGGCGCCAATCGCTCGTCGATGGCCTGTAGATGCCTCATCGTCCCGTAGGAGAGCTCGGTGACCAGCGAGCGGTCCTGGCCGCTCAAGTCGCCTCCGGCGAGCTCGTCACTCAGCGCCCGCGACAGGAACGCGCCCGCGAGCGTCCGCTGGACGACGGCCAAGGCGCTGCGCCGTGCTGGGCCGCCAGGTTCTGGGCCGGCAGGCTTCCCGGACGCATCCGTCACGGCCGCAGGCATCTGCGACCGGTCACGTGGGACCGGCGCTCCTGTGGCTCACGTGGGACGGGCGCCACTTGGGCGCCGACCTCACTCGCGCTGTTCCTTGTAGGACTCCACGGCGAACCTGACGGCGGTGCGCTCCTCGTCGTGCAGCTCGAGCTTCACGAAGGAAGGCACGGTGACGAGGCCGAGGCCCTCGGCCTGGATGTAGGAGCGGGCGATCGCGATGGCCTTGACGGCCTGGTTCACGGCATGAGGACCGATGGCCTGGACCTCGACCTCACCCTCGTTGCGCAACAGTGCGGCGATGGCGCCGGCGACAGAATTGGGCCGTGAGGTACCCGATACACGAAGGATTTCGATGACCCAACCTCCCCGCCATAAGAAAGCGTGTGCCACAGTTTGCAGCATCATCGGCCGCTAAGCAAGAGCGACCGTCACGCTGACGGCCGTGCTCGACGGCAGAACTACAGGTAGAACTCGATAGCGCTTAGGAAGGCGAACGCCAACAGGGTTTCTCCCATCATCACCCCCACCGCGCGGCTCGTCGTCTCGGTAGAGTTGCGCAGGCGGCGGAACAGCACGGCAAGCAGCACGACTTGAAGAACGCCGAGCGCAGCCGAGCTGGCGTCGTTCAGGAACCAGGCGAGTGGCAGGAAGTGCAGGGCCACGACCAGCGCCACCCACCAAGCCATCCACCGCGCCTGCCCGCGCCTCGCGAGGACGAGGCAGCCCGCCCCGGCGACGATGAACTCGACCAGCACGAGCAGCCCGAACCACCAGTAGCGTCCGTCGAGGGCGCTGGGGGTCGACCAGTTGCGGGCCGCGATGGACCCGAACAGCGCCGCGAACCCCAGTCCGACGACGGACCCGACGCCGAGCCTCCAACGCCACGACGGAGGCGGGTCCTCCTGGGCCCAGCCGAACCACACGACCGCCATCAGGCCGAACCAGGCGATGGTGAAGGCCTGGTCTCTCACGAGGTCTGTCAGCACGCAAGCACCTCCGCGTGAGTTGAACTCCGCTGGCCCGAAGCGGCCAACGTTCGCCTGGGACTCTAAAGCCGGGTCGGACGTCTTCACGTTCGCGCGGCGCGCGTCCGCGCTGTTGACACCACCTGAGTCGCTACATATACTCGCCCGCAATGACACGCGACCGACCGGTTGAGTTCCTCAGAAACGGCCTGATCCTAGGTCGCAGGGGTCGCGCAGTCTGACCGTAGAACGGTCGAGACTCTAGCTTCGTACCCCGCCGCTCCCACGCAGAGCGGCGGGGTTCTTCTTTTGGTCAACGGGAGGTGCTGGTGAAGGGTTCGGAAGTGATCATGAAGATGCTCGAGAAGCACGGCGTGGAGGTCGTGTTCGGGCATCCAGGCGGGACGATAATGCCCGTCTACGATGCCCTATACGACTCGCCCATAAAGCACGTGCTGGTCAGGCACGAGCAGGGCGGGACACACATGGCTGACGCCTACTTTCGGGCGAGCGGCAAGGTCGGGGTCGTGTTCGCGACCTCCGGTCCCGGGGCCACGAACCTCGTCACAGGACTGGCGACCGCCCATATGGACTCGTCGGCCGTCGTGGCGATCACCGGCAACGTCGTGAGGAGCCTCATCGGGACGGACGCCTTCCAAGAGGCGGACGTCTTCGGCATCACCGGCCCCGTCACCAAGCACAACTACCTCGTCAAGGACGTCAACGACCTCCCGCGCATCCTGACCGAGGCGTTCCACATCGCCAGCACCGGAAGGCCCGGTCCCGTGCTCGTCGACGTGCCGAAGGACGTGCAGCAGGCCGAGTACGACGGTCCACTGGAGGCCGAGATAGACCTGCCAGGTTATCGGCCCACACTCGTGGGCCACGCCCGCCAGATCGAGAAGGCGTCCGAAGCCATCCGCGCGGCGAAACGGCCCATCATGATGGTAGGTGGCGGTGGCCAGGTAGCTCCGGAGGAGGTCGCAGCCTTCGCTCACCTCACCGGTATCCCCGTCATCACGACGCTCATGGGCATCGGGGCGTACCCTCCCGGAGATCAGCAGTTCATCGGCATGCCGGGAATGCACGGCACGGTCACGGCCAACAGGGCGATAACGCACTGCGACCTGATCCTCGGTGCGGGCCTGCGCTTCGATGACCGCGTGACCGGTAAGATCAGCCGCTTCGCCCCGAACGCCACCGTCGTCCACGTCGACATCGACCCGGCAGAGATCTCGAAGCTGGTCAAGGCTCACGTGCCGGTCGTCGGG
>DASRWD010000144.1:0-7044 GCA_035654755.1 Trueperaceae bacterium
GGGTATCGCGAGCATGAGCTGGCCGATCTGCTGCTCGAGGCTGCGCTCGGTCTCCTCGAGCCGTTTGACCTCGCCGGACAGCTCTGACAACCGTGCCATTAGTTCCGGGTCGTCCTCGCCACGCCTCTTCATCTCGCCCACGAGACGGCTGTCGGCGTTGCGTCTGGCCTGCTTCTCCTCGAGGTCGGACCTGACCAGCCTATGCTCTTCGTCCAGGCGCAGCAGGTTCTCGAGCCTCGGCAGGTCTGCTTCCATCATCTTCGCGCGCATCGCGCGCCTAACCGTCTCTGGGTTCTCGCGAACGAAGCGCAGGTCGAGCATGACAAACAGTGTACGAGCTTACTCATCGTGCCGGTCGGGCGGCCAGTATCCTCGTTGACGACAGGCACGCACCGCGGTGCCGCTGGGAGGATGAAGGGTGATAAAGCGCCTGTTCGGCCCTGCAGACAGTGCGAAGGCGCCGGACCCGCTGGGGTCGGTCGAGCGCTTGCTGCGCCTCGCCAGGCCGTCTGAACGGAACGAAGAGGTCCTCAAGGCGCTCAGCGCTGCGCTGACCGGCGACGTGCGCGGCTACGTCGTCAAAGGGGACGACGAGGCGGGCTACGTGTTCGACGCGCAGTTGGGCTACGGCCCCTCACTGCTCGACCTGGAGCCGGGGCACGGTCCGTGGCGATCGCCGGGACCGCGGGTGGTGGCCAACCACATACCGGAGATGTTCACGCCGAACGACCAGGCGCTACGCGCGCAGTACGCCGATCTCGGGCTGAGGGACGCGAGCACGACGCTCGTCGTCCCCGTGACCGGTAGGTTCGTCGGTTACGGCGCGCTCGTGCTGCACCGCCACGGCGGGCACGCTTTCACCGAGGACGAGCTGAAGGTCGCGTCCAGGTGGGGGTCAGTCCTGGGCGAGGCCCAGAGCCTCGACACCGAGCTCAGGCGCGCCAAGCTCAGCCTCGTCGAGTTCACGCGGGCGTTCACGCAGGCGTTCGAGGCGCAGGACTTCGCGCAGCTCGGCCACGCAGAGCGCGTCACGGCCTACGCCCTGGCGCTCGGCAGGGCGCTTGGCCTCAGCAGTCAGGAGCAGGGCGACCTCTACTTCGCAGCGATGCTCCACGACATAGGCAAGCTGGGCAGTGGGCTCGACCTGGGGATCGAGGATCTCGAGCACCCGCAACGCGGCGCGAACATGGTCGCCTCCGCGGCCATGCTCGAGGAGGCAGCCGAGGGCATAAGGCATCATCACGAGTCGTGGGACGGCTCCGGTTTCCCCAACGGCCTGCGCAAGGACGCCATCCCGCTGCTGGCCCGCATCGTGGCCGTGGCCGACACGTTCGACGTCCTCTCGAGCGAACGTGGTCAGGCCCTGCCGTTGCGCGAGGTCGAGAAGCAGCTGGAGGCCCGCAGCGCCAAGGAGCTGGACCCGTCGCTGGTCTCGCTGTTCGGCAACATCCTGCGCCAGGGCCGCGACACCGCGGAACTCGCGCGCCTGCAGGAGACCGATCTGCCGTTCTAGGAGGCGACCATGGCGGCGACGGCCGTGCTGGGCGGTCCCGCGTTCGGTGGTAGGCTTCCTGGGCGATGGGCGTAGAGGTCGTGAACTTCCGGCTCAGCTTCAGGGGCAAGCCTGCCGGGACCCACGTGATCAAGACCGAGGTCGCCGGCAAGGTCCGGCGCATGGAGTCGAGGGCCAGTTTCCAGGGGCCCATCGGAGATTCCGTGGTCACCCAGCGCAGCCGCTCGAGCGTCCAGCACCACCACAGCATCCGCTACCGCGAGGAGACGCAGCAGCGTGAGGGCAAGCGTGTCTACGACGTCCACTTCGACTCACAGAGCGGCCTGGTGCATGCCACCACCGGCTCCAAGGACGTCGCCACGGCGCCGTACATCCGTCCGTACCGTGACCCGCTCTCACTCCTCGGGCAGGTGAGGGCGCTGGCCGGGAGCAGCGCGACGGGCATCGCTATGCTGGGCAAGGACGTCAGCGTCCAGTACGCGGGCGAGGTCGACCTCAGCACGGCCCTGGGCGAGAGGCGTGCCTGGGCGTACGTGCTCCATCCCGGCGGGAGCGTCGTGTACGTAGACACCACCGGTTCCCACGTGATCCTGAAGATGACGCAGCGGCTGCCCGAGGGCCACCTCGACTCGCTGGTCGTCAGCGTCGCCAGCGAGGCGACGATGGAGACCTTCGGTGAGGAGCAGAGGGGCAGCGGCAAGCGCAACACCTCCAGCAGGCGCCGCGGTCGACGCAGGCCGCGCAGACGCAAGCGCGGCTGACGAGGCGCGAGGGTACGTCAGACTCAGGTCCCGCGTACGCCGAGGCGCTGGCATGGCTCTTCGCCCAGACGCGAGCCGGCGGTGAGCGTCACCCAAGGCGCGCGAGGTGGCTGCTCGCGGCGCTGGGGCTGACCGCTCCACCCAACCTGGTTCGGGTCGTGGGCACCAACGGCAAGGGCACGGTCTCACACCTCATCGCCACTGGCCTTCAGGCCGCGGGCGGTCGGACGGGTCTCTTCCTCTCCCCCCACGTCGTGAAGTTCGAGGAGCGTGTCTCGGTGAACGGCGCACCCGTCTCGCCGGCAGCCGTTACGTCGTTCGTCGCGCGGGTGAGGTCCCTTCTCGAAAGCCGGCCGCCGGCGGAACGCGAGAGACCGGCCTTCTTCGAGATCACGCTCGCGCTGGCCCTCAGCGAGTTCGCCAACGCCGACGCCGCCTGGGCGGTTCTCGAGGCGGGCGTGGGCGGCGCCACCGACGCCACGGCGGCCGTGACCGGAGACGTGAGACTCGTCGTGCTGACGAACGTCGACCTAGACCACGTGAACACGATCGGGCCCACACTCGGTGACGTCGCGGCCGAGAAGGCGCGTGCGTTCGCTCCCGGCGTGCCGGCCGTGACGGCCGCGACAGGTACTGGCCTCGAGATGGCGAGGGCCGTGGCGAGGGAACTAGGCTCCGAGCTGACCGAGGTCGCGCCTCTGGAACCGGGCGAACCGAGGCGAGCCGTCAACGAACGCCTGGCCGCTGCTGCCCTCAGGTTGCTGGACGTCCCGCAGTATGCCGTTGAACACGCCCTGAGAAGCCCTCCGCTGCCCGGACGAGGAGAGCGGTTCGAGATCGGTGGCAAGCACGTTCTCCTCGACGGCGCGCACGACCCGGCCGCGGGCAGGTACCTGGCGGCACGTCTGCCTGCCGACTACGTCCTGGTGTTCGGGGCGCTGGGCCGGAAGCAGGGCGAGGCGACGTTGCGCGTCCTAGAGAAGGGCGCGGCCCACGTCATCGTGACCGAGGCGGCGGAAGGCGAAGGGGCCGTGCACCTCGCCGGGGAGCGTCGCGAGCTCTTCAGGGACCCGGCGTCCGCCGTGCGGCGCGCCCTGGACCTGGCGCCGCCCGGAGGGCTGGTGGTCGTGGCGGGATCGCTCTACCTCGCGGGCCGCGTGAGGCCCCTGCTAGACTCCCTGGCGCATGAGACCCCGTCGCTCATCCCTTGATCCGCCCAGCCCGCCCGCGAGCGGGAAGGTGGGGTTCGTCAGCCTGGGGTGCCCCAAGGCCCTCGTAGACAGCGAGCACATTCTGAGCCACCTGCGAGCGGACGGCTACGAGCTCGTACCCACGTACCAGGACGCGGACCTCGTCGTCGTCAACACGTGCGGCTTCATCACGCCCGCGGTCGAGGAGTCGCTCGATGCCATCGGCGAGGCCCTGAGGGAGACCGGCAGGGTGGTCGTCACCGGTTGCCTGGGCGAGCGGCCCGAGAAGATCCTGGAGCGCCATCCGCAGGTCCTCGCCGTCACCGGACAGGCGGACGTGGGCGGCGTGATGAGCGCGGTGAGGCAGGCGCTACCCCTCTCGAGAGACCCGTTCACCAGCCTGCTACCCATGGCAAGCACTCGCGGCACGGCTCGCGACCAGACGATCCAGCCCGTCGACCGGATCACGCTCACCCCGCGGCACTACGCTTACCTGAAGGTGGCCGAGGGCTGCGACCACCGGTGCAGCTTCTGCATCATCCCGAAGCTGCGCGGGAACCTCGCATCGCGGCCCGCAGCCGAGGTCGTCTACGAGGCCAGGCGTCTGGTCACAGCCGGAGCGAAGGAGCTTCTCCTCATCGCCCAGGACCTCTCGGCGTACGGCAACGACCTGCGGCACGCCACCTCGCAGCTGGACGGGCGCGAGGTGCGCGCACACTTGGTCGACCTGGTGGCCGAGCTCGCCCGGCTTGGCGTCTGGCTGCGCCTGCACTACGTCTACCCGTACCCGCACGTCGTCCGGCTGGTCGAGCTCATGGCGGAGGGCAAGGTCCTCCCCTACCTCGACGTCCCGCTTCAGCACGCCTCGACGAAGGTGCTGCGCGCGATGCGTCGGCCCGGCGGTGCTGTGAGTCACCTGGAGACCATACGGGCGTGGCGCGGCATCGCGCCGGACATCACGCTCAGGTCCACCTTCATCGTGGGGTTCCCGGGCGAGACGGAGGAGGACTTCCAGGAGCTGCTCGGGTTCCTCTCGGAAGCCCGCCTGGACAGGGTGGGCGCCTTCACCTACAGCGACGTGCCGGAGGCCGACGCGAACGACCTTCCGGGCGCGGTGCCCGAGGAGGTCAAGCACGAGCGCTACGCGAGGCTCATGGCCCTACAGGAAAAGATCAGCCGTGAGAAACTGGCTGCCAAGGTGGGCACCGTGGTCGACGCGATCGTCGACGACTACGGCGCGCTGCCGGGCGACCTGGTCTGCCGCACGGCCGCCGACGCGCCGGACATAGACGGCCTCCTCCACGCGATAAGTGATGGGACGGTCAAGATCGGCGACCTCGTCAGGGTCGAGGTCACGGGGTCCGACGAGCACGACCTCAAGGGCGAGGTCGTGGAGCGCATCGAGTTCTCGCCAGGTGTTCCGGTACTGGCGCGTTAGCCAGGGCTAACCCAGCGGGCCGCGAGGGGCTTGCAGGATCTTCTCGAAGTGCCGCTCCTCGTCCATCCCGAGGCCGCCCTGCTGTTGGGTGACCATGAGCCGGAACTCGTGTGGGCTGGTCGCCATGAACGTGGCGTCCTCGAGCGTGATCCGGCCGTCCAGGTAGAGGACGACGAGGTGCTGGTCGAAGGTCTGCATCCCACGGAGGTTGTCCTGCATCAGGGCCTCCTTGATGAGCGCGGTCTTCTCCTCGTCCTTGATGTAGTCGCGGATGAGCGGCGTGTTGACGAGCACCTCGACGGACAACACGCGACCGGGCCCGTCGGCGCGCGGCAGCAGCCGCTGGCTGAGGATCCCGAGCAGCGAATCGGCCAGCAGGATGCGAATCTGGTCCCGCTCGTGCGGCGGGAAGAAGTCGATGATGCGGTTGACGGTGCGTATGGAGTCCAGCGTGTGCAGGGTGCTGAAGACCAGGTGACCGGTCTGCGCGGCGGACAGTGCGGCCTCGACGGTCTCCTTGTCACGCATCTCCCCGACCATGATGACGTCGGGGTCCTGACGCATGGCGTACTTGAGCGCGCCCACGAAGTCGCTCGTGTCCAGCCCGATCTCACGCTGCACGACGAGGCTCTTCTGGTTGCGGTGCAGGATCTCGATGGGATCCTCGACCGTGATGATGTTCTTGTTGAAGCGCCGGTTGACGAAGTCGACCATCGCCGCCAGCGTCGTGGTCTTCCCCGAACCGGTAGGTCCGGTCACGAGGACCAGGCCGCGCGGCTGGCTCGCGAGCTCCGTGGCGACCGAAGCCGGCAGACCCAGGGCCTCGAAGCTGGGGATGGCGTCGCGGATCACGCGCATGACGACGCCCACAGACCCGCGCTGACGCAGCACGTTGCAGCGGAAGCGAGCGATGTTGGGGATGTTGAAGGCGAAGTCGACCTCGTGCCTGTGCCGGAACAGGTCCCGCTGGCTCTCGCTCATCATCGCCAGTGCGATCTGCTCGGTCTGCTCCGGGGTGAGCGGCGGAACGCCCTCGTAGGGCAGCAGCTCCCCATCCACCCGCATGTGCGGCGGAGCGCCGGCCTGGAGGTGGATGTCGGAGGCGCCGCGGGCCACTATCGTCTTCAGTAGGTCGGCGATGCGGACACCGCGGGAGGCTGCGTCACTCATGGTGCGCTCAGTCTAGGGAAACGCGGTGCACGGCGATGTGACAAACCGGTCGCACGGCTGTCGACGATCGGCGCCGCCCGGGATCACAGGATCTTGGAGAGGAACGCACGGGTCCGGGCCTCACGCGGGTTCTCGAAGAAGTGGTCAGGCGGCCCGACCTCGACGATCTGTCCTGCGTCCATGAACACGACGCGGTCACCCACCTCGCGCGCGAAGCCCATCTCGTGGGTGACGACGATCATCGTCATGCCCTCCTTCGCGAGCGCCACCATGACGTCGAGGACCTCGCCGATGACCTCGGGGTCGAGGGCGCTGGTCGGCTCGTCGAAGAGCATCACCTTGGGCCCCATCGTCAGGGACCGGGCGATGGCCACGCGCTGTTGCTGACCGCCGGAGAGCTGGCCAGGGTACTTGCGCGCCTGCTCGGGGATACCCACCTTCTCGAGGTAGAACATCGCCCGCTCCTCGGCCTGACTCTTCTTCCACTTCCGTACTCGGGTGGGCGCCAGCGTGACGTTCTCGAGGACCGTGAGGTGCGGGAAGAGGTTGAACTGCTGGAAGACCATGCCGGTCTCGCGCCGGATCTGATCGATCGCGCGGACGTCGTCCGTCAACTCGACGCCGTCGACCATGATCCTGCCCTCCTGGTGCTCCTCGAGGCGGTTGATGCACCGGATCAGCGTCGACTTGCCCGAGCCGGACGGTCCGATGACCACGACGACCTCACCCTTGTTCACGGACAGGCTGATGTCGCGCAACACGTGGAAGTCGCCGAACCACTTGTTGACGCCCTCCATCTCGATGATCCGCTGCCCGCCTTCGGGGGCGTCGGCTCTTACCACCTTGCTGGCGACGGCGTCGCTCATGCTTGTCCTCCTAGATGGCGGTGCGCCAGTAGCGCACGGGTCTCGTTCCTCATCTGACACCGACCCCGAGCTCCCGCTCGAGCTGACGCGACGCGATGCTCATCCG
>DASRWD010000145.1:0-7453 GCA_035654755.1 Trueperaceae bacterium
ACGCGTTCCTCTTCCAGGAGGTCTTCGCCGGCACCAACTTCGTCAGCCTCATCCAGCAGTCGACAGGTGCGTTCCTCGACCTCCTCGCCGAGGAAGAGCCGGTCGATCACCCGCATCTCGCCGCCGACCTGAGCGGCTTCACCTTCGCGGTCGACGGCACCGTGATACGTGCCGACCTGGACCTGGAGGCGCTCACGCTCACGTTCACCGAGGTGCCCCACGCCAAGCCGTTCCGCGGCTTCGCTCCCTACTGGGCGAACCCGGTGCCGCCACCGCCTCCGCCACCGCCCGGCACGATCATCTACGAGGGCACTACCGTCGGCGGACCGACCTTCGACAGGCCAGACGGTTTCGGCGGCACGACAGGCCCGGTCAACTACCACGCCTTCGAGTTCACGGCCGAAGAGGCCGGCGTCTACGACATAAGCAGCCAGCAGGATTACGACGGCTACCTCCTGCTCTATCGGGCCCCGTTCGACCCGGTGCAACCGCTCGAGAACTTCGTGGCGGGCAACGATGACTTGACCAGCAACCGCGAGTCCGGGTTCCGACTGCTTCTCGAGGCCGGCGCCTACGTGTTAGTCACGACGTCTTGTGGGCCGG
Source organism: Trueperaceae bacterium (assembly GCA_035654755.1). GTDB lineage: Bacteria > Deinococcota > Deinococci > Deinococcales > Trueperaceae > DASRWD01. The sequence goes on from DASRWD010000145.1 coordinate 604, forward strand.
AAGGTGACCCTGGTTGCGGGCCACACGCTGGCAACTTCACCAACATGATCATCCCGCCCCAACCGGCCGACCCGGAAGGGCCGCCCGAGGTCCGGATCTTCGACCTGACCCGTAACCTACTTGCACCTGGCGAGAGCACGACGGTCGAGTGGTTCGTGAGCAGCGGCACGCCCATCACCTGTGAGGTCGACTGGGGCGATGGCTCGGTCGAGGCAGTGCCGTGCGACGCCGATCCCTCCGGCCTCGAGTCCGCCAGCCACCCGTACGCCGAGGACGGTCACTACGTGATCACGTTCACCGCGACCAACGAGAACGGGTCTGCCGAGGCCAAGGGCTTCGTGACGGTGCACACCGAGGACACGGAGAACTTCGACATCGTCGTGGTCTTCGCCAACGACCTCCTGAGCCCGACTCAGATGGACGCCTTCCAGGCGGCTGCGGACCGCTGGGCCGAGGTCATAACCGGTGACCTGCCCGCCGGCGAGCCAGGGGACGTGCCCGCCGACTTCTCATGCCTGGGAGAGCCTGCCTTCAACGGCTTCATAGACGACGTCGTCGTGAGCGCGGCCGGCATCCCGATCGACGGCGCCGGCGGCACCTTGGCCCGCGCCGGCGCGTGCGTGCTGAGGCCAGAAGGCACCAACGGTGACCTCCAGCCGCTGCCCCTCTACGGAGCGATGCAGTTCGACATAGCCGACCTCGACATGCTGGAGACGGAGGGCGGCCTGCACTCGACGATCCTGCATGAGATGGGCCATGTCCTCGGCATCGGCACGCTATGGCTGGGCAACGACCTGGTGGACTACGAGCCTGAGACCGCCAACTGCCGCGACGCCACCTTCACCGTTCCGCCGAGGTTCATAGGCACGAACGCCGTCACCGCGTTCGAGTCGATCGGCGGAAGCGGTGGCGTTCCGGTAGAGGACGAGTTCGGCCCCGGCACCAAGTGCAGCCACTGGGACGAGGAGGCGCTGGGTGTCGAGCTGATGACCGGCTTCCTCAACACCGGCGCGATGGAGCCCCTCTCGGTGATCACCGTAGGGAGCCTGGCAGACCTGGGCTACGAGGTCGAGCTCGACGCCGCGGACCCCTTCACGGTCCCAGCCGGCCTCATGGCGCCGGCGTCAGCGCCACTCGGCTACGACGAGGTCCTGCTCGACATCGGCAAGACCCGCTAGCCGGATCGCGCGGCCATAGGGCCGCATCCCGCGCGGCACGATACGGACCCCCGCCAGCCAGGCGGGGGTCCGTTCGCGTGAGCTATGCTCGCCGGGTACGTAGGTTCTCAACCGATCCAGGGCGCGCCCTCGTGCGCCCGATGACCACCATCAGCGGAGGAAAGATGTCAGACAGCATCGAGTCGGTCCTGCAAGAGTCCCGCACGTTCCCGCCGCCCGAGTCGTTCCGGTCGCGCGCGCACGTCAAGGACAGGGCCGAGTTCGAACGGATGTACCGCCAGTCGCTCGACGACCCGGACACGTTCTGGGGTGACGCCGCCAAGGAGCTCCTGCACTGGTTCGAACCGTGGCAGAAGGTGCTCGAGTGGGACGAGCCGCACGCGCAGTGGTTCGTGGGCGGCAAGACGAACCTCGCGTACAACTGCCTGGACCTCCAGGTTGAGCGCGGGCTCGCCAACAAGGTGGCGTTCTTCTGGGAGGGCGAACCCGGTGACCAAAGGGCCCTCACCTACGGTCAGCTCCTCGAGGAGGTAAGCCGCTTCGCGAACGTGCTCAAGGGCAAGGGTGTGAAGCTGGGCGACCGCGTCGCCATCTACATGCCGATGATTCCGGAGGCCATCGTGGCGATGCTGGCGTGCGCGCGCCTGGGGGCGACGCACTCCGTGGTGTTCGGCGGCTTCTCCTCCAACGCGCTCTCGGACCGCATCAACGACGCCAAGGCGGAGGTCGTGATCACCGCGGACGGCGGGTACCGGCGCGGACAGGTGCTACCGCTCAAACCCGCCGTGGACGAGGCGTTGAAGGAGACGCCGAGCGTTCGCAGCGTGATCGTCGTGAGGCGCACCGACAACGCCATCAACATGGAGCGAGGCCGCGACGAGTGGTACCACGACCTGATGCGCGAGGCGTCCGACGACTGCCCGGCCGTGCCCGTCGACGCCGAGCACCCCGCGTACATCCTCTACACGTCCGGGTCCACGGGCAGGCCCAAGGGCGTCCTTCACACCACGGGCGGCTACCAGGTCCACACGGCCCTCACCGCCAAGTACGTCTTCGACCTCAAGCCGGACGACGTCTACTGGTGCACCGCCGACATCGGCTGGGTGACCGGGCACAGCTACATCGTCTACGGGCCCATGGCGCTGGGCGCGACGCAGGTGATGTACGAGGGCAACCCCGTATACCCGGGTCCGGACCGGCTCTGGGAGATGGTCGCCCGCTACAACGTGACGGTGTTCTACACGGCGCCCACGGCCATCCGTACCTTCGTGAAGCTGGGCGCCGAGCACCCGCGCCGTCACGACCTCACCACCCTCCGCCTCATCGGCACCGTCGGCGAGCCCATCAACCCTGAGGCGTGGATGTGGTACCGCCGCGTGATCGGCGGGGACCGCTGCCCCGTCGTCGACACCTGGTGGCAGACCGAGACCGGCGGCATCATGATCTCGACGATCCCCGGCGCGCATGAGACCAAGCCCGGCTCTGCAGGCGTGCCGCTGTTCGGGGTAGACGCTGCCGTGGTGGATGCCGACGGCAACGAGGTCGGCGCCAACCAGGGCGGCTACCTGGTCGTCAAGAGACCTTGGCCGGGGATGCTGCGCACGGTCTACGGCGACGACGACCGGTACCGCAACCAGTACTGGGGCGAGGTGCCGCACGTCTACTTCTCGGGGGACGGGGCCAGGCGGGACCAGGATGGCTACTTCTGGATCATGGGACGTGTCGATGACGTCGTGAACGTCTCGGGTCACCGTCTCGGGACCATGGAGATCGAGTCGGCGATCGTCTCCCACGAGAAGGTGGCGGAGGCCGCCGTCGTGGGCCGCCCGGACGAGCTGCGTGGCCAGGCGATCGTCGCGTTCGTGACGCTGGAAGGCGGGTACGAGCCGTCGGACGAGCTGCGTGACGAGCTAAAGCGACACGTGGTCAAAGAGATAGGGGCAATCGCGCGCCCGGAGGAGATCCGCTTCGCGGACTCGCTGCCGAAGACGCGCTCCGGCAAGATAATGCGGCGGCTGCTGCGCAACGTCGCCACCGGCCAGGAAATGACGGGCGACGTCAGCACGCTCGAGGACAAGAACGTCGTCGACAAGCTGCGCGCCTCTGGAGGCTGAGCGGGGTAAGAGGCTAGCTCAGCTCAGTCGTCGAACGTCTCGCCGGAGAGCTCCTGCCGCCACGTCGTACCGGGCGTGGGCGGCCTGAGCTCTCCGTCTGGCAAGGGCGGCACCTGGTCCGGCGCGTGCGGCTGGGAGCGCGCGTGCGCGACCTGGCTGTAAGCGATCGCGGCAACCAGCAACACGCCACCGACGACCCCACGCCAGCCGAGGACCTCTCCCAGCAGCGCGTACGCGAACACCGCTGCGAACACGGGCTCAAGGCCGAACACCAGGGCCGCCAACTGAGCGGGTACCACCCGCTGAGCGTGAACCTGGAGGACCGCAACGCCCGCGGTCGCCACGAGCGCCAGGAAGGCGACCGCCACCCACGTGGAAGTAGGGACAGTGACGATCTCACCCAGGTTCGGTGCGACCCACACCCAAGCCAGGAGCGCCATGGGCACGTGCTGCATGAAGGCGAGGGAGTTGGCGTTCACGTCGCGTCCGACCTCGCCGAGGTAGACGATGAAGACGGCGTAGCTGACCGCTGTGATCAGTATCAGAAGGTCGCCGGCGTTCACGGCGGACAAGCCGTGGCGGGTCGCGATCACCGCGAGGCCGACGAAGCCCACGACCGCGGCTATGTAGTCGCGACGCAGGAGGGGACGGCGCCAGAAGACGGCCGCCACGACCGGCGTGAGCACCACCGAGAGACCCGTGATGAACGCCGCGTTCGACGCGCTCGTAATCCCCAGGCCGACGGTCTGCGTCGCGAAGCCGACGAACCCGAGCAGGCCAAGCCAGAGCGCCGGCTTGATGGCGCGCCTGTCGAACCCCACCCAGGAGAGCGCCAAGGCGGCCAGGGTGAAGCGGCCGGCCAACAGCAACGGCGCCGAGATGGTGGCCAGGGCGTCCTTGACGACCACGAACGTCGACCCCCAGACGATCGTGATGAGCACGAGCGACGCGAGCCCGAGACCGAACGACATCCGCTCGATTCTCACACGGAGCGGCAGCTAGTTAGGATGCCTGGGATGAACGCGGCAGAGGGCGGCGACTACCGGATCGGGTTCGGGGAGGACGCGCATGGTCTAGCGGTGGGACGGGCGCTGTGGTTGGGCGGCCACTCCGTGCCGGAAGCGCCGCGCGGGGCCATAGCCCACAGCGACGGTGACGCGCTGTTGCACGCCCTGTCGGACGCGGTCCTCTCGGCCTTCGCGCTGGGTGACATAGGCATCCACTTCCCTCCCGGGGAGCCCGAGACCGCCGATATGGACAGCCGCGTCATCCTGCGGCACTGCCTCGGCTTGGTCGCGCAGAAGGCTCCGACGGCGCGCCTGGTGAACGCCACCGCGGTGGTCACGCTGGACGCGCCGCGACTGGGGCCCCACAGAGACGCGATCACGGCGTCGTGCGCGGAGTTCCTCGGCCTTGCGCCGGGCCGTTTCGGCTTGACGTTCAAGACTTCGGAGGGCCTCGCACCCGATCACGTTCAGGTGCGCGCCTCCGTCCTCTTCGAGCTTAGGCGATAGCCTAAGACCCACTGACCGTTGAAAGACCGCTCGTACGCTAGGTGGCGCTCGCCTCGCCGCTGGCCGGCGGGCCCAAGCGGTCGAAGCTGACGTTCATTGACACGCCGCCCTTGAGCGTCTGGTACACGACACAGAAGCGCTCGGTCAGCTCGACCAGCTTCGCGAGCTTCTCCGCGGGGGCCGGGGACTCTATCGCGAAGTGGAGCCCTATGTCCACGAAGCCCACCGGCGCCTGCTTGTCGACGGCCAGAGTGCCGCGGAAGTCGAGCCGCCCTTCGGCGCTTACGGTGCCCGAGACGATCTCGACCTCGATGGCAGTTGCCACGGACTTCATGGTCACGCCGGCACAGGCGACGAGCGCCTCCAGCAACATGTCGCCGGAGCACGCGAGGACACCGTCACCGCCGGTAGCGGGGTGCAGCCCCGCCTCGACGAGGGCTCGCCCGGTCTGAACGCTGCACGAGATGCCCTCGGACAGCCTCCCCTCGGCCCGGAGGGTGACCAGCGCCGTCTCCGGTTCCTCGCGGTACCTCTGCTTCAGAGGCGCCTGTAGCTCTCTAAGGGCAGTAGAGTCCATCGCCACGGCGGTCGGACTCTAGCACGGAGGTGCGAACTGGCCGCCGTCTCACGGGAGCCATGCCGTGCACCAAGCCGTCGGTACGCAAGCCGCTTCAGTCGCGCAGCGCGACGTAGACGCCCAAGCCCACCAGCGTGGTGATCAGGCCGAGCACGACGAACCGCGCGAAGGCGTTGCCCGTGGAGTCTATGAACTGCGGGATGAACGCGAGGAAGAACAGTGCGGTCGGCACGACGGCGAGTACGAACGCCGCTGCGAAGAAGGCTCCGAAGGTGGTGGTGTCCATGAACGCCGCCTCGACTGGCGAACGCTCGCAGTCCTACCGCTCCTGCAGGCTCACGAACACCCGTCCGTCGCGCTGGAACGCCGTGAAGAGCTGGATCTTCTTCACCGCGGGCAGCGTCGGACGCCCAGTCTCCAGGTCGAAGGTAGCGCCGTGGTGGACGCACCTGATCTTGCCAGGCAGCATCTCACCGTCGCTCAATGGGTAGCGCTGATGCGTGCACTGGTCGGGCAGGGCGTAGAACTCGCCCTCCTGCTTGATGAGAACGATCTCGGTGCCGGCCACGATGAGCGGCGTGATGCTGTCCTCTGCGAACTGCTCAGAAGCGCCGCAATCGTAGACGCCCTCCCCCGCGTCTGGAGCCTCGACGGGCTCCGGCGCGGGGGCGGCGAACATGTCCGGTTCGGTGTCGGCGCTCATGGGCGACGGGGGGTGAGCCGGTCTGGTAGGCCGCGTTCCGCCGTGCCTTCCACGCTCACAGCTTCTCTTTGACGCCCGGCACGCCCAGCTTGGCCTGGACGACCCGCTCTACGTACTCCGCCACCTTGGGCAGGGTCACGCGGCTCATGACCTCGTAGAGGAACCCGGTCACCAGAAGGTGCTCGGCGACCTCGGGCTTGAGCCCACGGCTCATGAGGTAGAAGCGCTGATCTTCCGGCACGGGGCCGGTAGTCGAGCCGTGCGAGCACTTGACGTCGTTCGCGGCGATCTCGAGCTGGGGGATGGACACCGCGTGGGAGTCCTGGTCCAGCAGCAGGTTGCGGTTCGTCTGGTAGGCGTCGGTCTTCTGGGCGTCGGGATCGACGATGATGATGCCAGAGTAGACGGCGTCGGAGGCGTCGCGGACGGCGCCCTTGAAGAGCACGTCGGAGAACGCGCGCCCCGATGCGTGATGCTGCACGGTGAACTGGTTGAAGTGCTGGCCCTCGTCAGCGAAGTACAGGCCGAGCATCTCGCTCTCGGCGCCTGGGCCGGCGAGTTCACTCTCGATCTCTACGCGACCGGCGTCACCGCCGAGGCTCACGGTGAGCGACTCCAGCCGCGCGTCGCGACCGACGTCGGCCCGCTGCTTCTGTAGGTGAACGACGTTGCGGCTCCAGTTCTGGAGGCTCACGTAGCGCAACTTGGCGCCGTCCTTGAGCACGATCTCGGTGGCAGCGTCGTAGAAGTACCGCTCGTCGAAC
>DASRWD010000146.1:0-3301 GCA_035654755.1 Trueperaceae bacterium
GAGGTCCACCGCTTCAACAAGGCGCAGCAGGACGCGCTTCTGCCTTGGGTGGAGAACGGCACCGTAGTACTCATCGGGGCCACGACCGAGAACCCGTACTTCGAGGTCAACAAGGCACTGCTCAGCCGGAGTCGCGTTTTCGAGCTGACGCCCTTGGACGAGGGAGATCTCAGGGCGGTTGCGAGGCAGGCCCTGGCGGACACGGACCGGGGATACGGGCGCATGGACGTCACGTTGGACGAGGACGCGCTAGACCACCTGGTTAACGTCGCCAACGGCGACGCGAGGGCGCTCCTGAACGCCCTCGAGCTCGCGGTCGAGACCACGGAGCCTTCGGACGACGGGAGTGTCGTCGTCACGTGCGAGGTGGCCGAGGAGTCGATCCAGCGACGTGCCGTCCTATACGACAAGGAGGGCGACGCCCACTTCGACACGATCAGCGCGTTCATCAAGAGCGTGCGGGGATCAGATCCCGACGCCGCCCTCTACTGGTTGGCCAAGATGGTATACGCGGGCGAGGACCCTCGCTTCATCCTCAGACGCCTGCTTATCCTCGCGAGCGAGGACGTCGGGTTGGGAGATCCGCACGCCCTGGAGATCGTAACGGCTGCGGCGAGCGCGTACGACTACGTAGGTATGCCGGAGGGGCGCTTCCACCTGGCGCAGGCGACCCTCTACTTGGCCACGGCACCGAAGAGCAACTCGACGATGGCGTTCTTCGACGCGCTGGCGGCCGTCGAGAAGGAGCGCGAGGCCGAGGTTCCCGATCACCTCAAGGACGCGAACCGAGACGCTGAGGGTCTTGGTCATGGCCAGGGTTACCTCTACCCGCACGCCTACCAGGACCACTGGGTGGCGCAGCAGTACTTGCCGGACACGTTGCAGGGCAAGGTCTTCTACCGACCGAGCGGCGTGGGCTACGAAGGCACGGTGCGCACGGAGGTCATGCGACGCCGTGAGGCGCAGATCGCCGCGCTCGTCGAGTCAGAGCCGGACGACGGCCAATTGCCTCGCGTACCCACGCGCCCGAGGGCCGAGAGGGACGTCGAGAGATGGCTGGAACGAGCGGTTTCCCGCGCAGGGCAGCGCCTGGCGGCCGTTCGCGACCACGTATTCGCGCTGGCCGACGTTCGTCGCCACGAGGTGGTACTCGACCTCAACGCAGGCAGCGGTCTACTTACCTGGGAAGCGCTGCGGAGGGCGCCCGAAGGCCAGGTATGGGCCCTCACACGCTCGCTGCGGGACGCAGAAGCCATCTCGCAGACGGCCGGTACTCTCCCCGAGCTTCAGAGGCCGATCGTGGCCGTTGGTCGGCCCGGAGATCGGATGGCGAGCCTGTCCGCAGCCGCGAAGGGTCAGCCGCCAGCGTTCGACGTGGTCCTCGGAAGGGACGTCCTGACGGTCGGGCAGGCAGACTCGCTATTCGCAGAGGTCTCCGGACTGCTCGCAAGTGGAGGGCGTGTGGTCCTCGCAGGCGTCGACCGCTCGGCCGCTCAGCGCCTCCATCGCCTGGTCGACCTGGGAGACGACTCGCTGAGGCGCAAGGTCGAGAACGCTGAGGAATCGATCTACGAGGACGCGAACCGCCCAGAGGAAGTCCTTGCGGCCGCAGCCGAGTCGGCAGGTCTGACCACGGTCAAGGTGGATCGCCGCACTTTCACCTCGAAAGAGACCCTGCCGCGCAGCACCCTAGAGGCCTGGTTCGACAGGGGATCCGAGCGCCCAAGCTATAGCGATCTCCTGGGACGCCACTTGAGCGAGCGGGAGCTGGCGAGCGTGCGCGCCGCCTTCCTCACCCAGCTACCGGACACGGAGGTCACTTGGCATGCTACGTACCTGTTCGTGACCGCGCGGCGTCCTTGAACCGCCATGCCTTCTGATATCATCGCGCCCAACGCCCATCTGCGGGTGGGGGCGCCGGCTTCGCCGGTCGGAACTGGGGGTACATAACAGTGAAGCGGGGGCGGGGGCGCGCTCTCACGTCACGGTACGCGGCCTTAGCCGGCATGCTCGAGCTGGCCATCGCCCTACCGATGCCGGTGCTGATATTGCACATGACTGGGCGCGGCCTGGACATAGCCACGGTAGGCCTGGCGTTCACCGTGAGGGCCCTGCTCGTCGCCCTGCTCGAGCTGCCGACAGGCGGGTTCGCCGACGCCATAGGACGGCGCCCGGTGGCCCTCGCGTCCCAGCTCTTCACTCTCGCGTCCTTCGGCGTACTGCTGTTCGTCATGGGGCCCGTCACGGCCCTGGTCTACGCGGTCCTCCAGGGCGTGGGATCCGCGCTCCACTCGGGCGCCATGGACGCTTGGTTCGTCGACGAGCTCGGCCGATTGGAACCCGATGCCCCGCTCCAACCGCATCTAGCGGCCGTCGACGTCGCTCAAGCGGCAGGGATGTTGGCAGGCTCAGCGATCGGCGGCCTTCTCCCCAGCCTCGCCTCCCCTCTCGACCTCCCATGGCCGCTCGCAGGCTTCGGCATCGCCCTGGCAGCAGGAGTTGCCATCCGCATTGTGGTCTGGTTCTGGACGCTCTCCCTCATCAAGGAGCCGTCGCGGAGGGTGACGAACGCAGGCGTGCTGCGCGAGGGCATGCGGGCGATGCCCGAGATCCTCGGCGACGCCCTGAAGTTGAGCCGCGACACGCCCATCATCAGGTGGCTGCTCGTCGCGGCCGCCGCCAGCGGGCTAGCCATGGTGAGCGTCGAGACCTTCTGGCAACCGGTGGCATCGACGGTTCTGGGAGCGACAGCGGAGGACAGCCAGGGGTTCGCCATCCTGGGCACGCTCGCCGGCGTTGCCGTGCTGGGCGGGAGCCTGGCCGTCATGCGGTACGGACAGAGGTTCCCAGGCGGCGAGGCGGCGCTCGCCGGCTTCAGCCTCCTGATGCGGGGTGGAGCCATGCTGCTGTTCGCGGTCTCGGCCTCCGCCGCCGGCCTGGCCGCCGGCCTGGGCATCGTCTACTTCGCGCTCGCGACGAGCAACGTGCCACACGACACGATGCTGCACAAGTCCGTCCCCTCGTCCAGACGATCTTCGATGCTGAGCGTCCATTCGCTCGTGTTCTCGCTCGGGATCGCAGTGGCTTCAGGTCCACTCGGCTGGTTGGCCAGCGCCACGTCGCCGCGACTGGCGCTCTGGATCGCTGGCCTACTCACCATCAGCGCTTGCGCCGCGTACGCGGTGATCGGCCGCATCCAGAGGGCCGAGGCGGGACACCGCGCCGCTCAGGTCACCTCGCCGGGCAGCGGCCGGGGCGGCTTGACCGATGCACTCCTGCTCGACGACTCCTCGGTGCCCGA
>DASRWD010000147.1:0-2335 GCA_035654755.1 Trueperaceae bacterium
GGGTCGAAGCGACGGCCACGAGGACCGTGTCTTTCACGGTGTCCCAACCGACGTCGAAGACGTAGACGAAGTGACGCAGGGTAGGGGTGTAGTCGAACCCCCACACGGCCGTGCTGGCGCCGATGAGGATCACGCCGTAGAAGGCCACGACGACGAGCCCGAACAGCAGGACACCGGCGTAGAGCAGCCACTTCCCGGCGGGGCCGACCGCCTTCGTGGTGGACGCGGTCGGCTTGCCGGTCACCGTCACGTACTGACGCTTGTTGATGTAGTAGCGCTGGATGGCGAAGGCGGTCAGCGACGGCACGAGGAGTACAGCCGCCAGCATCGCACCTCGCGGCAGGTTGAACGAGCCGGTGATCTCGAGGTACGCCTGTGGTGCGAGCATCGGGAACGCTGCGCCCGCCAGCACGAGAGGGTTGCCGAAGTCTGCCATCGACTCGATGAAGACGACCAGGAAGGCGCTCGCTACCCCGGGCAGCGACAGCGGGAGCACGACGCGACGGAACACCTGGCCGCGCGACGCGCCCACGTTCATGGCGGCATCCTCCAGGGTGGGGTTGATACCTGCGAGCACCCCTCTGAGGCTCAGGTAGGCGATCGGCGTGAACGTGAAGACCTGCGAGGCCACCACGCCCCAGAACCCGTAGATGCTGAAGTCGCGCAGCCCCAGGAGCTGACGCGTGATAACGCCGTTGAAGCCGAACAGGAACAGGATCGAGATGGCGCCGGAGAACGGTGGCGAGACGATGGGCAGGATCGTCGTGTTGTGAAGCACGCGTTTCAGCGGCACGTCCGTGCGCGACAGGGAGAAGGCGACGAGGTAGCCGATGACCACGCTGATCGCAGCGACCAGGGTAGCGACGCCCAGGCTGTTGCGCAGCGCGTTGCGGTAGAGCCGCCTCTCGGCGAGCAACTGATAGTTGTCGAGCCCCAGCCCTGTGCCCGTCGTGAAGCTCTGCCAGAGAACGAGCAGTATGGGGTAGAGCACGAAGACGAGCAGGGCCGCCAGGATCAGCACGACCAACCCGAACAGGATCGGGTCGCGCGCCAGGAGCCGGAGCTCCCTGACGGCCCTACTCATCTGCTACTGCCGGCCCTGCGCCGGGCTCACTGGCCGAGGACCTCCTCGACCCAGCGGTCGATGAGGCGCTGGCGCTCGGACGCGGCCTCCTGGGGGTCGAAGCTGACCAGGTTGATCGTGTCGAGAGAGGGCACCCCCTCCCCGGCGCTGACGTCCGGCCGGATCGGCATGAAGTACGTCTGCTGCTCCGACAGCGCGCGCTGTCCCGCTTCGGACGTCATCCAGTCAGCCAGCGCCTGGGCGTTCTCGAGGTTGGCGGCGCCCGCCAGGATCGACATGGCGGCCACCTCGTAACCGACGCCCTCCTCTGGGAAGACGATCGCGACCGGGAAGCCCTCGTCGATGAGGCGGAGGAAGCCGGGCGAGAACTGGATGGCGACGGCGGTCTCGCCCACGCCCAGGGCGCCGGAGGGGGCGGTGCCCGACTGCGTGTACGTCTGGACGTTGGCGTCGAGCTGGCTCATGAACTCGTAGGCCGCGTCCTCGCCCATCACCTCGCGCAGCGTGAGCACGAAGTTGTAAGCGGTGCCCGACGCCTGAGGCGATGGCATCTGGATGAGCCCCTGGTACTGCGGATCGAGGAGGTCCTGCCAGCTCGAGGGCACCTCGGCGCCTCTCTCCTCGAGGATGTCGGTGCGGACCCCCACGGCCATCGGGTTCATGTAGATCGCGTGCCAGTAGCCTTCGGCGTCCTTGAACTCCGCGGACAGGGCTTCGGCTCCCGCCGCGACGTAGGGCTGGGTCAGGCCGCGTTCCTTGGCCACGATGTGGTTCTCGCTGGGAGCGCCGAACCAGACGTCGGCCTGCGGCCGGCTGCTTTCCGCCTCGATGCGCGACAGCGCCGGCCCGGAGGAGAGGAAGACCATCTGCACGTCTATGCCGGTGTCAGCCGTGAACGCGTCGAGGAGCTTGCGGGCGTTCTCCTCGTCGACGCTGGTGTACACGACCAGGTCCTGTGCCGCGGCGATCGTGAGCAGCAACCCCGCGACTACCGTCAACAGCCTTCGATACATATCGTCTCCGTCCTGGCGCCGCGGCCGTCACGTCGAGCGCGGAGCCGTGTGCGAACTCCATGTTATTCACGGTTGCCGCGCGGTTCCGCAGGCACGACGGACCGAAGGTTCACCGTGACCCGGCACGTCGCGTGTCAGCTCGTGGGGTCGCGCCTCACCCGCACCTGTAGGTAACGTTCGCGTGTGGAGTAGAAGAGGCGTCTGGCGACGTCTCCGGCCAGCCGCGGCTCGGCGCTGG
>DASRWD010000148.1:0-4701 GCA_035654755.1 Trueperaceae bacterium
GAGCCGCTCGGCAGCGAGCGCTACCGGGTCTCGGGCCGCGGCGAGCTCCACCTCTCGATCCTCGTGGAGAGCATGCGCCGTGAAGGCTACGAGTTCAGCGTCTCGCGGCCGGAGGTGATCATGCGCGAGGAGGACGGCAGGCGGCAGGAGCCGTACGAGCGCGTCGTCGCGGACGTGCCTGTCACGACTATGGGCTCCGTCGTCGAGGCGCTTTCGGCCCGCAAGGGCACGCTGACGGCGATGGACCCCGGCGAGACACGCTCGCGCCTCGAGTTCCGCATCCCCAGCCGTGGCCTCTTCGGGTTCCGTACCACGTTCCTCTCCATGACCCAGGGCGAGGGCCTGTTGTCGCACGTCTTCGACGGCTACGAGGACTACGCCGGCGAACTGAACACACGGGGTCACGGGTCCCTCGTGGCGATGGAGCCCGGGGAGGCTTTCGCGTACTCCCTGTACAAGCTGGAGGACAGGGGCGACTTCTTCATCCTCCCCGGCACGGAGGTGTACGTCGGCATGATCGTCGGCGCGCACACCAGGCAGGGCGACCTGAACGTCAACGTCACGAAGAACAAGAAGCTGACGAACGTCAGGGCCTCGGGCTCGGACGAGAACCTCATCCTCACGCCGGCGCGCCGGCTGACGCTCGAGGAGGCACTCGAGTACCTGGCAGACGACGAGCTTCTCGAGGTGACACCCAAGTCGCTCCGGCTTAGGAAGCGTGTCCTGGACCCGAACATGCGCAAGAAAGAGGCGAAGGCCGCTGCCTGAGGGTAACGGCGACTCGGCCTCCAGGGCTCCCGAGCGGTCCGTCGACGCCGGGGACCGTGCTGCGGTTGACCGCGTCGAGATCGAGCGGCTCGAGCGTGCGGCGATGGCTGCCGTGCCGGCGCCGGAGACCTGGGAGGTGGGAGGCTGGCTGTGTCGCCGCCGTCCTGGAACGAACGTCGGGCGCGCCAACTCGGCGTCCTACCTCGGACCGCCGCGACCTGGATCCAACCACTTCCCTGACGACGTGATCCGCAGCTTCGCGGAGCGTGGCCATGCGCCTCGCTTCCGCATCACGCCCTTGGCGCCCCCGGGCGTCACGAGCCTCCTGGCTGCAGCGGGCTACGGCACAGGTCGACCGGTCTTGGTCATGACGGCCCGACTCCCGCGCGAACCCGTCGGCCCGCGCCGAGGTCCTGCGCCGCTCACCGGCGACGCGACGTCGGGTTGGAGGTCTCTCTACCTCTCGGGTTACCCGGAAGCCGAAGGGCGGTCACGGCTGGAGCTGGCCGAGGACGCCCCGCACCCGAGGCGCTTCGCTGAGATCGTCACTCGAACCGAGACGGCAGGCGTCGGGCTCGGGGTGCTGGGAGACGGGACGCTCGGCATCTTCGACGTCATGACCGCACCGGCCCATCGCCGCCGCGGGATCGCCTCACGCGTCGTCGAGTCCCTGCTCGCATGGGGTTCGGAGGCCGGCGGGGACCTGGCGTACCTTCAGGTGGCCTCCGACAACCACGCCGCCGTGCGGCTTTACGAGCGACTCGGCTTCACGACCGCGTACGAGTACTGCTACGCGTCCTCGGCAGGTGCGCCAACCGGGTCACCTCGGTAGTCGACCTCGATGGGCCCGAACGGCACGGTCTGGACCGCAGTTATCCGACCCTGTTTGACCAGTTCCAGCATGGCGGCGAACGTGAGGGTCTTCGTGGGCCAATCTCTCGCGCCCATGAGCGCGAAGAGCAGGCCCTTCAGCCCTGTGCGCATACGCTTGAGCAGTTGGGCAGACACTGTGGCGACCGTCATGCCGGCCGACGAGATCTCGAAGTAGCCGCCAAGGCGGTAGCGCCCCGCCAGCCGCGCGAGGTCGTCCTTCGAGACGGTGAGCGGCCGTGGCGGCCGGTCGTACGGCGGCCTGGGCGCCCTGGCCCTGACCACCAACCTGCGCTCCTGACGCCTGCGCCTTAGGAAGTCGATCGCGTGCTCGAGCTCCTCCAGGAGAGCGACGGCCTCCAACGCCTCCTCGAGGGCGACGGCCTCGGCCTCTTCGTCCGTCATGTCGGACGGGCGGGGCAAGAGAAGTCGCAACTTCAACTCGATTACCTGCGCCACGCGGGGCAGAGCTTCCGAAGCGATCTCCAGGTCGGATCCCGCCAGCTCCTCGAAGTAAGAGAGGTAGTCCCTGACCAGACGGTAGAGGTCGACGTCGCGCGGCTGCAGCGTCCGGGACCGCAAGGCTCCCGCCAGCTCGCTGACCGTTCCGCTGAACGTTTCGAGCTTGACCACGTAGCCGTGCTCCGGGCCCAGATACTCAGAGCTCCGGTCATCCCCCCGCTCCGGCGGGACGCTGAGTACGGCTGCCACGAGGCGAGCGTAACATCGCGGCGACCGCCCTCAGACGCCGCAGTGCGGTCGGCGATGTAGCTCATGAGAGGCGGTGCTAGCGTACGCGCGTGACAGACCAACGCCCACCCACAGGGCGTTCCGGGGTAAGCAGCTCACTCCTCGGCGCCCTCTATCTCTTCTGTCTGCTCGCAGCCTCAGCACTCGCCGGTCCGGCCGCCGCCGACCCGTTGAAAGAGTTCGCGGTCGCACGGGGTTACGCACTGGAGGTGCACGCCACCGGCTTCTTCCTGCCCACCGCTATCGAGTTCCTACCAGGCGCGGGCAGCGATCCTGGCGACCCGTACTACTTCGTGGCGGAGCTGCAGGGCCGTATCAACGTCGTCTCGCGCGATGGCACGGTGAGCGAGTTCGCCATGGTGCCCACTTTCGGAGAGCAGGACACGGGCCTCAGCGGCTCGAGCCAGCAGGGGTTGGCAGGTATCTGCGTCGCGGCCGAGCAACGGCTCCTCTTCGCGACTTACACGCGGCCGGACGAGGGAGACGTCATTCGCAACCACATCGTGCGCTTCCGGATCTCGGAGGAGGACGGCGGGCTCGTGGGCGTAGATCCCGTCCAGATCGCCCCAGTGCTCGGCGACTTCCAATCCGCCCCGGCCCACCAGGTGGGTGACTGCGTGATCGTCGACGGGCTGCTGTACGTGGGAGTGGGCGACGGCGGTTCTCCCGGCTCCGCCACGAACCCGGACGTACTGCTTGGCAAGTTCCTGTGCATGGACTTGGAGGGCCAGCCCTGTCCCGACCCGCCCTTCGGCTCAGAGGGTCCGGCCGCGTACGTCTACGCCAAGGGGTTCCGCAACCCGTTCGCTGTCGCGTACGACGGTCGAAGGCTCGTCGTCGCAGGCAACGGCGTCGACCTCGACAGGTTCTTGCCGGTGGCCCGCGGTCTCGACCACCTATGGGACGGTCATGACTTCAGCCTCGCGTCCTTGGCGGAGGTCCTGTTCCCCCAACCCTTCTCCCCCGTCCAGCTCGCTTTCGTGCCCGCTGGCACCGCGTTCATGGAGCCTGGCTGGGCCGGTCACTACGTCGCGGCGGGTTTCGGTTCGGACGAGGTTCCTGCGGGCCTGGCCATGTTCGGCGGCCAGCCTCCGGAAGGCGACGCCGCGGTTCCCCCTCGCTACCTGATCCAGTTCATGGGTGAGGCCAACGCGCAACACCTGGCCGGAGTGGGCATCGGCGATGACGGGCTCTACGTGAGTCCGATGGTGCCGCTTGGGGAGCAGGGCAGCGTCGTGCTCAGGCTCCGCTACGACCCCGACGCCGCCCACCCAGTCATCGCCAGCGAGACGGCCGGGTTGAGACGCGGCGCCGACCTCAACCTGCTCAACGAGCTCGGCTGTACCGGATGTCATGAGATCCAGGGGGAAGGCGGAGGCATTGGGCCCGTCCTCGACCAGTTCCGCTTCCACTACCGGATCACGGAGACGCTCAACTCCAGACCGTACGAAGAACGCCTCCGCGCGATGATCGCTGACCCCGACGACCCGTTCTCTCACATGAACGACGCCCGTGAGGCCGTACTCGCCGCCTCCGGAAGGCAGCGGCTGAACGTGTGGCTGGTGAACATGCTGCAGGAACCACGCTTCGACAACCCTGACAGGCAGATGCCGGACCTGGGACTGACAGCCGAGCAGGCTGCGGCGGCACGGGACGAGCTATTCAGTGTCCTGCGGGTCCACGTGGACGGAGGTGGCCGCTGGTCCGAGTACTGGGCTGCAGTTCAGCGCAACTGGCGCCCGCTTCTCGCCGGTGGTGCGGCCGGCATCGTCGGCGTGTTGGCGATCTTGGGTCTGATCGCGTCGTCGAGACGCGCTGGTCGCCGGCGTAGACGGCTTCCTGTCCGGGGTTAGTCGAGGAAGGGGTCGCCGCCCTCGCGCGCGAGGTGCCTCGTGTCGTTGACGCGCTCGACGAGCACCTCGTCCCCCCGGAAGAGCACGCGGCTGACGCTGGCATGTCTCAGGTAGATCCGCTTGCGCCACCTGATCTTCTCGCCGCCCAGGACGTGCGCGAGCAGCATCTGAACGGTGCCGGAGTGCGTGACCGCCACGACGTGCTGCGCGTTCGAGGCCACGACCTCGTCCATCCACCGGACCGCGCGCCTGCGGAGCATCGAGTAGCTCTCGCCACCCGGGGCCGAGAGCTCGTACGGGTCCTTGAACCAGGTCGCCCACCCCGGGTGGAGCTCGTTCTCCGCCTGGGTCTTGCCCTCGAACTCGCCGAAGCTGATCTCCTGCAGCCGTTCGTCGTACCTGATGTCGTGGTCGGGGAAGGCGATGGCGGCCGTCTCGGAGGCGCGTTTGAGCGGGCTCG
>DASRWD010000149.1:0-3581 GCA_035654755.1 Trueperaceae bacterium
CAAGGTGGACGAGGAGACGCTCAAGGACCTGCCCGACCCGTTCCGCATCACGGCGAAGGACAAGGTCTACGACCTCGAGGTCTCGCTGATCGGCGAGGTCCGGGTCGCGGGGGGAGGCTGACGATGGTCCCAGCTAGCAGAGGGGGCCGCGCCGCGGGTCTCACGCTCCTCGAGGTGATCCTGGCGCTGGCCGTCCTGGCCATCCTCGGCGCCACGATCGTCACGTCGATGCTCGGGAACCTCAGGCACACGACAGTTTCGGGACAGCGCACGCAGGCGGCGCAGGTCCTCAACTACCTCGGCAGGCGCGTGGCCGGCGGAGACGCGGCCGTGCTGCCCGCCGTGGGCGAGAGCCTGGTCTGGGACTACGGCACCCTGGGCTCCGCCTTCACCGACATCCAAGGCCAGGTCGGTTTCGCCGACCCCCAGCGCTACCGCGCCGAGGTGACCGCCAGCGGGACCGTGTCCGTGGTGGGCGCCCAGGTGGTCCAGTACGACATCGGCGTGTGCTTCCTCGCCCAGGAAGGTGAGTCGTGCGTTCGGGGCACGACCTTGGGTGCGCCTGCCGACGCCGGCCCTGAAGAGACCCCGCCGCTGCCGGGGATCAACTAGGAGCCGCCATGAGAAGAGACAACGGCCTCACCCTCTTGGAGATCCTCATCGCCCTGGTGGTGTTCGGCGTCGTCGCGGCCGTCGCCACCAGCGGCGTCGCGAACGTCCTGCGGCTCCAGGCGACGAACGAGGCGGTGACGAGCGCGCAGGCGAAGCTCCGCCGCGTCACCGAGGTGTTCACGCAGGAGCTCCGCAGCGCTGTGCTCGGCGGGGTCACGAACGCCCCCTACGCGTCGGGCCCCAACCAGATCTCGTTCCTGCTGCTCGACGGCGGCGCCGGCTACCAGGTCCTGCCCCACGACTCCGGCAACAACGACAGCTTCAAGAACGCCACGAACGTCGACATCGCGACCTCCGGCTCGCTGTCCGAGGTGAGGGCCGACCTGGTCGACAGCGACGTCCTGATGGTCAACGATAACGGCGACGCCGTCATCCTCACGATCACAGGCGTCTCCCAGACGGGTGGCCCCAACAGCCGGAAGTTCAACCTCACGCACCCGGCCTGCGCCAACACCATCGACTTCACGCGGAACACGCTGATCATGTCCGTCAAGACCCTAGGAATCAGCTATGACCCGGTCACCGGCGACCTGTTCCAACAGGTCGGCGGCGAGGACCCAGAGGTGCTGGCGTTCGGCCTGGACGGGCTCGACCTCGAGTACGTCTACCAGGAGGCCGACGGTACGCCGCACGTCCTCGCCTCGCCCCTCCTGGAGAACGGCTCGCCGTCGCGTGAGTCCCAGATCGGCGGCACGCCGGTCACCCTTGCCCGGGTCCAGATGACGGTCGCGTCCAGCGAGCGCACGTTCGGGGGCCGCGAGCTCTCGCGCTCGTACACGGGCCAGGTCGAGATGTCGTCGAACCCCAGCTTCCGGATCAACAGGGTGGTGGCTTGTGGCTAGGCGCAACCAAGGCATCGCGATGCTCTACGCCCTGCTGCTGATGGTCGTGGTGGTGGGCGTGGGAGCCCTGATGTTCGCTCGCACCGTCGCCGAGATCCAGCACTCCGGTGACGACGCCGCCATCGTCCAGACGCTGCTCGTGGCCCGCGGCGCCGCCAACCTCGGCGGCCAGGTCCTCCAGGGCGCCGTGAGGCAGGAGCTCCACGAGATCGTCGAGACGCGCTCGAGCACCACCGGGCGGTGGTCCTTCGGCAACACCGGCTCCTCGGCCTCCAGCCCCGTCCCGAACGCCACCTCCGTCGTCAACGACCTCAACGGCGTCGCTCAGGTCCTGCAGGCCTCGATCGACTCCATCCTCTGCTCGAGCACCGACTTCTCCCCGTCGACGGGCGGTAGCGGCAGGTTCGTCGTCTACTTCACCGGCACCGCGTGCGGCGCGCCCCTCCCCAGCGGCGTGAGCCTGCCAGGGGGACGCTTCGTCGAGGGCAACCCGCGCGGAGGCGCCTCCTCGGCGGCGGAGCAGACGTACGCCATCCCGTTCGTGATGGTGGCCGAGGGCTCCCTCGGCCAGTACCGCCGCAACGTCGTGATCCAGGGTGAGTACCGCTTCACCGTGGGTCGGGGCTCGTTCGCCAAGTACGCGCTCTTCACGAACGTCCACCGCATGAACGCGAACCAGAACTCCGAGGTCTGGTTCACCGAAGACACGCTCTTCGACGGCCCCGTGCACACGAACAACTTCTTCCGCTTCTTCCGCAACCCGTGGTTCGGGGGCAAGGTCACGAGCGCGGGGTGCGGAGACCCGGGCGACACCGACTGCGACGGCTCGTTCAACCGCCGCGGCGCCGAGTTCTTCGGCGAGGGCTTCGTGCGCTGGCAGGACATGCGGCCGGACTCCGACAACCCGAGCTACACCAACGGGTCCGGTACCCACGCGCCGTCGCTGGCCGAGGTCGACTGGGAGGCGGCGTTCGTGGCGCTGCCGGAGAACAACCAGGACCAGGAGCAGGCCGCTAGGGACGGCGGCATCCGCGTCAACGGCGACGTGTCGCAGTTGCGGCTGTACGCTGCAGACGCCGCCGGGAACCCCTTGGTACCGGACGGCAACGGCGGCTTCACGCCGACGGCCACCTACCAGTACATCGAGGTGCTCAGGGGCAGCACGACCACCAGGTACCGCTACGGCCCCGACCTGATCCTCCACCAGCTCCAGAGCGGCCAGTGGGTCTCGCTGAACCGCCAGTTCAACGGCGTGATCTACGTCGACGGCGACATCGAGAGGCTCACCGGGCCCGCCCGCTCGCCGTCGAACAGCTCCGACCCGCGGCGGGCTCCCCCGGCGCTGGCCAGGTTCGCGCAGATCACGATCGCGGCCGACGACGACATCCGGATCACCGGCGACCTCAAGTACGAGGACCCGCCGTGCTCCGGCGTGCCGACGAGGAACGCCGACGGCACCGTGACGCCCGCCACCTGCGACAACCTCGACGCCGTCAACGTTCTCGGCATCTACACGCAGGACGGCGACGTGCTCATCGGGCACAACAACAGCCAGAGCAGCTACAACGCTCCGCGCAACGTGACCATCCACGGCGTCCTCATGACCAGCTCGGGTCGCGTCGAGGTCGAGGACTACGACCAGGACCGCAACGACCCCAAGGGCGCCGTGAACCTCATGGGCGGGATCATCGAGTACTACTACGGCGCCTTCGGCACCTTCAACTCCGCCACCGGGAACCAGGTGTCCGGGTACGACCGCAAGTTCACCTACGACCAGCGCATGTCGATGGGCATCGAGCCGCCGTTCTTCCCGACGGTCACCCACGACGGCGTCAAGGACGTGATCGTCTTCAGCTACGGGCAGCGGGAGCAGGTGTACTGAGCCGGTCGCGGCCGTGAGGGAGGGGATAGGCGGCGCCATGACGGCGCCGCCTATCGTTGGGGTCGAGCAAGGCTCGGGCGCCTAGGCTTCCGTGACCTCGTCCACCACCCCACCGCCGTACGTACGCCGGTAGTACGCCTTGTAGCCCTCGATGGCGGCCTCGCTCGGCTCGGCGGGCTGGCCCA
>DASRWD010000150.1:0-38412 GCA_035654755.1 Trueperaceae bacterium
GGCGTGGACCGGCGCCCGGCACGGCTCATTGACGGGTGCGTCGGGCAGGTCGACGGAGAGGAACCGCAACGCCTCGCCCTGGGTGCCCAACTCGCCCGCGCAGGCGACCAGCAGCGCTGTGACGAGCAGCGACAGCGTGGCGAGCCGGGAGACGCGAGCTGCGGACCTTGACACCTTGCCTCCTGAGATGAGGAATCGACGCGGCTAAGAGCCTACCGTACAGCTTATGAGGCCCGTGCTAGCGTCTGCCATCGCGATAACTGCCCGCTATCACGGTCCTTGGTCCGGCCGCTTGGTGCTGCGTCTTGGTGGGATTCCTACGCAAGGCGGAGCCCCGCGACGGCTTCACGTGACGACGTCCGCGAGGAACCGGTACCGGGTGCCCGGTGGGGCCTTCGGCATCACGGGCCGGCTCGTCGTCATCGACCTGGATGAGGCGGTGAGGATAGCGGCGGAGCTACGGGCGGAAGGGGCGCGAGACGCCAGCGCCGCGACCTTCGTCGCGGCGGTAGTGCTCCACGAGCTCATGCACGCCCTGCTCGCGACCGTGACGTGGCAGCCTGCAGCGTCCGCCGAGCTGACTTCGACGTTGGGCGCTGCCAGAGCTGTGGCCGCCGAGCGAGACTTCGGTGATGTCTACGGTGCTCCTGACGCGGTACAGGCACGCACCGAGCCGCTCGGGCGACCGGTCGGGCCGGTGTCTGCGGAGGTTCTGGAGGAACTGGGCCTGCTGGGCCTGGGCGCCGCCAACCCCGCTCTCGAACCGTTCTCAGCGCTGTTCGACCCCGGCGAGTCCCGAGGCAGCCTGGAGCCAGCGTGGGAGGCCATCCTCTCCGGCTTCGCCTCGGTACCTCTGCCGGAAGGCGCGGGGCAACCTGGGCCGAGGCATCCCGGCGGAGCCCCAGGCTCGCAGGGGCAAGAAGGCCAGGGGATCGCCGGCGCCGGGACTCCAGACGGCGTGGCCGTGAGGTCGCTCCTAGACCTGCTCACGCTGCCCGCGCGCCTCCACCCGCGGTCGCTGCGGGGTCAGCTCGAGACGGCTCTAGACGCGTGGGGCTGGCTGCTCCGCGAGGGCAGCGGCGACCTGGTGCGGCGCGCGTTGCGAGCCGTGGACGGGCTCCGTGAGGAGGAGCTGCGAGCAGTGCCGGGCGCCCCTCCCGGACCTCCTGCCGCCTGGCATGCCGCTCCGCCGCCGGAAGAACTGGGCGAGCCTCGTTACAGCCAGGACGAGCCCTGGATGGCGGGAGCCTCGATCGTCGCCAAGAGCCTGCCGGTGTGGCTCGAGCAGCTATCGCGCTGGTACGGGCGCGACGTAAGGCGCCTCGACCAGGTTCCGGACGAGGCCTTGGCCGGACTTGCCGAGGACGGGTTCGACACGCTCTGGCTAGTGGGCGTGTGGGAGCGCAGCGAGGCGTCGCGCGTGATCAAGCGCCTGCAGGGCCAACCTGACGCGCTGGGCTCGGCATACGCCGTGCACGACCACGTGATCGCCGCGGCCCTGGGCGGCGAGGAGGCGTTCCAGCGCCTCAAGGACAGGGCCGCGTATCACGGCCTGAGGCTTGCAGCCGACATGGTAGCGAACCACACGGGCATCGACTCAGTCTGGGTCGAGGAGCACCCGGACTGGTTCGTGCAGGCGTCGGCGCCGCCGTTCCCCAACTACAGCTTCCAGGGACAGGACCTCTCGCCAGGTAGACCTTTCGCCGTGCGCATCGAGGACGGCTACTACGGTGGGCGCGACGCCGCCGTCGCGTTCCAGCGCGTGGAGCGCGCGACCCAGGAGGAGCGCTACGTCTATCACGGGAACGACGGCACGGGACTGCCGTGGAACGACACCGCCCAGATCGACTTCCTCAACGCCGAGGCCCGCGGGGCAGTGATCGACACGGCCGTGGCCGTGGCGCAGCGGTTCCCCGTCCTCCGCTTCGACGCCGCGATGGCGCTGGTCCGCAGACACGTGCGGCGGCTCTGGCACCCGGCGCCGGGAGAGGGAGGGGCGATCCCCTCGCGCAGCGCGGCGGCGCTGTCCCAGGAGGAGTTCGACGCTGCCATGCCGCGCGAGTTCTGGCGCGAGGTCGTCGAGGCGGTCGCGGAGCGCGCGCCGGGCACCATGCTCGTAGCCGAGGCCTTCTGGCTGATGGAGGAGACGTTCGTCAGGCAC
Source organism: Trueperaceae bacterium (assembly GCA_035654755.1). Taxonomy (GTDB): domain Bacteria; phylum Deinococcota; class Deinococci; order Deinococcales; family Trueperaceae; genus DASRWD01. The sequence continues at coordinate 2,162 of DASRWD010000150.1, forward strand.
TTGGGCTTCAACCGCGTCTACCACAGCGCCTTCATGCAACTACTGGCAGAGGGGCGCGACTCCGACCTCAAGGACCTACTTGAAGACGTCGCAGCTCGCGACGCCGGGGTGCTCGAGCGCTACGTGAACTACCTGACTACCCCCGACGAGGAGAGCGCCCGCAGCACCTTCGGCGACGGCGACCGTTACTTCGGCGTGGCGACGCTGCTGTGCACGCTGCCCGGCCTGCCGCTGTTCGGGCACGGGCAGGCCGAGGGCCTGCTCGAGACCTACGGGATGGAGTTCGGCGCGCCCAGGATCGACGAGCGACCCGACGAGGGCTTCAGGCGACGCCATCGCAGGGAGCTCGCGCCGTTGCTCGCCAGGCGCAGCCGCTTCGCATCGGCAAGTGACCTTAGCTTCATGCGGTTAGTAGGCGAGAGCGGCGAGGTGCAGTACGTCCATGCGTACGGCTACAGGGCCAACGGCGAGTCGAAGGCCTGCCTCGTGCTGTTCAACCACTCCGATCATCCCGTCTCCGGCACCGTGGTGGCCACCGGCGGCACGCCGTGGGAGGCCCTCGGCCTGACCCTGCCGCGCTCCAGCGAGGAGTTGGTGGCGGACGTGAACGGGCGTGGCTCGCAGGCGCGCTGGGGTCAAGACCGGCTCGTCGGGGGTTGGCGCTTCGATCTCGCCGCCTACGAGGCCATGGTGCTTCTCGACCTGAGGATCGAGGGGTTGCCCTTAGCCAGTGCCGAGGCGGCCGCGCGGACGAGGCCCGGCAGGACCACAGACACCGTGGCCGTGCGGGCGGCGGCGCTCAGGCGCGCCCGGTCAAGGCGGCGCTGAGCCTGCGGCTCTGAAGATGGGTGAGCGCGAGAGCCAACGCGTCTGCCTCGTGGTCGGTCGACGGCTGGCGCGGCATCTCGAGCAGCGCCCGGACCATGAACGCGACCTGGCCCTTGTCGGCGCGGCCGGTACCCACCAGCGCCTGCTTCACCTGCAGAGGTCCGTACTCGAAGACGGGGACGCCCAGGTCGGCGGCGCACAGCAGCACGATCCCGAACGCCTGACCCACCTTGAACGAGACCGCCTTCTGCCTGTGGAAGAACTGGGCTTCCAGGACGATCGCGTCCGGCCTGTGTGTCGCGAGGAACGCCGTCACGCCGTCCCTGAGCGCCATCAGTCGAACGGGTCCCGCGTCGCTGGACCGGGTCCTCAGCAACACCGAGCCGAGGAGGCGCGCCTGCTTGCGCTCCTCCTCGACCGCTCCGAGCCCTAGGTTGGCGAGGCCGGGGTCTATACCCACCACGCGGTAACTGCCGTTCTCGCCGCCTCTCACGCTCCTAGTATTCTGTCAGGTACCGGTCCAGTTCCCAACCGTGCACGGCGATGCGGTAGTCGTCGTACTCGATGGTCTTGTTCGCGACGAACTGCTTGAACGCGTGCTCGCCGAGGGCTGTGACGATCGTGCCGTCGCGCCTGAGGTTCCCCAGCGCCTCCCTGAGGGTCGCGGGCAGCTCCTTGATCTTGTGGCGCCGGCGGTCCCGCACGCTCATCTGGTAGATGTTCCGGTTGACGGGTGGCGGTGGCTCGAGCTTGCGCTCGAGTCCGTCGATACCCGCCGCGCAGATCGCGGCCAACGCCAGGTACGGGTTGCACGAGGGATCGGGCATGCGGAGCTCGGCCCGCGTGCTGTTCCCGCGACGCGCGGGCACCCGGATCATGGCGCTCCTGTTCGACACCGACCACGCGATGTTCGTGGGCGCCTCGTATCCCGGCGTCAGGCGCTTGTACGAGTTCACCGTGGGGTTCGTGATGGCCACGAACGCGGAAGCGTGCTCCAGAACGCCGGCGATCCAGTGCTCCATGAGCTCTGAGAGCTGGTGCTTGCCGTTCTCGTCGAAGAACGCGTTCTTGCCGTCCTTGAAGACGCTCATGTGGCAGTGCATGCCGGAGCCGTTGATGCCGTTCACCGGCTTGGGCATGAACGTGGCGTGCAAGCCGTTGTTCATGGCGATGCGCTTGACGACGGTCCTGAACGTGAGGATGTTGTCCGCTGTCGTCAGCGCCGGCGCGTACTTGAAGTCGATCTCGTGCTGCCCTGGCGCCACCTCGTGGTGGGCGGCCTCGATCTCGAACCCCATGGCGACGAGCGTGTTGACCATGTCGCGCCTTGCGTCCTCGCCGCGGTCCACGGGCGCCAGGTCGAAGTAGCCGGCCGCGTCGTTGGTGGTCGTCGTGGGCTCGCCGTGCTCGCCGCGCTGGAAGAGGAAGAACTCCGGCTCGGGTCCCACGATGAAGTCGTCGTAGCCGAGGTCTCTGAGCCTCTCGATCTGGCGCTTGAGCACGTACCTCGGATCGCCGGGGAAGGGCGAGCCGTCAGGCAAAGCGATGTCGCATATCAGCCGGGCGACGGTGCCACGGCCGGGTCCCTCCATGGCGGCCGGCAGGACGAGGAAGCTGTCGAAGTCTGGCCTGAGGAGCATGTCCGACTCCTCGATGCGCGCGAAGCCCTGGATGGAGGACCCGTCGAACATGATCTCGCCGTCGAGCGCCTTGTCGAACTGGGATCTGGGGACCTCGACGTTCTTGATCTGGCCCAGGATGTCGGAGAACTGCAGCCTGAGGAAGGTGACGTCGTGCTCCTTGAGCAGCCCTCGTACGTCCTTCATCGTAATGCTCATGTTGGTCCCTTCAGCTCGCGAGGCGATACGCTCGGCCGATAATGTGGCCTGAACGGACGAAGCGTACGAAGAGATACGACCAACTGTCAATGAGCAGCTGTACAGCTACACCATGCTTGCGGATCGGTGCCGCCCGTGCTCCGGCCGGCGGTGACACCGTCTTCACCGTTGCGCAACACTTGGCGCGTGACCCGACTTTGCGCGTTGACAACGCCACAAATACGAGACTAGGATGCTTCCAACCGCCGCCATATGTGTGCATTTCCACACAAGGGAGGAATCACTTCGATGAAGAGAGCTCTAGGTGTCCTGCTGGTCGCGCTCGCAGGCTACGGTCTGGCGCAGCCGCCGGTCTCGAACGTCGGGACGCTCATGTCCTACACGGGCGCCCTGGCCGAGTACGGTCCGGCCATCAACAACGGGGCCATGCTGGCAGCCGATCAGCTGAACGCTGCGGCCACCGCCGTGTTCGGCGGACCCATAATCAACCTGGTGGCCGAAGACGCCGCGACGAACCCCTCGCAGGGTGTCGACCGCGCCCGCAAGCTCATCAACACGGACGGCGTCGTCGCCATCGTGGGAGCGCTGTCCAGCGGGGTGACGGTGACCGTCGCCGAATCGGCCGTGATCCCCAGCGAGGTCGTGATGATCTCGCCGGCCAGCACGAGCCCCCTGGTCGCACTCCTCAACGACGACGACTTCGTCTACCGCACGACGGCGGCCGACACCCTACAGGGCGTCGTGCTCGCTCAGCTCGCGCGTGGTGAGATCGTGGACGGCCTGAACTACGACAGGGCCGCAATCATCTACGTGAACAACCCGTACGGCCAGGGCCTCTCCGAGGCGTTCGCCGCGGCGTTCGAAGCGCGTGGCGGCACCATCACCGCGAGCGTCGGTCACCCGGAAGAGCCTCAGCCCACGTACGCCGGGCTGCTCAGCCAGCTCTTCGCCGGCGACCCCGAGGTCGTCATCGCGGCCACCTACCCCGGTAACGCCACCGTCTTCATGCAGGAGGCCCGCGACCTGCACGGCTTCACCAACTGGATGATGACCGACGGTACCAAGTCGATAGACATCGCCGAGGCGCTGGGAGCCGACACCGTCGAAGGTCTTTACGGCACCGCGGCCGGCGCCGATCCTGAATGGGCCGGCTACACCACGTTCTCAGCCGACTACGAGGCCGCGTACGGTGAGCGTCCGCCGCTGCCATACATCGATACCGCGTACGACGCCACGGCCGTCATCGGCCTCGCGATCGCCAAGGCGATCGTCGACGGCGTCGAGGTGAACGCCACCAGTATCCGTGACCGCCTGCGCGAGGTATCCAACCCCGACGGCGAAGTCGTGGGCGTGGGAGAGTTCGAGGAGGCCTTCCGTCTTCTCGAGCTCGGTAGCCCCATCAACTACACCGGCGCCGCCGGCGAGGTCGACTTCGATGACGTCGGTGACGTCGTCACCCCCATGGAGGTGTGGTCATACGCGGGCGGCGACATCGTCACGGTGACCGTGCTCGCAGCCGACCAGATCCCTCCGCAGTGAGCAGGTAGGCAAGGCAGCGCGAGCCCGCGCGCACGAGCGCGGGTCCGTACGAGGAGAAGAGCGGGGAGCCCAGCGGCTCCCCGCTCATCTGTGTGTGGCCTCTGCAGCGCTACCAGGGTCCTGTTCAGCTGGGACGAGCCGCGTCGTGCCAGGTTCGATGCATGCCAGGTTCGATGCATCGTCGCCTAGGTAGGAACCGCGGCGGACGTCCCCTAGTCCCTCGCCAGCGAGACGACCTTCTCCTCGGGCAGCACGCCACGCGGACGGTACAGCACGATGAAGAGCATCAGCAACGAGATGAGCAGGAAGCGAACGTAGGGGCCGCGCTGCGGCAGCTCGGGCGAGATACTGGCGAGCGTCGGGCGCAGCGCGTCGATGGCGAAGCTCGCGCCGGTCCAGATCGCCCAGACCAACAGAGCGCCAAGTACGGCACCGCGGTTGTTCCCGCTGCCGCCGAGCATCAGCATGACCCAGATGAGGAACGTGCCGTAGAGCGGGTCGAAGTGCCCGTAGTCGATGGCGACGACGTAGTGAGCGTAGAGCGAGCCGCCGATGCCCATGATCACCGCGCCCACGACGAACGCCTGCATGCGGAACGCAGCGACGTTCTTCCCGCTCATCGCGGCCGAGTCCTCGTCCTCACGCACGGCGCGGAGGACGCGGCCCCATGGCGAGCGGATGGCTCGCTCGAGCCCCACGTACACGAGGAAGAGCACGATCGCGACGATCGCTACGTAGATGTAGGGGTACTCCCGAGGCGACAGCGGCTCGAAGAACGCGTTGACGAAGCCTGGCAGGTACGAGCAGCCCTCCGAGCTGGCGAGGCACGAGAGCGGCTGCGGCAGCCCACGGAGCGGCTGGGGACCGTTCGCCAGCCAGCGTTCGTTCTGGAACACGAGCCGCACAAGCTCACCGATGCCGATGGTCGCGATGGCGAGGTAGTCACCGCGCAACCTGAGCGTGGGGCCGCCGACTATCAGGGCCAGGAGCCCCGATGCCAGACCGGCGGCGAGCAGGCCGACCCAGAACGGGGCGCCCAGTCCGAAAAGCTGTTGGGTGAAGGCAGCCATCGAGCCCGTAGGCTCCACGGTGGTGACCAACGCCGACGTGAACGCGCCGATCGCGAAGAACGCCGCGATCCCGATGTTGAAGAGGCCGGTGTAGCCCCATTGGACGTTGAGACCCAGGGTTAGGACGGCGTAGACGCTGCCCATGAGCAGGAACGTCGTGAAGTAGGAGAGCGAGCCGGGAGGAAGCATCAGGACTAGCGCCACTGCCAGAGCCAGGGCCGCGACCACGGCGATCGCGTGCTTGAGTATCGCCGAGGTGCCGCGGAGCACCACGACCAGTAGCAGGTAGAGGGGGACTGCCAGGAGCGCGCTTCTCGCGAAGAAGGTGGGGTCGCTCACTTGTCTCTCCCCATGAGGCCTTGCGGCCTGACCAGGAGCGCGAGGATCATGACGACGAACGCCGCCGCCGGGCCGTAGGCGGGGTTCACGAACGCGCTCGAGACCTGCCAGACGATGCCCATGGTGAACGCCCCGAACAGCGCCCCGTAGACGTTACCGATCGATCCGAGGATGACCGCCGCGAACAGCGGAAGCAGCAGCCACCAACCCATCTCGGGTCGCAGTTGGACGTCGAGCGCGTAGAGCATCCCGCCGGCTCCCGCGAGCCCGCCGCTGATGAGCCAGGTCCAGAAGACGACCCTCTCGGTAGCTATACCGCTTATGCGGGCGAGGTCCGAGTTGTCCGCCATGGCGCGCATGGCCTTGCCGATCTTGGTGCGCTCCAGGAGCAGGTAGACGAGGAAGATCAGGACGACGGCTGCCGCGAGGATGAAGAGCTGGTCGGTGCGCACCCTGAGCCCCGGAAGGAGCTCGACTATCGGCCGGGGCCCGCCCTGGTAGTAGAACGTGAAGTCGGCTCCGAAGACCATGTAGATGATGCTCCGGACGCCGAACGCGAGGCCGAGGGCCGCCATGGCCATCATGATCGGGGCGGCGCGACGCTTCCTCAGCCTCCGGAACGTGACACGGTCCAGCCCGTACGCTACGAGGCCTGTCAAAGGCATGACGATGAGCAGCGCTATGACGAACTCGTAACCGAACCCCAGGCCCAGGATCGGGGCGCTCGCCGGTATGAGCGCCATGACCACGAGGCCGAGGTATGCGCCGGTCGTCATGTAATCACCGTGAGCGAAGTTGGCCATCTTCAGCACGCCGAACACGAGCGTGATGCCAAGGGCCCCAAGCGCCAGCGCCCCGCCCAGAAGGATGCCGCGGACGGTTAAGCCGAGTAGCCGTGAAGCCGGGATCCCCTCCAGCGCCCCGAAGACGATGACGAGCACGGCCAACAGGCCCAGGAGCGCCAAGAGCGACCAGCGGCTGGACAGCGCGTGCGAGGCAGCGCGCCTGAAGGCGCGACCCCTCGAGATCGTGGGTGCTTCGGTCACGTCAGCCTCCCAGGTAGAGGCGGGCGACCTCGGGGTCGCGCAGGAGCGTCGAGCCAGGGCCCTCGACCTGGTTCGTCCCACCGGCGAGCACGTAGCCGCGGTCCGCGAGCTCCAGCGACCGCTTGGCGTTCTGCTCGACCATCAGTACTGCTACGCCCGTCTGGTTGATCTCGGCAACCTTCTCGAAGATCATGTCGACGAGGAGCGGCGCCAGTCCGGCCGACGGCTCGTCGAGCATCAGGAGCCTTGGGTCCAACATCAGCGCCCGGCCCATCGCCACCATCTGCCTCTCGCCGCCCGACATCTTGCCCGCCCGTTGTCGCCGGCGCTCCGCCAAGCGGGGGAACAGGTCGTAGACCCGCTCCTTGCGCGACTTCAGCGGCCCGTCGAGTATGTATGCGCCCATCTCCAAGTTCTCCTCGACCGTCAGCGTGGGGAAGACGTTCTCGACCTGCGGTACGTAGCACAGCCCGAGCCTGACGACTCGCTCCGGCGCCATCCCGGAGATGTCCTGACCGGCGAACGTCACCCGGCCCTCCCACGGCTTCAGCAGCCCGAAGACCAGCTTCATGACCGTGGACTTGCCCGCGCCGTTAGGGCCGACGATCGAGACGATCTCGCCGTCGTCGACGTGAATCGACACGCCCTTGAGGACCTGCATCTCGCCGTAGCCCGAGACCGCTCCCTCAACCGTCAAGAGCGACACTCTGGCCTCCTAAGTAAGCTTCGAGCACGCGGGGGTCCGTGCGGACCACCTCGGGAGGACCCTCGACCAGTTTGCTGCCCTGGTTCATGACGACGACTGGGTCGCACAGCCCCATGACCAGCGGCATGTCGTGCTCGATCAGCAGGAAGGTGATGCCCCGCTCCCGGTTCAGCTGCTCGATCTTCTCGCGCAGCCGCCCCATCAGCGTCGGGTTCACGCCGGCCGCGGGCTCGTCCAGGAGGACGATCGTCGGGTCCGCCATCAGGGTCCGGGCGAGCTCCAGGAGCTTCTTCTGGCCACCGGACAAGGAGCCGGCAGGCTCGTTCTCGAGGTGCGCGAGCGCGACGAAGTCCAGCACCCCCCGCGCTTTCTCGCGCAGCTCCCCTTCCTGGCGCCAGACGGCGCTCCGCCGGAAGATGGGGTTCCAGAACCGCTCGCCCAACTGCCCTGCCGGCACGAGCATCAGGTTCTCTAGCACCGTCATGCCCTTCTGCTCGCGCGGGATCTGGAAAGTGCGGCACAGTCCCTTGCTGAAGAGCACGTGCGGCGGCAGGCCCGTAACGTCCTCCCCGTTGAGGAGGACGGTGCCGGCGTCCGGCTCGTGGAAGCCTGAGATGAGGCTGAAGAGCGTCGTCTTGCCGGCGCCGTTGGGGCCTATGAGCCCGGTGATGGTGCCGGCGCGTACGTCGAAGCTGCAGTGGTTGACGGCCCGCAAGCCTCCGAAGTCCTTCACGAGGCCTCGTATGCTGAGCAGAACGTCGTCTCCGTCTTGGACCAACTTTGGCTTACCTCTCGAGGATGCGCTTGGGAGTACGGCGGCGATGCTATCACCTGGCGCTCACGTCGGCGGCCCGCTCGCCTCGCGCGAGGCCCCGAATCGGGCCGTCGGGAGCGGGCAGATGACCATGGGGAGCGCGCGACGCGCCCTCTTCTCGCTGCCTTCAGCCGCCGCGCCTGCGACGCGCAGTGGCGATCATCTCCTGAAGCCTCACGGTCTTGACGCGCGGCCTGCCCGCAGCCTCACCGGCGGCGACCTCCTCCGCGTCGAGATCGAACCAGTCCTCGGAGGAGAAGGCGTCAACGCCCCGGGTGAGCAGCAGGTGATCGACCGCGGCAGCCGTCCTGTCGCCGCCCGACGCTTGGGCGCTGCGGCCCGACTCCGCCGCCAGGTCCTCGACGAGGGCCGCGACGCTCTCCATGGCGTCGGCTTTGTTCGTGCCGATGACGCCGCTGGCCCCTCGCTTTATCCACCCGGCGACGTACAGGCCCGGCAGGGGCGTTCCACCGGGGGCGTCCAGCACCCTCCCCGCTTCGTTCGGCACCACGCCTCTGCGCTCGTCGAACGGCAGGTCGGGAAGCGGCAGCCCCGTGTAGCCGACGGACTTGAGCACGAGCTGCGCCGGCAGGGTCTCGTGCTCACCCGTGCTGACGGCGCGCACCTGCCCGTCTACGTCTTCGAGCCGCGTTCGCTCGAACACGACTGCGGAGACCTTGCCGTCGCCGACGAGCCCTACCGGCTGCAACTGGAAGCGCAGCGCGACGGTGCGGGGCTTGCCCAGCTTGGGCTGCTCGGAGAAAGCGGTCAGCACCTCGACGTTCTTGCCCGTTGTCACGTCGGCGTCTGCCGCGGCCCGGCTGGCGGGGGAGAGTGTCATCTCGGCGGCACGGACCTCGACGTCGGCGTTCTCCAGCTCGCCCAGCTCGCGCAGCTCCTTGGTCGTGAACTTGGCCTCGGCCGGACCACGGCGCCCGACGATCGTCACGCGCTCTATGCCGGAGCCGCTCAACGCCTCGAGGGCGTGATCGGCGATGTCCGTCGCCGCCAGCTCCTCGACGGACTTGGCGAGCACGCGCGTGACGTCTATGGCGACGTTCCCGTTGCCGATGACCACGGCTTCCCTGGCACCGGCGAGCAGCGAGGCGAAGTCGTGGTCCGCGGCGTCCGGGTGCCCGTTGTACCAGGCCACGAAGTCCGTGGCCGACAGGCTTCCCTCGAGGTCCTCGCCCTCGACGCCGAGCCGGCGATCGGTCGCCGCGCCGACCGCGAAGACCACGGCGTGGTAGTGCCGTCGCAGGTCTTCGAGGTTCAGGTCGCGGCCGTACGTGACGTTGCCCAGGTACCGCGTCCGCGGGTCCTTGAGGGTGCGCTCGTAGAGCCGGGTGACGACCTTCATCTTCTGGTGGTCCGGCGCCACGCCGAAGCGCACCAGGCCGTACGGCGTCGGGAGGCGGTCGATGATGTCGACGGTGGCGGTCTCGTGCGATCTGAGCACGGCTTCGGCGGCGTAGAAGCCGGCCGGGCCGGCTCCCACGACCGCCACGCGAGGGCCGGGACTGTCGTCCATGCCGCGTTTCTACCACTGAAGCGGCCCCGTCGTAGGCGGTGTAAGCTCTGCACGCATGGACGTTGCCGTGCGCTCTACCGCCCCCGACGGGATAGTCGCGCGCGTTCCTACGTCCCGCGTTCCCAGGGTGATGAAGTTCGGCGGCACGAGCGTCGGTGACCTCGAACGCATCAGCAAGGTCGCTGCCCGCGTCGAGCAGCACGTACGCTCGGGCGGCAAGGCGATCGTCACGGTCTCGGCGATGGGCCGCACCACGGACAGGCTGATAGGACAGGCCAGGGAGTTGGCTGACCGCCCCCTGCGGCGCGAGCTCGACGCGCTCCTGGCGACCGGTGAGCAGCAGAGCGCCGCCCTGCTGGCGATGGCGCTAGGCGCTCGCGGCGTGCGCGCCAGGTCGTTCACCGGACCCCAGGCCGGTTTCCTCACCGATTCCAGGCACGGTAGCGCGAGGATATTGCGTGTCGACGCGGCGGCGATATCGGCGGCGCTGCAGGCCGTGGACGTAGCCGTGGTCGCCGGGTTCCAGGGCGCAGACGCGTCCGGCGCGATCACCACGCTGGGCCGCGGAGGGTCGGACACGACGGCGGTAGCCCTGGCAGCCGCGATCGGGGCACCCGAGTGCGAGATCTACACGGACACCGACGGGGTGTACACGACAGACCCGCACGTCGTCGCGAGCGCGACGAAGCTGGACGAGATCGACTACGCGGAGATGCTGGAGCTGGCGAGCCACGGTGCCAAGGTGTTGCATCCAGCCAGCGTCTGGTACGCCAGGCACTACGGCGTCCGCGTGCACGTGCGCTCGTCCTTCACGCACGCCCCCGGGACGGTTGTCAAGGACCTGAGTGCTGAGGCGGAGGGCAGGATGTTGACAGACAAGCCCGTCACGGGCGTCGCGATAGACAAGGGCCACGCTCGCATAGACCTTCAGACCGTTCCCGACAGACCGGGCGTGGCGGCGAAGGTGTTCGGCGCCCTGTCGAGCAAGGGCGTCGGCGTGGACATGATCATCCAGGGCGTGAGAGGCGCCGGCGACAGCCGCCAGCAGATGGCGTTCATCGTCAAGCGCGAGACGGTGGCGGAGGCGATAGAGGCCCTCGAGCCCGTTCTCGCCGAGTTGGGCGCGACGGCGACCGTCGACGAGAGTGTCGCCAAGCTCACCATCGTCGGCATGGCGATCGCCTCCACCCCCGGCATCGCCGCTCGCATGTTCGAGGCGGTCGCCGACGCTGGCGCGAACATCGAGGCCATCACCTCCAGCGAGGTCAGGCTGTCGGTCCTCATCGACGCCGCGCGGGCCGAGGAGGCGCTGAAGGCCGTGCACACCGCGTTCGACCTCGACGCCTCGCCGCGGTAGTGGGCATCAAGCTCTGCACCCTGGCCTACGTCAGGTCTGAGGGCAGGACCCTCATGCTCAAACGGCCGATCACGGGCCACCACCAGGCGGGCAAGTACAACGGCCTGGGCGGGAAGTTCGAGCCCGGCGAGTCGCCTGAGGAGTGTCTACGGCGGGAGGTCCTCGAAGAGTCCGGCCTGGTCGTGGAGTCTGCCGACCTGAAGGGGTTCATCACCTTCCCTGACTTCGACGGCGCGGACGACTGGTACGTGTTCGTCTACGTGGTCACCAGGTTCAGCGGGGAGGTCGCATCCGGGCCGGAGGGCGAGCTGGAATGGGTCGACGACGATGTGCTCGCCGACCTGCCACTGTGGGAGGGCGACCGGCACTTCCTGCCGTGGCTCTCGCAGGCGGGCATCTTCTCCGCTACGTTCCGCTACGAGGGCGGACGGTTCGTCTCTTACGAGGTCGTTCGTTACGGGGCCGCCCGGGTCGGCGGGTCATCCCAGGTCACTACCGGTTCGGCGGGCTAACCGGCCTCCAGCAGCTTGTCCTTGTCGATCGCCTTGATGAGGCGCTGAGCCAGACCCACGTCGCCCTTGACCCGTACCTTGCCGAGCATGAGCGCCGTCATGGGGTTGAGCCTGCCCTCGATCATCTTGAGCAGGTCGTCCTGGCGCACCTTGACGACGACGTCCGCCTTGTCCGCTACGCCCTCGACCGACCGCACGGAGCCACCCTCCACGACGTAGTGGATGGGCTCCTCCATGTCGAACTGGACGACGGAGTCCGGCGCATCGGCGCCGTCCCGGATCGCCTGCGGGACGCGCATCAGGAGTTCCTTCACGGTCACCGCGCCAGTGTAGCGGAGCGGGCGGCCGGTATACTCCGTGGAGTTACGAGCGCGTTCCCCGCGCCCCGGACACCATCCCTGTGGACTTCTCCCTCTCCGAAGAGCAGCTTGCGCTTAGATCAGCGGTGCGAGAGTTCGCGCGCGAGCAGATCGCGCCGCTCGCTGCCGACCTGGACCGCGAGCCACGCTTCCCGTGGGAGACGCTTGGCAAGATGGGGGAACTGGGGCTCCTCGGCGTGACCACGCCAGAGGAGTACGGCGGAGCAGGCCTGGACAACGTGACTTACGTCGTGCTCCTCGAGGAGATCGCGGCCGCGGACGCGTCCCACGCGACGATAATGAGCGTCACGAACGGCCTGCCGCAGTCGCTGCTCCTCGGCCACGGCACGGAGGAGCAGAAGCGGCGCTACCTGCCGCGGTTGGCGTCCGGCGAATGGATCGGTGCGTTCTGCCTCTCCGAGCACCACGCGGGTTCGGACGCCGTGGCGCTCTCCACGAGGGCCGTTCCGGTCGACGGCGGGTACCTACTCAACGGGACGAAGGCCTGGGTCACTTCCGGTGGCGAGGCGCAGCTCTACCTGGTCATGGCCAAGACCGACCCGGCCGCGGGCGCCAGGGGCGTGAGCGCGTTCCTGGTGGAGAAGGGCACGGATGGCATGAGCTTCGGCAGGGCGGAGGAGAAGCTCGGCCAGCACGCGGCAGTCACGCGGAGCATCACTTTCGATGACTGCTTCGTCCCGCAGGATGCCCTCCTCGGCGTCGAGGGCCAAGGGTTCGTCATCGCCATGTCCGGCCTCGACGGCGGGCGCATCGGCATCGCGGCCCAGTCGGTCGGCATCGCCCAGGCGGCGTTCGAGGCGGCAAGGGACTACGCGAAGTCGCGCAGAGCGTTCGGTCAGGAGATCCACGAGTTCCAGGCGGTCGGGTTCAAGATCGCCGACATGGTCACGAGGATCGAGGCTTCCCGCCTACTGACGCTGAGGACCGCCTGGCTCAAGGACGCTGGCTTCCGCGTCACGCGTGAGGCGGCGATGGCCAAGCTCTTCGCATCGGAGTCCGCCTCCGCCGTGACGCACGACGCCGTCCAGGTCCTCGGCGGTTACGGTTACACCAAGGACTTCCCGGTGGAGCGCTACTTCAGGGACGCGCGCGTCACCGAGATCTACGAGGGGACCAGCGAGGTCCAGCGCATGGTCATCCACAGGCAGGTGTACAGGGAGCTGGACAGGTGACGTCACGCCCTGGTCAAGGGAGGCAGCGCAGGTGATCGACTTCGAGCTGTCGGACGAACAGAAGCAGTTCCAGTCGCTGGCGCGCGATTTCACGCGCGAGCACGTGCTGCCCGTCGCCGCCGAGCACGACAGGGCAGAGACCTACCCCGAGCAGGTCGTGAGCGCGGCCCACGAGGTGGGCCTGCTGAACGTAGGCGTACCGGAGGCCGCGGGCGGCCTCGGCCTCTCGATGCTCGACGAGGTCGTCATCGGCGAGGAGATCGCCTACGGGTGCATGGGCATCTTCACGATCCTGATGGCGTCCGAGTTGGGCATCACCCCCGTGCTCCTCGCAGGGACGCCTGAACAGCAGCGCCGCTTCCTGGCCCCACTGCTCGAGGGACCCAGGCTGGCAGCGTTCGCGCTGTCCGAGCCCAACAACGGCTCGGACGCTGGGGCCATGACGACCCGGGCGGTGATCGAGGGCGACGAGGTCGTGCTCAACGGGGTGAAGACCTGGATCTCGAACGGCGGGATCGCGGACATAAGCGTCGTGTTCGCATCGTTCGACCCGGAGCTGCGCCACAAGGGCACCCTGGCCGTCGTCGTCGAGGGCGGCACGCCGGGCCTCACGTCGAACAAGCTGCACGGCAAACTGGGGCAGCGCGCCAGCCCCACGTACGAGATGGTGTTCGAGGACGTGCGGGTGCCGCTTGCCAACGTCTTGGGTGAGCCCGGTGACGGGTTCAAGATCGCCATGAAGACGCTCGACAAGACCCGCGTGCCGGTCGCCGCAGGCGCCGTCGGCGTGGCGCGCCGCGCGCTGGACGAGTCGGTCGCGTACGCACAGGAACGGCACGCCTTCGGGCGGCCCATTTCCGACTTCCAGGCGATCCAGTTCAAGCTGGCGAACATGAAGATCGGACTCGAGACGGCGAGGTGGCAGACGTACAGGGCTGCCTGGCTCGTCGACCGGGGGGAGCCGCACGCGCAGGCGGCGGCGATCGCCAAGGCCTACGCCTCCGACATGGCGTTCGATGCCGCACAGGAGGCGATCAACGTGTTCGGCGGCTACGGTTACATGAACGAGTACCCCGTGGAGAAACTCATGCGCGACGTGAAGCTCAACCAGATCTACGAGGGCACCAACGAGATCCAGCGACTGGTGATCGCTCGCGGCCTGCTGCGATGACGCCCGTCGCCAACGAGTGGAGGAGAGCATGAAGTTGCTGACCGTGGTTAGGCAGGTCCCGGACGCCGAGGCGCGCGTGCGCGCCGAGGGTGGCCGCGTCGACCTCGCCGGGGTCACGTTCGTCATGGACGGGATGGACGAGTACGGCGTCGAGGAGGCGATAAGGCTCCGCGAGGCCGGCAACGACCTAGAGATCGTGGCGGTGGCCGTTGGGCCCGAGAGGTTCCAGGACGCGCTCCGCACCGCCCTCGCTCTCGGGGCGGACCGCGCCGTGCACGTGGTGACCGACGAGCCTTTGGACCCCATCACGCTCGCCGGGGTCCTCGCGCAGGTATCCCGCGAGGAGGACGCCGATCTGGTGATGACCGGCGGCAAGCAGGCCGACTGGGACAGCGCGGCGTTAGGCCCGGCACTGGCCGAGCACCTGGGTTGGCCGCACTCGGATTGGACGACGTCGCTCGAGCTGAGCGGCTCCGAGCTGCGCCTGCGCCACGACGTCGACAACGGTACGGAGGAGCTCACGCTCACGTTGCCGGCGGTGGTGACCACTCAGCAGGGCCTCAACGAGCCCCGCTACCCGACGTTGCCGAACATCATGAAGGCGAAGCGCAAGGAGCTGACGACGCGCCCGTTGTCCGAGGTGGCCGAAGCCACGCCGCGGGTGAAGGTCGTCTCGCAGGAGATCCAAGTCAGGCCGCGCATGAACAGGGTCCTCTCCGGCACGCCGGAAGAGGCGGCCGCCGAGCTGGCACGGCTCCTGCGGGCCGAGGCCAAGGTCATTTAGGAGGCCTGCGCGTGATCCTAGTCGCAACCAACGTCAGACAGGGGAAGCTCAAGCGGACGGCATTGGAGCTCGTCACGGCCGGCCGCACCCTCGGGGAGGACGTCAGGGCGGTCGTGCTGGGGGAGGATCCCGGAGCGGCCGCGCAGGAGCTGGCAGCGTACGTCACGGGCGTAACCGGTGTGAGCGGCGCGTTCAGCACCGCCGAGGAGGTGGCTGCCGCCGTCGCCGAGCATGCCGCGGGGGCCGACGTCGTGCTGATGAGCGCCGACAGGCTGGGCCAGTCGGCCGCGCCGCGAGTCGCCGTCAAGCTGAGCGGCGCGCTGCTCGAGGACGTCACAGAGGTGGCCAGGGAAGGCGGCGCGATCCGCGCCAAGCGGTTCAGCTTCCTGTCACGGGTCACCGAGTGGGTCGAGGGCGTGGCGGAGCCGGTCGTGATCACCGTCAAGCCCAACGCGCTTCAGGCCGCCGAGCCGCTGCCTGCGCCGGGCGCGATAGCGACCGCGCAGGCTCAGGGCGTGGACGTCCGCAAGCGCGTAGGGGGCAAGACCGCAGCGCAGGGTGCGCGACTGCCTCTCGAGGAGGCGAGGGTCGTCGTCGCGGGCGGCAGGGGGCTCGGCACACCCGAGCGCTTCGCCTCGGTCGTCGAGCCGCTGGCCGAGGCCCTGGGCGGCGCCGTCGGCGCCACGCGCGCCGTGGTGGACGCCGGCTGGCGACCCTACGCGGAGCAGGTGGGACAGACCGGCAAGACCGTCGCACCCGAGCTCTACATCGCTCTTGGCATCTCGGGCGCCGTTCAGCACCTCTCCGGCATGAACCGCTCCAAGGTCATCGTGGCCGTGAACAAGGACGCCGACGCCCCGATATTCAAGGTGGCCGATTACGCCATCGTCGCCGACGTGGAGAGCGTTGGCCCTGCGATCGTGGCAGCGGTGAAGGATACGCTCGCCACGTGATGGAACGGCGCGGCTTCGTGGTGAGGCACGCCGCGAGGCGTGACCTCGAGTCCCTCGTGAAGCTCGAGGAAGGCTTCCCGGGTGACCGGATAAGCCGCGCGTCGTTGTCCCGTCTGCTCTCGCGCGAGAGCGCGGAGATATTCGTCGCCGAGGCCGGGGAAGAGGTCGTCGGTGACGCCATCGTCCTGTTCCGCAGCGGCTTCAAGACCGCTCGGCTCTACTCGATGATCGTCTCGCCGGCCTGGCGCGGCCGCGGCGTGGCGCGCTCACTGCTGGCGGCGGCCGAGACCGCTTCGCGGGAGCGGGGGAGCGTCTCACTGAGGCTGGAGGTCAGGGAGGACAACAGACCCGCCATCGCCCTCTACCGCAACCACGGCTACGAGGTCGTTGGCGCCGCCAGCGACTACTACGAGGACGGCGGCGGAGCCGTGCGCATGCGCAAACGCTTCCTGCCCGGCGGGGCCACGCTCCTCGGGGTGCCGTACTACCCGCAGTCGCTCGACTTCACCTGCGGGCCGGCCTGCCTGATGATGGCCATGCGCCATCACGGCTACCCCGTGCCACTGGAGCGTTGGCTCGAGCTGACCCTATGGCGCGAGGCCACGACGGTGTTCATGCTCTCGGGCCACGGCGGTTGCAGCGCGCACGGCCTCGCCGTCGCGGCCCTGAGGCGCGGCTTCCAGGCGACGGTCGTCAGCCCTGATACCGGGATCCCGTTCCAGGACAGCGTGAGGGACTCGGAGAAGAAGGACGTCATCCAGTTGTCGCACGAGACGTTCCAGCGGGAGCTCAAGGCGCTCGGCGGTCAGGTCGACCAGCGGCAGTTCAGCGCCCGGGACGTGGTAGCAGCGCTGCGCCGCGGCGCGATCCCCATCGTGCTGGTGTCGGGCTACAGGCTGTACGCGGAGAAGATGCCCCACTGGGTGGTGATCACCGGCTACGACGAGGAGAACCTGTACCTCCACGACCCGGTCGTGCTAGAGCACGACGGGCGACTGGGGAGCGTCAACCTGGCCCTACCGCGCTCCGAGTTCGACCAGGTGAGTCGCTTCGGCCGTGCCCGCCACCGCAGCATGGTCGTGGTAGAGCGTTGGGGCAAGGTCAGTCGTCGCCGGCCAGATGCGAGATGATCTCGCTGTAGATCTCGGGGTTCGCCTGGTCCTCTTCGCCCGCCGCGATGGTGGGGTTGTCGTTGACCTCTATGACGAAGTACTCCCCGTCTATCTCCTTGATGTCGATGCCGTAGAGGCTCTCGCCTACGGCGTTGGCGGCGCCCAGCGCGGTCGTCAGCAAGCCAGCGGGCGCCTCTGACCGGTCGATGCCCTTGACGGTGGCCCACTCGCCCTCCTGGGAGCGACCCATGGCCTTCCACTGCTGCGGCGCGAACTCGTAGCGCAGCACCGCGAGGACCTTGCCGGCCAGGGTGATCACCCGCCAGTCGAACTCGCTGGGGATGTACTGCTGCACGACGATACGGTCCGCTCGCCGTAGGAAGCGCTTGCCGACCTTGATGAACGCGTCGGGCGTCGTCACCTTGTCGACGTAGGCGCTGAAGGACGAGTTGGGGGCCTTGAGCACCAACGGCGCGCCGAGCTCCTCGAAGAGCCGCGCCGCCCGTACGGCGGTCAGCTCGGACTCCTCGAGGAAGCGTGTCTCCGGCAGGCTCACTCCCCTGGCAGCCAGCCTGGCGTACATGTTCACCTTGTCACAGCACACGAGGATCGCGTCGGAGTGGTCCAGGACGCGCTTCCCCAGCATCTCCGCCGTACGGGCCACCAGGTAGGTCGTGTTCAGGGGGTCGGTCAGCGCGCGGATGAGTATGCCGTCGTAGTTCTTGAGGTACTTCAGCTCGTTCTTGAACAGGAAGTCGAGCTCGTGTCCGCGTTCGAAGGCGGCCAACCGGAACTCGGTCAGAGCGGTCAGTTCGACCGACGAGCGGATCGTGTAGCGCTCCGTGAAGATCGCTAACCGCGCCACGTGCCCATCCCCTCGAGCTGCAAGCGGTCCTCTTCAGTGAGCTCTTCGAACGGGAGGGGCTCGATCGCGGAGAGCAGGTACTCCTTGGTCGTAACGATGATGCGGACCTTCATGAGCGGCAGTCTGAACGTCTCGAACAGCTTTGCTCCGAGAGCCTCGTACTCGGCGACCTGGGTACGTCCCATCACGAGGCGCAGCACGTCGATGCGGTGGTCGACGGGCAGGTGCTGCACGAGCACGGCGTACTTGCCCGTGTAGGTGAGGCCCTTGCGCCGGGACTCGATGGCATCGGTGTCGAGCAGCAGCTCGCCCCGGCTCGAGAAGGGGTTGATGGGGTAGGCCAGTAGTGGGGGAGGCGGGAAGCGCTCGGTGATGACCTCGCATGAGGGGACGGCGATGCCGGCGTGGCGCGCCTTCTCCATGGCGATCGGCACGACGTACGCGTCCAGGGCCTCGCCGGTCGTAGGGAGGACGGTGACGCCGTCGAGCTCTGCGTCAAGGGACGCGTAGTAGCCGGTCGTCAGGTACGTGTAGTCACCGGACAGGTTCGCGACCTGAGCCACGCCGGCGAAGCGCTGCCGATCGAGGTGGAACAGAACCGGGGCTTCGCGCTCGCTCAAGTCTTGAGAACCGCCAGTCCGGGAAGTTCGCCGCTCTCGAGGAACTCGAGCGAGGCGCCCCCGCCGGTCGAGAGGTGGCTCAGACGGTCGCCGAGGCCAGACTTGCTCACGGCAGCCAGGCTGTCACCGCCGCCGACGACCGTGTACGCGTCCAGGTCGGCGACAGCGGCCGCGACGTCCATGGTGCCCGTGGCGAACTCCGGGATCTCGAAGACTCCCATGGGGCCGTTCCAGAAGACCGTCTTGGCGCCCTGAAGCGCTGCCCGGAACGAGTCGCGTGCCGATGGGCCGATGTCGAGGCCCATGAGGTCCTCGGGTATCCGGTCGGAGGGGTGCACTGACGTTGAGGCGCCGGACTGCATGGCGGCCGCGCAGACCGAGTCTTCCGGCAACCTGAGCTCAGAGCCGGCCGCAGCCGCGCGCTCCAGGAGGTCGCGAGCCGTGCCCAACATCTCGTCCTCGACCTTCGAGGCGCCGACATCGCCGCCCTGCGCCTTGATGAAGGTGTACGCCATGGCGCCGCCGATGAGGAGCTTGTGCGCGCGCCCGAGAAGGCTCTCGATGACGCCGAGCTTGTCGGATACCTTGGCGCCGCCTAGTAGCACGACGAAGGGGGCATCGGGCTCGTCGACGAGCCTGGAGAGCGCTTCGACCTCTGCGAGCATGAGGCGGCCAGCGGCGCTGGGGAGCAGGTGCGCTACGCCCACCGTGCTGGCGTGTGCGCGATGCGCCGAGCCGAACGCGTCGTTGACGTACACGTCCGCGTAGCCGGCGAGGATGCGCGCCAACGACGGGTCGTTCGACTTCTCGCGGTGGTCGAAACGCGTGTTCTCGAGCAGCGTCACGCTGCCCCTCGGGGCCGCCTGCACGAAGGCCTGCTGCGCCTCGGAGCCGGGCCCGGGCGTCGGCTGGTAGCGCACGTCGGTGCCGAGAAGCTCCGTGAGGCGCTCGGCCACTGGCCCCATGCGGAAAGCTTCGTCCGGACCGCCCTTGGGCCGGCCCAGGTGGCTCATGAGCACGACGGTGGCGCCGGCATCGAGGAGCTCCTGGATCGTGGGCAGGCTGGCGCGCAGTCGGGTGTCGTCGGTCACGCGACCGTCATCCAGGGGCACGTTGAGGTCGACCCTCACGAGCACCCTCTTATCGGCGATCTGCAGGTCGTCGAGGCTGCGGTAGCGCGTCGTCAGAGGCCCTTTGCCATGACCTGAACGACGTCGACCATGCGGTTGGAGTATCCCCACTCGTTGTCGTACCAGACGAACAGCTTGGCCATCTTCCCGATGGTCGCGGTCAGCGAGCCGTCGATGATGCCCGAATGCGGGTCCATTCGGATGTCGCTGGAGACGATCGGATCGTAGGTGACGCGCAGGATGCCCTTCTGCCTGCCGGCGGCGGCCTCCTCGAGCGCGTTGTTGATCTCCTCGGCGGTCACCTCACGCTCCATGATGGCCGTGATGTCGGAGATGGAGCCCGTAGGCGTGGGCACGCGCAAGGAGACGCCGTCGAAGCGGCCCTTGAAGTGAGGCACGACCCGCGCGACCGCCTTGGCCGCGCCCGTGGTCGTCGGGATGATGTTGGTGGCAGCGTTGCGGGCGCGCCTCGGGTCCTTGTGCGGCGCGTCGAGGATGCGCTGGTCGTTCGTGTAGCTGTGTACGGTCGTCATCATCGCCGTCTCGACACCGAACGTGTCCTGCAGGACCTTCATGACACCGGCCATGGAGTTCGTCGTGCACGATGCGTTCGAGACCACGACGTGCTTCTCAGCGTCGAACTGATCCTCGTTGATGCCCATCATGATGTCGAAGTCGCTGTCTGGCGACGGTGCGCTGATCAGCACCCTCTTCGCGCCGGCGTCAAGGTGTTGAGCCGCCTGTTCACGCTTCGTGAACACGCCCGTGGACTCAACGACGAGGTCCACGCCGTTCTCCCCCCACGGGATCTCCTTGGGGTCGCGATGAGCCGTGGCGAGGATCTTCTTGCCGTCCACGACGATATGGTCTCCGTCGGCGCTAACCTCGCCAGGGAACGGCCCGTAGTTCGAGTCGTACTTCAGTAGGAGCGCGAGGCTCTCGTTGTCCGTGAGGTCGTTGACCACCGCCACGTCCAGGCCGCGTTCGTGGGCTATACGGAAGA
Source organism: Trueperaceae bacterium (assembly GCA_035654755.1). Taxonomy (GTDB): domain Bacteria; phylum Deinococcota; class Deinococci; order Deinococcales; family Trueperaceae; genus DASRWD01. Next base: position 22,932 of record DASRWD010000150.1, read on the forward strand.
TCTGCCTGCCGATGCGCCCGAAACCGTTTATGCCGATCTTCATGTGAGTCCCCTTCGGGTTCCGCCCGTGCTGGCCACGCCCGCCAGGCTTCGCCATGCGTCGAATCATAGCCGCCGTGAGTTACTGCTCCAGGTCAGCCAGGTCGCCCCGCGGTGCCCGCATCGGCCCTGCTCAGCGCCAGCACCAGCCCCATCCCGTCCAGCTCGTGGTGCTCGACGTGGGCTCCGTCCGCCGGCTTCGGCTCCTCACGCGGCCCGCGCTCTACGGTTGACCTGACCGCGAGGACCTCTTCGGCGACCTCGTCGCCGTGCCGCTCCAGCGCGCGAAGCAGCTCGCCGTCCGCGAAGAGCTCGAGCTCGATCCTGTCGCTTACGTCCAGCCCTGCGTCCTTACGGGCGTTCTGGACCAGCCTCACGACGTCGCGCGCCAGTCCCTCCAACCGCAGGTCGGGTGTGATCTCGGTGCTGAGAGCCGCCAGGTAGCCGCGCTCCTCCTGTGCAGCGAAGCCCTCGGGGCTTCGGGCGTCGAGGAGCAGGTCCTCGGGCGCCAGCTCTACGCTCTCGCCATCTAAGACCACAGTGGTCGGGCGCCCCTCCCGAACGTTGGCCGCCACCTCCCTGCCGTCGACGCGCGTCAGCGCCGCGCGCAGGGCGGGCAGGCGGCTGCCTAGACGCTTGCCGAGGCGTGGCAGGTTGGGTTTGACCTGGTAGTCGACGAAGTCGTCGGTCACGCTCAGGAAGCGAACGGACTTGACGTTCAGCTCCTCCATCAGCTGGTCTTCTAGATGCCTGACGCCTTCCAGTTCCTGCTCGTCGCGCACGCGCACCAGAACCTCGGACAGCGGCTGGCGCAGCTTGACACCTGCGGCGGCGCGAGCGCCCCGGCCCAGCTCGACGAGGCGCATGAGCGCCCGCATGGCCGAGACGAGGTTCGCGTCCTTCAGTGCGGCGTCGGCCACCGGCCAGGCGGCGAGGTGCACGCTGGGCTGGGAGTCTGGTCTCACGGACAGCTCGAGGTTGCGGTAGATCTCCTCGGCCGTGAACGGCGCCATCGGTGCCATGAGCTTCGCCACGGTCACCAGCGCCTCGTGGAGCGTCGCGTACGCCGCCAGCGAGTCCGCCCGCTCCTCGGCGCTAGCCTCTTGACCGCGCCAGAAGCGCTTGCGGTTGCGCCTTACGTACCAGTTGGACAGCTCGTCGACCACGAAGTCGCGCACCGCCCGGCTGGCAGTCGTGGGGTCGAAGTCCTCGAGCGCGTCCGTGACACTGTCCACCAGCTCCTCGCGCCTGGCGACGAGCCAGCGGTCGATCAGTGGGCGATCTTCCTCCGCGGGAGGATCGGCAAGGTCCGGCTCCTCCAGGTTGGCGTAGAGCACGAAGAAGCCGTAGACGTTCCAGAGCGTCAGGAAGAAGTCGCGCTGCGTCTCCTCGACCAGGGTGGGGCTGAAGCGCTTCGACTGGCCGGCAGGTGAGGAGCTGTACAGGTACCAGCGCAGGGCGTCGGCTCCCTGTTTGTCGAGGACCGTCCAAGGGTCGACGACGTTGCCCTTCGACTTCGACATCTTCTCGCCGTTCTCGTCGACGATGTGGCCGAGGACGTTGAGGTTCTTGAAGGCCGAGGTGGGGGGGAACAAGTGCGCGAGCGCGCCGGGCTCCCTGCCTGTCGCCGTGTCGCCAGGGTCTGTGAGGAGCGTGGCCAGAGCGTGCAGGCTGTAGAACCAGCCGCGGGTCTGGTCGACGGCCTCGCAGATGTAGTCAGCAGGGAAGTTCTTGCTCAGCGTCTCTTCTACCGCCGGTCCGGACTGCTCACCCATGTAGTGCCACTGCGCGTACGGCATGGCGCCCGACTCGAACCAGACGTCGACCGTGTAAGGCTCCCTGCGGTAAACCTGGCCGTCCAGCTCGAAGGTCACGTCGTCGACGTAGGGCCTGTGGAGGTCGAGTCCGGAGAGGTCGCGGCCGGCGAGCTTCTCGAGCTCTTCCACGCTGCCTACGCACACGACTTGCTTGCCGTCCTCGCTGCGCCAGATGGGCAGTGTCGCGCCCCAGAAGCGCTCCCGTGACAGCGCCCAGTCGACGTTGTTCTCGAGCCAGCGCCCGAAGCGTCCCTCGCGCATGTGCTCCGGGTGCCATCCGATGACCGCGTTGTTGGAGAGGAGCAGGTCCTTCACCGCGGTGGTCCGGATGTACCAGCTCCGCTTCGCGACGTTCATCAGTGGCGTCCAGTCGCGCCAGTTGAACGGATAGCTGTGTAGGACGGTGCCGAAACGGTACATGAGGCCGCGCTCCGTGAGAGCTTCCGTTATGTCGTCGTCGGCGTCCTTGAACCAAGCGCCCGCGAACGGTCCGGGGCTGGTGGGCCGCTGCTTGAGCACCGAGGCGTCGAACGGTCCGTCCCGCCGTCCGTCCGCGGGAACGGGCCGAACTTCGTCGATCACCTTGCCCGTCAGGTCCACGGAGAAGATCGTCGGCAGGTCGTGCCTGCGCCCGACGTCGAGGTCCCCGTAAGCCGGTGCGACGTGGACTATGCCCGTGCCGTCGTCCAGGCTCACGATCTCGTCAGCCATGACCCTGAACGCGCCTGAGAGGTCCGCAGAATCTGGCGCCGCGCCCAGGAGAACCGGGTGGTAGCGGGCGCCGACGAGCTCGTCTCCGGTGACGGTGCCCAGCACCTCGCCATGGTCCTCGCCGAACACGGCCTCGAGACGCTCTGTTGCAAGCACGTAGAGCTGGGTCCTCGGATCCTCGCCGTGGCTCCTCGGACCCTCGACGAGGGCGTAGTCAGCGGCCCCCTGAACGGCCAGACCGGCGTTGGCTGCGAGCGTCCAGGGGGTGGTCGTCCATGCCAGGAAGCTGACAGGGCGCTCCTCGCCCGCCGGCAGCAGGCGCCGCTCCCGTAGGTCCGAGGCGACCGCGGGGAACTTCGGGAACACGGACGGGTCTACGACGTCCTCCCTGTAGCCCTGCGCCACCTCGTGGGAGGCCAGCGTCGTGTTCGACGACGGGCTGTGCCAGGTCGTCTTGTAGTCCTCGACGAGCAACCCCCTGTCGAAGAGCTGCTTCATGATCCACCAGCACGACTCGATGTAGCTGTTGTGGTACGTGACGTACGCGTCGCCCAAGTCGATCCAGAACCCGATGCGCTCCGTCATGGCGTTCCAGTCCTGGATGTTCGAGAAGACGTCCTCACGGCAGAGGCGGTTGAACTCCTCGATGCCGAACTCCTCGATCTGCTGCTTGCTCGTGAAGCCCAGGCGCTTCTCGACGGCGATCTCGACCGGGAGTCCGTGAGTGTCCCAGCCGCCCTTCCGTCCGACGCGGAAACCCTGCATGGTCTTGAAGCGGGGGAACAGGTCCTTGTACGCGCGGCTTATCACGTGATGGACGCCCGGCTTGCCGTTGGCCGTGGGCGGCCCCTCGAAGAAGACCCAGTCACCCTTGGGAGCCGGCCGGTCCACCGAGCGCCGGAACACGTTCTCCTCGTTCCAGAACTGGATGACCTCGCGCTCGAGCGCGGGGAACTCCACCTGTTGCTTCACCTCGCGGAACATCTTCACTTGCCCTCCCGGGCGCGGCCTGCGCCCATTCCGTCCTCGGTGTCGGAACGCCAAGAAGAGAAGGCGCCCCGACGCTGTCTAGGAGCGTTGGGGCGCCCAGTTGCCAAGGAGAGCGCGTTACCACCCAACTTCGCCCGTACGTCACGGTGCGGGCCTCGATGGCTACCCCGCATGGGCGGGAGAGCCTGGCGCGTTACGCGCGCCACTCGGCCCCGTCTACTCGCGCGCCGCGAAAGGCGCGTTTCGGGGGGCGGCTCGGGGAGGATGCGGTGGTTCGCCTGCGCCGCCGGGCTTTCACCGTCCCCGGCTCGCTGTGGGCCGCACATCGGCGCCCCGCGCGTTCCCGTCTCAGCCTTGCCCGGGTGCCCCGGGCACGTGCCCACGCCGCTTTACAACGTGGGCGTCAGGCACGTATACTAAAACCTAGCAGTAGGCCTCTAGCACGTCAATACGCCGCTGCGTCTCCTGGCAAATCCGGTTCGAACGCTAAGGCATCAAAGCACCATCAGGCGTCAGGCGTGTGTTGACCGAAAGCCTCAGGCGCCTGGAGCGAGCCCGGAAGAAGCCGGGGTGGCATGTGTAGCACCGTGCGGGTGGGGTTAGGCGTAGCTGCGTTGCCCGTACGAGCCCGATCAGGAGAATCCTCACGGACCCATACGACACCCTGACGGGAACGGAGAGACGATGAGCCCAAGAGCCAAGACCAGCGAGGCAGAAGAAGCCCCGCAGAGCGAACAGGTTGCTCCCAAGAGGCGCGGTCGCCCCCGCAAGAGCGAAGCCGCTGCCTCCGCGGACGCCACTTCCGAGGTGACGACGGCCACCGCAGACGATGCCGCCGCGAACCAGGCGGTAACGGCATCGAGCGAGGAGCAGTCGGAGCGCCAGACCACGCCCAAGCGGCGCGGTCGGCCCCCCAAGAACCGCAAGCCAGAGGCCGATCAGGGCCAAGACGGCGAAGCCGCTGCTGGACCACAGCAGGACGCGTCCGACGAGCAGGGCGGGGAAGAAGAGGACAACGACAGCGGGAAAGCAGCCAGCCGCGGCAACGGCAGGCCGGAGCGCCAGCAGGACCAGGACGGTCGCGACGACCGTCGCGGTCGCCGGGGCAACCGCAACCAGGGCCGGAAGGGCGCCGTGAACTTCCGCGACCTTCAGTCCAAGGTGCTGCCGGAGCTTCACCTCATGGCCAAGGAAGTGGGCCTGGAGGACTACCGACAGCTCGAGAAGGACGAGCTGGTTGTCGCCGTCTTGGAGCGCGCCACCGAGCAGGAAGGCCTGCGCCTCGTCAAGGGCTACCTCGAGATCTCTTCCGACGGCTACGGCTTCCTGCAGGAGTCGCTGCTACAGAACAACACCCGCAGCGTCATCGTCTCCGCCGGTCTCATCAAGCAGTTCCGCCTGCGCACGGGCGACCTCATCCTTGGCAAGGCGCGCCGGCCGCGCGACAACGAGCGCTACGGCACGCTCATACGCGTAGAGGCGGTCAACAGCGTCGACCCGTTCCAGGCGTCCAAGCGCCCGCGGTTCGAAGAGCTCGTCCCCACGTTCCCGGACACGCATATCCAGTTGGAGACGACGCAGGCCGAGCTCTCGTCGCGCGTCATAGACCTGCTCGCGCCCATCGGCCGTGGCCAGCGTGGGCTCATCGTCGCGCCGCCCAAGGCCGGCAAGACGACGCTACTCAAGAAGATCGCCACGGCCGTCTCCCAGAACGAACCGGACATCAAGGTCATAGTCCTCCTCGTCGACGAGCGTCCGGAGGAAGTCACCGACTTCCGCGAGTCCGTCCAGGGCGTGGAAGTCATCGCCAGCACGTTCGACGAGCCGCCCACGAACCACATTCGCGTCGCCGAGTTCGTACACGAGCGCGCCAGGCGCATCGTCGAGGACAACGGCCACGTGATGATCCTGCTCGACTCCATCACCAGGCTCGCGCGAGCCAACAACCTCGTCACGCCGCCCACCGGCCGCACGCTGTCCGGCGGCCTCGACTCCAACGCCCTGCACTGGCCCAAGCGCTTCCTCGGCGCCGCGCGCAACATCCGCGGCGGCGGCTCGCTCTCCATCCTCGCGACGGCTCTCGTCGAGACCGGCTCGCGCATGGACGACGTGATCTTCGAGGAGTTCAAGGGCACGGGCAACATGGAGCTGCACCTCTCCCGTCAGCTCGAGGAGCGCCGCATCTTCCCGGCCATCGACATCCTCAAGTCGGGCACCCGCCGTGAGGACCTGCTCTTGGATGAGGCCGTGCTCGCCAAGATGTGGCTGCTGCGCAAGGTCATCTCGGACATGGACCCGGCGGAAGCCATGGAGATGCTGCTGTCCCGCCTGTCCCGCACGAAGAGCAACGCGGAGTTCCTCTCCACGCTCGGCCAGGGTTAACGGTAGTAATCGGGCGTGAGCCCGCTGAAGGTACTCCTCGCCTGCCTCGCGGCCATGGTCTCGGCACTCGGCTTGGCCGAGGACCCGAGGCAGGCGCTGCGCGATGCCCAGCTCGCCGCGCTGCCAGCCGCGCTCGCGAGCCTGGCCGGGGCCGACATAGCCCCGCAGGGCTTCGCGCAACCCGTGACCGGTAGGCTGAGCTCCAGTTTCGGCTGGCGCAACGTCTCGGTGAACGGGAACCGTTACCACTTCGGCGTGGACTGGGCTGCACCCACCGGCACCCCGGTCAGGGCTGCTCGCGACGGGGTGGTGTGGCGGGCCGGCTGGTGGAGCACCTACGGTTACGCCGTCGCGCTCGATCACGGCGACGGCAGTGAGACCCGCTACGCTCATCTCAGCTCGATCTCAGTCCAGTCAGGAGCCGTCGTGAGGCAGGGCGACGTGATCGGCCTCGTCGGCTCCACCGGCGCATCCACGGGCCCACACCTTCACTTCGAGCTGCGCTTCGGCGAGCGGGCGGTCGACCCGCTCGGCTACCTCGAAGGGTCCCTGGAGACCGCTACGCGGTAAGCGCGATGCCTCAGCGTGCGAGGCTTAGGGCGACGGGTCTCCTGCGCGTTGACCATCGTGCCGGCCCGTGGCTATACTCGACCAAGTTACTCGGAATGGTTCCGAGAATCGGCCGGTTGGCCATCTGAGGACGAATCATGTGGGTTTCGACCAAGGCACAGTACGGGATGCGCGCGCTCGTAGAGGTGGCGCTGTCAGGTCGTGAACCCATCAGCCTCAAGACGGTGGCAGAGCGGCAGCTACTCAGCCAGCAGTACCTAGAACAGATATTCGCGTCGTTGCGGCGCGCCGGCATCGTCGAGTCGGTGAGGGGCGCCCGGGGCGGTTATCGCCTGGCGCGTCCGGAAGACCAGATCGACACCCTGGAGGTCGTCGAGCTCCTCGAGGGCAGCGTGGCTCCCGTCGCGTGCCTCGACGACAACGACTCCTGCGTCCGCGTCGGCAACTGCAGCACGGAGAGCCTGTGGCGTCAGGTCGACCACGCGGTGAGGCAGGTCCTGGGGTCGACGACGCTCGCAGACCTGGTGGCCGAACGCAACGCGCGCGGAAGCTACATCGCCCCGGACGGGGCCGCCAGCCTGCCGCTGCTTGTACCGGACCTGGCCTGAGCGCGGGTCGCCAACTATGGAAGCCATCTACCTGGACCACGCGGCCACGACGCCGCTGAGAACCGACGTACTGGAGGCCATGCTGCCGTACCTGACGGCGGTGCACGGCAACCCTTCCAGCCTCCACGCCTCCGGCAGGCGCGCCCGCAAGGCCGTCGAGGAGGCGAGGGAGCGCGTCGCCGCCGTCATGGGGGTGAGGCCGAAACAGGTCGTGTTCACCTCGGGTGCCACCGAAGCCGACAACCTGGCGGTTCTGGGCCTGATGGGCACGCGGGACGGTGCGCTCCTGACGAGCAAGCTCGAACACGCCGCCGTGCTGCGCGCCGCCGAACGCCTGGATGAGGCCGGTCGCCACGTCGCGTACGTGGAGCATGGACCTGGAGGCGTAACCGGTGCGCCCGCGTTGGAGAGCGCGCTCGCATCCGCGGAGCGCACCGCGCTCGTTGCCCTGATGCTGGTGAACAACGAGACCGGCGTGCTACTCGACGCCCGCGCCATCGGTGAGGCTTCCAGGTCTGCCGGCGCCCTCTTCTTCTGCGACGCCGTCCAGGGCCTGGGTACTGAAGAGGTATCGCTGAACGCGCTGTGCGCAGACGCTGCGGCGATCTCGGCGCACAAGGTCGGCGGGCCCAAGGGAGCCGGTGCGCTGGTCCTGGGTCCCGGCATCGAGGTCGAGCCGCTGCTCGCCGGTGGCAGCCAGGAGCGGGGGATGAGGCCCGGAACACACGCGGTCCCCGCGATCGTTGGCATGGGAGCCGCAGTCGAGGCCGCAGACGCTGAGCGCCACGAGCTGCGCCGCCGGATGGCCGGCCTCCAGTCGTTGCTCGAGGGGCTGCTGACGGGCGTACCTGGGGTACGGGTCAACGGCAGCGAGGCGCCGAGGGGCGTCAAGCACGTGAACATCAGCGTGGCGGACGTGGACGGCGAGAGCTTGCTCATGGCGCTTGACGACGCCGGAGTCGAGGTGAGCGCCGGCTCGGCCTGCGCTGCCGGCAGCCTCGAGCCGAGCCACGTCCTGCTGGCGCTTGGCCACTCGCCGCGAGCGGCGAAGGCCAGCGTGAGGTTCAGCCTGGGGCGAGAGACCTCGGAGGCGGAGGTGCGGGAGGCGGCCGGCAGGTTCGCGTCGGTCGTGGAGCGTTGCAGGTCGGTAGCCGCTTAGGCCCCTGGTGGCGGCCAAGCTCCGGAACGGACGCGTTCCGGCCCTTACGCGCTGCGAACGCGCTTGGCCCTGTCCAGCAGCCTGTGGGGGTCGTCCATGTCGGCCAGCGTCACGGTCACCTGGGTGACGTCGCTGCCGGGGACCTCGTACATGAGCGGTAGTAGGACACGTTCCATGACGGACCGCAACGCCCGGGCACCGGTCTTGCGCTCCTGAGCGCGCCTGGCTATCTCTACCAGCGCCTCGTGCTCGAAAGCGAGCTCGACCCCGTCGAACGAGAACATCTCCGTGTACTGCTTGACCAGGGCGTTGCGTGGCTTGGTCAAGACGTCCACGAGGGCCTCGAGGGAGAGCTCGTGCAGCCGGACAGTGATGGGCAGGCGGCCTATCAGCTCGGGGATCAGCCCGAAGCCCATGAGGTCCTCCGGTAGCACCTCGGCGTCCTCGAAAGCGTCCTTCAGGTCCTCTTCGGCCTGGAACCCGACGCGCGAGACGTCCAGGCGCCGGCGCATGATGTCTTCTAGGCCCTCGAACGCCCCGCCGCAGATGAACAGGATGTCGCTGGTGTCGACGTCTATCAGCTCTTGATGCGGGTGCTTCCTTCCGCCCTGCGGCGGCACGTGGGTCGTCGTGCCCTCGATTATCTTGAGCAGCGCCTGCTGCACGCCCTCGCCGGAGACGTCACGTGTGATGGACGGCCCCTCGGACTTGCGGCCGATCTTGTCGATCTCGTCTATGTAGATGATGCCGCGCTGTGCGCCCTCGACGTCGTAGTCCGCCACCTGCAACAGCCTCAGCACGATGTTCTCGACGTCGTCGCCGACGTAACCGGCTTCGGTGAGGGTGGTGGCGTCCGCGATCGCGAACGGCACCTTCAACGTGCGCGCAAGCGTCTCTGCCAGTAGGGTCTTGCCGGTGCCCGACGGGCCCACGAGCAAGACGTTGGACTTCTGCACCTCGGACTCGGGATGCGCCAGACGTCGGTAGTGGTTGTAGACGGCCACCGCGAGGGTGCGCTTGGCGTCCTCCTGCTCGATGACGTAGTCGTCCAGGACGCGCTTGACGTCCCGCGGCACGGACGTTGGCAGTGGGCGGTGGCGGCGCGGGCCGGCCGTGACAGTGCGCTCGCCGACGCGTCCGGCGCAGTCCGAGCACAGGAGCATGCCGCTGGCAGAGACCAGCAGCGGTGAGCCGCCGTCCGCGCGGCCGCAGATCGCGCACCGGTCGCCGTCCGGACCGCGGGCGCTCATCAGCTGGTGAACCGGCCCTGCCCGCGAGGCTCCACGACGCGGTCGATGAGCCCGTACTCGAGCGCCTGCTCCGGGGACATGAAACGGTCGCGCTCCATGTCGGCCCGCAGCTTCTCGCGGCCATGGCCCGTGTGGCGCTGGTAGATGTCTTCCATCATGTTGCGGATGTCCGTGAACTCGCGCGCCTGGACCTCGAGGTCAGGCAGGCTGGCGCGCGGGAAGCCGGCGGACCCCGCGTGGATCATGATGCGTGAGTGGGGGAGGGCCACGCGAGAGCCCTTCTCGCCTGCCATGAGGATCGCCGAGCCCATCGACATGGCGATACCGACGCAGTTGGTGTGCACGGGCGCGGAGATGTACTGCATGACGTCGTAGATGGCGAGGCCCGCGTAGACCTCGCCCCCCGGGCAGTTGATGAAGAGGTTGATCGGCTGCTCGCGCGACTGGGAGTCCAGCAGCAGAAGCTGGGCGGTGACGACGTTGGCGACCTCGGAGTCGATGGGACCTCCGAGGAAGATGATCCGCTCCTTCAGCAGGCGGCTGTAGACGTCGTACGTGCGCTCGCCGCGGCCCGTCTGCTCGATGACGTATGGGACTAAAGGCATGTCGTGCTAGAGCGTAGCACCGAACAAAACCACGCCGACCGTAGCCCGGGCACGAGCCTAGCCAGGCTCAGTGATCGTGCCCGCTGCCCTCGTGGTCATGGTCGTGCCCGTGGTCGTGATCGGGGGCGTTCTGCTCCTCCTCGGCACCCAGGCTCGCCTCGGCCGCCTCCATCAGAGATTCTTCATCGGCAGGAGTAGCGTCCTCACCGGTCAGCTCGGCGATGAGCTCGCGCACGGCCTTGTCCCGAGTGAGCATGAAACGGTAGTTGGAGACCCAGTTCTCGCCCATGTCACGGATGAACGAGCCGACGTCCTGACGGCGCTGCGACGCCAGGTGCTTGAGCGCCTCGGTGAGCTCGGCGGTCGAGATCTCGGTGCCGCGGACCTCCGTCAGCTTCTCCAGGACCAGGTCGCGGCGGACGCCCTTCTCGGCGGTCTCGAGCAGCTCCTTCTCGAACTCCTCGCGCTTGCCACGGGCGTCGAGCCTTGACAGGTAGCTCTCGAAGGTCTCGCCCTGCTCCTGCAGGTCATGAACGAGGTTCTCCAACAGCGTCTGCTGGCGGCGACGCACCAGGCCAGGGGGTAGCTCGAGCTGCGCCTCCGAGGTGAGCTTGTCTATCAGCTCGGTGCGGCGCGCGTCGTGGGCCTCCCGGGCCAGGTCGTCGGAGATGGCGGTCCTTACCCGTTCGAGGACCGCCTCCCATGACTCCATGCCCAGCTGCGTCGCGAACTCCTCGCCCGGCTCGGGCTTGTCCTTCTCCTTGACGTCGGCGACCTTGACTCGCATCCGCCTGACGCGTGGGGCTCCGTCCTCATCGCGATCCACGTCGTCGGTGAGCGTGATCTCGCGCTCCTCGCCGAGCGAGGCGCCCTTGAGCTGTTCTCGCAGCTCCTCGGCGGCACGCTCCAGGTCCACGGGGAACGTGCTCGTCTGCGGCTCCGCTGGTGCCGTCGCCTCGTCACCCTCGGCGGTGGCCTCTGGCGCGGTGAGGCTCGTCGCCTCGATCATCACCCAGTCGGTCGGCTCCACCGGTCGGTCCACGGGCACAAGCGTCGCGTTCTCACGCTGGAGCTCCTCGATCGCGGCGTCGACGAGGTCGTCGGTCAGCTCGCGCTTGGTCGCGGAGATGGAGATGGTCGTGAGGTCGGGGAGCGTGACCTCCGGGTAGAGCTCGGAATGGATCTCGAAGCTGTAGTCGGCCCCCTGCACGGGCTCGTGCGCGTGGAAGTGCGTGCTGATCGACAGGAGGTCGTGCTCCTTGAGCGCCGCCTGGTAGTTGGCGTCGATGAGCTTGTCCTTGACCTCCTCGTTGAGCGCCTCTGGGCCGATGCGCTTCACGAGCACACCGCGCGGCACCTTCCCCTGCCTGAACCCAGGTATCCGGACCTGACGCGACAGCTCGGAGATCACCTGCTCGTAGGCGGCGTCCACTTCCGCTGCCGGCACTGTCACCTTGACGGTCGCCTCCACCGGCTTCTTGTCCAACAGTTCGGTCCTCATGGGTCCCCTCTTTCGGCGCGCGGAGTCTCTGGCCGCCAGTGCTTGCCGCCTGCAAGAACAAGCGGCAAGCACGTGGCTTGCCGCTGTGGTGCGAGGAGCGGGACTTGAACCCGCACGGCTAGGCCACTGGATCCTAAATCCAGCGCGTCTACCAATTCCGCCATCCTCGCATGGCGGCTCGGGCGGGAAGTACGATCCCGCCCGGCCTCTCGGGCGGTCTCCCGCCCTGCGCCTGGGGTGGATGATGGGATTTGAACCCACGGCCCCCGGAACCACAATCCGGTGCTCTAACCGACTGAGCTACATCCACCACGTCGGCAAGGACGGATTGTACCAGACACGAGCCCATCCCGTGTGCCTTGGGCAGCCTGCCCGCGGCTCTCATCTGTGCTCATCGCGCGCTATGGACCAGGCTCAACACTTCCGTAACGGAGGTGCACGTGCATGGGCAAGCTGGTTGTCGTTTACGGGATGGACGGCGAGTTGGAGGAGGCCCTCGATCTGCTACGGGACGCTGGCGTCACCGACGAGGTGCGAGTGGTCCAGCGGCCGCCGAACTCGGACGAGGAGGGCGACATAGAGGCCGGAAGGAGGGGTAGAGGCGCTCCGGATTCGGACCGCCTCGACGACGTCGTGGTGCCGCCGTCGGCGACCCTCGGGACGAGCGTCCCCTTGGGCACGCCTGCCGCCTTCTCCCCGTTCGCCGTAGTGGGCGCGGACGCCGAGATCGAGCGCGGCGGCGCAACGGGTTACACACGCTCGGAGATCGAGGACCTGACGGGTGCTCGCGCCGAGGAGGCCGAGCACCTGCTCGACGTGGTCCGGGGCGGAGGCTCGTTGCTGGTCGTGGAGGGCAACGACCGCACGCTCGACCTGGCGCAGAGGACGCTCGAGGGCCACTCGGGTCAGGGCGCGACCAGGATCTAGGCTCGTGCGGGTACGGTCTGACGTCTGACCCGTGTCACTGAGTAGGACGCCACCAGAGCTGTGCCTGCCAGGGCGATCAGCGCGACCTTGTAGTCGCCGGTCGCCACGCGCATGAATCCCACGCTCAACGGGGCCACGGTCTGAACGACGGCGATCATCGTGCTCATAGACCCGTTGATGGTGCCGTAGTTCGCGGGTCCGAAGCGTTCCGCGACCAGCGCGGCACGCCCCAACGTGGTCGCCCCGTTGGCGCCTCCGAACATGGCGGCGAAGACGAAGAGGCCAGCGGCTGACAGCGGGAACACTAGCAGTAGGAGGGCTGCGCCGCGGACGGCGAAGGTGATCGCCGTGAGCGTCGTCAAGTCGGCCTGCCTCGCGGCCGGCGTGAACAAGATCCTGCCGGCGAGCTGCATGGCGCCTATCGTCCCGACAACTGATGCGACGAGTCCCGGTGAGTGGCCCCGCTCAAGCAGTAGCGGAACGGCGTGAGCGGCAAGCGCCACGGACGCGATGCGGTCGAACGTGAACGCCGTCGAGAGCCACCAGAAGGCGCCGCCTCGCAGCGCTTCCCGCACCGATACGGACGTCTCCGGTTCATGGGACCTATCCGCGGCCAACGGGTCGCCGTCCGGGCCGCTGCCGAGCCGTCGAGGGTTGTCGCGCAGGACGAGTCCGTGAAGGGGCACGGTCGTGAAGAGCATGATGACCGCGAGCACCCGTAGGGCGTCCCTCCAGCCCCACGACTCGACGAGCCACGTGGCCAACGGCACGAATATCGTGCTGGCGAGTCCTGCCACCAACGTGACGATCAGCAGCGCCTTCAACCGGTGCCGCCTGAACCAGACGGCGAGTACGGTGAAGGCGACGTCGTAGAGCACGGCGGACATCACGAGCCCGATGCCTGCCTGAACTGCGTAGAGGCCCGCCAGGCTCTCCACGAAGGACCAGGCGAACATCAGGCCTACGCCGGCGAGCGAGGCAACTGTCATGAGCCCACGCGCCCCGCGCCTGTCTACCCACCGTCCCACAGGGATCGCCGTGGAGCCCGATAGCAGGAGCGCTAGCGAGTACGCGCCCGAGGTCTGCGCCCGGCTGAGTCCAAGCTCTGCCTCCATGGGCAGAGTGAAGACCTGGAAGCAGTAGAAGAGGATCCCGAAGCTGACCGTCTGGGTGATGGCCAGCGCCCACGCGATGTTCCAGCCGTGGAAGCGGAACGGTCTGGCGCGTCGCATGCTGGCCCACACTCTTACACGCCCCCGGCCACGAGCCGTGACCGGGGGCGAGCCTTGCATCTATGCGCAGCGGAACGCTGCGGCGGGTGCTGTCAGATCAGGGGTTGAGCAGGCTCTGCTGCGTCTGCGCGTCGACGACGACGAGCCTGAAGTGGTAGTGCGGCTCGGCCATGCCGGGATGGCCGCCGTTGAAGGAGATGTCGACGTGGTCGATCGTCACGCCCAGTTCGGACACCAGGCCGGTCGAGAGGTCGTCCCAGTCGTCGGCGTTCTGCATCTGGCTAAGTGGGACCATGAAGAGGATCTCGACGAGTGAGCCATCAGAACCGTAGGACAGCCAGGGACCGACCGGTGCGTTGGCCGGATCGATGTAGAGGGCGCCGGCTCCAGGGATGAAGTCCGGCAGCTGGAGGATCGACGAGGCGTTGACGTATGGGGCAGGTGGCGGTTCGGTGGTCATGTCACCGCTTTCGGCGAACGCCACGGTCGCCAGCAACGTGACGAGAATGGCAACGACGAGTCGCAGTGCGCTTGCGGAACGGATCGGTAGAGAGGGTATCTCCCTCATCGTTCTTCCTTCCGGTCCAAGGGGCTGCACTTCCCTTGGGCATGGGCGTGTAGCGATCGCTCGGAACCGAAGCTAGCACCGTTATGGCAATAATGCAAGGAGTTTATGTCATTATTGTCATCACGCTATGCTGCCGCAGGGGAGGGCTGGATGCTAGGGCAGAACGACACGCGCCGAGGCGTGATGCTGCACCTGCTCCGGAACAGAGAGGTCGGTATGACTCTCGACGAGCTGGCCGGCATCATCGGGGTGTCGCGTAACGCGATAAGGCAACACATCACGGGCCTCGAGCGCGACGGCCTGGTGAAACCCATCGCGGTGCGGCGCACCGGACGCAGGCCCTCCCGTGCCTACGGCCTGACGGAGCTGGGTGGTGAGCACTTCCCGCGTCAGTACGACCGCCTGGCGCTCAGCCTGCTCGAAGCCATAGACGAGCGGCTCGGAGCGGAGGCCGCGGAGGTCGTGCTGGACGCGATGGTGGAGGACCTGGCCCTGGCATGGCTGCCCGAGCTGGGGCTCCTCGACGCAGATGTCAGACGTGAGCGTGTGCTCGAGCTGATGAACGACCTCGGCTACCACGCCGGGCCGGCGCCCGACGCGGGCACTGCGATACGCGCCGTGAACTGCGTCTTCCACAACGTCGCGCGTCGGAACCGCGCCGTCTGCCGGTTCGACGAGAAGCTGCTGTCAAGGCTTCTGGGCGACGAAGTGCGCCTCACCTCGTGCATGGCCCTGGGTGACGGATCCTGTGTGTTCGCCGGGCCCTCCGATCCGAGTCTCGACAGCTAGCTTCGCTCGTAGCCCTGACGGCCTCAGGCCCGTTGGTTGACACCGGGCAGGACTGGCGCCTCACGTCGCCAACCGCTAGCATCAGCACCGGTTCGACAGTCGCTCCACTGGCCCCTAAGCGGTGAGCCGGAGAGGAAGCCATGCTTGACCTTGCGTACTGTGTGGGGTTGGGACGGGCGCCCCTCGCCCGGCCGTTGCTGCGGATGACGTTCGCAGCGGTGGCGCTGTCGCTGGCGGCCACCGCGTTGGCTCAGTCTGCTCCGGATACCTCGACGAGCGTTGTCCTGGTGCTCGACGCGTCTGGCTCCATGTTCAACGAGCTCCCCGACGGCC
>DASRWD010000151.1:0-9375 GCA_035654755.1 Trueperaceae bacterium
GCTGTAACCGGGGATGGCGATCGCGCCCTCGTTGATCGACTTGTCGGCGTCGTAGAGCTGGGTCAGGTCGATGTCGTTGACACGCCCCAGGCCTTCGCAGCGGGGGCACATGCCGCCGGTGATCGTGAACGTGCGCGACTCGGTGACCTTGCCCTCGCCACGTTCCACGGTGATCGCACCGCCCCCGGAAGCCGAGGCGATGTTGAAGGAGAACGCCTGCGAGGAGCCGATGTGAGGCTGGCCCAGCCTGCTGAACAGGATGCGCAGGAGGGCGTTGGCATCCGTAGCGGTGCCGACGGTCGAACGGACGTTAGCGCCCATCCGCTCTTGGTCGACGATGATCGCCGTGGTCAGGCCCTCGAGGACGTCGACGTCGGGCCGCGCCAGCGTTGGCATGAAGCCCTGAACGAAGGCGCTGTACGTCTCGTTGATCATCCGCTGGGACTCGGCGGCGATGGTGCCGAACACCAGCGAGCTCTTGCCCGAGCCGGACACGCCGGTGAAGACCGAGAGGCGGCGCTTCGGGATCTGGACGCTCACGTCCTTGAGGTTGTTCTCGCGGGCGCCCTGCACACGGATGAGGTCGTGGGTGTCGGCGGGGTGCCGTTCTTCTCGGCGCACCTCACCTGTCTCCGTCATCGTCATACGGTCTCCATCTTCGGTGGTCGGGTGCGGGAGTCCTAGGTCGGGGGCATGCGGCTCAGTGTCACGTCGAAGTCGGGTCGACAGGTCGCCCAGCGGTCGAGGGATGCTTCACCGTCGAACCGGACCTCGTCCGGGCTCACGAAGCGAGAAGTGTACCGCTGGGAGAACCCTTCGTCCAGATGCAGTTTGGTCCGGCCTGGTACCTAGTTTCCACCCTTGATTTGCGTGATCTGGATCAGGTTGCCACAGGTGTCGTCGAGGATCGCGATGGTGGAGCCGGGCACGTCGGTCGGCGGCATGGTGAACCGGCCCCCGCGTGACGAGATGCGCTCGTGGTCGCCATGAACGTCGTCCGTGTAGAACATCGCGGCCGGCTGTTTCTGCTTGAACCTGGCTTCCTGGAACGCCCTGGCAGCCGGGTCGGCGTTCGACTCCAGCAGTAGCTGCGTGCCGTTCGGCTCCTCGGGCGAGACCACGGTGAGCCAGCGGTAGGGGCCGTTGCTCACGTCCGCCTTCTTCTGGAACCCCAAGACCTCCGTGTAGAACCTAAGGGCCTTGTCCTGGTCGTCTACGTGCACCGTCGTAAGTCCTATCTTCATCTCCTGTCTCCTTATCCTGGCCACGTGATGGCGCAGCTTCGCCTGCCCGCCCACGGAAGCGTCTCGTGGTGTGCGGGACGTGAACCCAACGTTTGAGTGCTTCTCGCGGTCAGCCCTGGGTCAGCCGACAGCCCTCTTCACGAGCTCGACGATCTTCTTCTCGCTAGCCGTATCGAGCTCCTTGATCGCGAACGAAGTGGGCCACATGTTGCCTTCATCGAGGTTGGCGCGGTCCTCGAAGGCCAACGTCGAGTAGCGCGACTCCCACTTGGACGCCGCCTGGAAGAAGACGACGACCTTGCCGTCCTCATTGGCGTACGCGGGCATGCCGTACATGGTCTTGGGCGTCAGTTGCGGCGCCACCGAGCCGACGATGGCATGGATCTTCTCGGCCATCGCGCGGTCCTCGTCCGGCATCTCGGCGATCGCGTCGAAGACCGCCTTCTCCTGCTTGGCTTTGCCCTTGAGCTTGCCGGACTCCGCCTCTAGTGCGAGCTCCTTGGCCCTCTCCTGCATGGCCTTGCGCTCGGCGTCGCTGAACCCCGTGTAGCTGTTGGCCATCAGGCGCGCTCCTGTATCCGGACCATGTTCCCTGCCGGGTCGCGAACGGCGCAGTCCCTCACGCCGTACGGCTGATCGGTGGGTTCCTGCACGATCTCGGCGCCGCTGGCCTCGAGCCGCGAGAAGATGGCTTCCAGGTCGTCCGCCGCCAAGTTGATGGAGGCGTACGTCCCCTTGGCCATCATCTCGGAGACCATGCGCCGCTCGTCCTCGGTGAGGCCCGGAGTAGCCTCGGGCGGGTAGAGGACTATCGAGGTCTCGGGCTGGCCCTCCGGTCCTACGGTGATCCAGTGCATACCCTGGTACTCGACGTCGTTGCGAACCTCGAAGCCAAGCCCGTCGCGGTAGAAGCCGATGGCAGCCTCTGGGTCGTCCTGCGGAAGCATCGCTGAGTGGATCGTTATCTGCATGCAGGAACTATAGAAGTGGGCAGGTATGAAGCGCTTCTTGATTCCTGACCAGATTCATATCAGCGTCTGGGACGGGGGCGCGGCTGGGGCTTACGGCTCCCAGCCAGGCAGCTTCGATGCCTGCTCTACCCAGTCGGCGAACTGCTTCTCGTCCACGCCTTCGTCTTCGTAGACGTGGTAGTAACGCTCCGTCTCGTGCTTGGACTCGACTGGCGGCATGGGCTTCAGCGAAGTCCCCTTGAAGAACGTCACCTTCACGTACTTCGTGTAGACGTGGAAGAGCAGCATCCAGCCCTGCCCCTCCATGCCGTAGATGGGCGAGTTCCAACGGACACCTTTCCTCACGCCGGGCGCCGTCTTCTCGATGATCTCGTCCAGCTTGCGGCCCACTTCGCGCTTCCAGTCGGGCATGGCCTCTATGAACGTCTGCACCGGACCGTCGCCGTCCCCCTTGGGCACCTGCGGGTTCCCGCCAGCGAGTAGCTTGGGTTTGCCGTCGTCAGACTTGGCCTTGCTCTTGGTCGCCGTCACCTAGGTCACCTCCGTCGTGCCTTCGGTCGCCCCGACCAGATCGCGGTCCCTGATCGGCCTCGTCACCTGCTTCGCCACGCACGGGGGGATTCCCATCGTGGCGCCCGCGAACCTGTCGCGGTAGACGCTCGGCGGTACGCCAACCAGCTCCGTGAAGCGCGTGCTGAACGTGCCGAGCGACGAGCACCCCACCTCGAAGCACACCTCTGTGACGCTCAGCTCACCTACTCGGAGCAGCGCCATGGCGCGCTCTATACGCCTCGTCATCAGATAGGCGTACGGGGACTCGCCGTAGGCGCTCTTGAACTGCCGGCTCAGATGACCGGCCGACATGTTCACGCCGCGGGCCAAGGCCTCTACGTCCAGCGGCTGCGCGAACTCGCGGTCCATCCGGTCACGAACGCGCCTCAGACGCGCGAGGTCTTTGAGCTTCGGCTGCTCCGCGGGGCGCCTCATCTGCGCGATGGTGCCACGGTATGCCCCTCATGTCCACCGACCGCAGTACGAGAGGGCAGCTCTAGCACGCGGTCACAAACCCGCTCGACAAGGCGCCGATCGTGCGATGCCAACAGCAAGGTGCCGGTGAACCGCTCCAGCAACTCCTCGAGGGCCTCGACCGCCCTGAGGTCAAGATGGTGCGTGGGCTCGTCGAGGATAAGCAGGTGGGCATCGCTTACGGCGATGCGCGCCAGCGTGAGCCGCCGCCTCTCGCCACCCGAGAGCCGAGCCACCGGCCGGTCAGGTCCCGAGGGCACGCCGACTTCGGCCGTGACCCGCCAGATGTCCGCGTCCGCCAGCCCCGGGTTCACCTCCCACAGCACGCGCCCCACGGTCTGGCCCCGTTCGGCGTTGAGCCACGGTTCCTCGACCTGCTCGGCTATCGACAGCCGCAGTCCCACCCCGTGCTTGACGGTGCCCCCGTCCGGCTGCCTTGCGCCGCTCATCACCTCGAGGAGCGTTGACTTACCGCTGCCGTTCGGACCCACCAACGCGAGCTTGTCGCCGCGCATGAGGTACAGGTCTAAGCCGCACACGAGCACCTTTCCGCCGCGCCGAACGGTTAGTCCTTCCGTGACGATCACTTCCGAGGGGCCAGGCGTGCTGGGCTCGGCGGTGAAGCTGAGCCGCCGGTTGTCCACCCACGGCTTCTCTTCGACCTCCTCACGCTCCAGGCGCGCGGCGACGGCGCTCGCACGGCGGGCAAGCCGGTTCGACACGGTCTCGGCCTTGGCAGTGGCCAGCAGCAGGTTTCCGTCGTCGATCCGGTTCTTGTTGAACCTGCCTGCCGACCGGGCCGCCGACCTTTGGCGATGGGACTCCTTCTCCAGTCGGCGATGGCGACGAGCCTGCGAACGGTGTCGTCGCAGCCGCGCGGCGTCCTCTGTCTCGCGCCTCGAGCTGGCCTCGGTGTAGGTGCCCGCCTCGAGCACGAGCGCGCCACGCTCCAGGAACGCCGTGTGCGTGGCGACCGCGTCGAGGAAGGCGCGGTCGTGTGACACGAGCAGCATGGCTCCCGACCAGTGCGTCAGCACCGCCTCCAGCCAGCGCATGCCGTCGACGTCCAGGTGGTGCGTGGGTTCGTCGAGGAGCAGCAAGTCCGGTGCCGAAGCGAACAGCTCCTCCAGACGCGCCTTCTGCCGTTCGCCGCCGGAGCCGGCGGTGAGCTTCGCGTCGGTCGCGTCGGGGTCAGCATTGGCGTCGCTGTGCGCGGAGCTGCCGAGGTATTGCGGGAGGTACCCGGCAGTGCCGAAGCGCTCGCTGCTTCCGCGGGAGGGCTCGAGCTCACCGAGCACCAACCGCATCAGCGTCGTCTTCCCCGCCCCGTTCTCGCCGACGAGAGCGACACGCATGCCTTCGCTCAGCTTCAGGCCGACGTCGTCGAACAGGGGACCCGCGGGCAGGTCGTAGCCCACGCTTCGTAGGTTCAGTAGGTTCATGGGACTCCAGATAGGCCGTTCGCCCCGGCGCGGTTCCGACTTCGAACGCGCGGCGCCTAACGGTCATCGACGCGCTATAAGCGCGCCGTGAGGCGACGTGTTTATCGTGGCTTCAGGGTCTCTGGTCGCTCATGTCACCTACCGCCGCTGAACGGAACTTGGGCGGGGCCCCCGGAAACCGGGTCGGGCCAGGCGGAACGGTAGCGCGCGGCTCAGACTGCGTCAACCCATGCCGTTACCGCAGGAACGCTGCCGCAGGGCTCGCTACCGGTCAGCCTTGCTGAGCGATCCGAGCCAACGCCGTCTCGCGATCAGCGACGAACGCAACGTTGCCTCCGCGGTTGCTCTCCCGTATGAACGCCTGGAGGCTCTCGCTTCCGTGGCCCTCGAACTCACCGGCGATGACGAGTCTGAGCCGGTAGTTGCTGAACTTCTGCAGAGCTGCGCCTGCCAGACCCGTGCTGAGGTCGAAGAAGTCCGGGGCCAGCTTGTGCGACTCGACCAAAACGACGTCGGCGCCCTGGAAGCTGGCGCTGCCGACAAGGTCGATCGCGTCGCGCTCGCTGGCGATCTCGCCCTCTACGAGCTCCGCGACGGTCACGCCGCCAACGTCGAAGGTCTCGAACCTCATCGTCGTTCCAACCTGATGTACAGGGTATGCCTACCACCGTACGGGCTCGTCTCGGCCATGGCGGGTAGGTAACCGATGTCCAGCTTGACACCGTCGTGTACCCATCTCTCGCCGCTGGCCGTTGGCTGCTGCTCGGTGACCCATCGCTCCAGATCGCCGAAGGACCTGGCGATGCTGCGTACGTCACCGAGGTGCTGCACGGTCGCGTACCTGGCGGCGGGCAACTTGATCGCTTCGAAGCCATCCGGAGCGGAGGCGCCCAGCGGGAACCGACCGCCGATCAGCTCGGTATAGACGCCGCTCACCTCGCCCAGCGAGCAATCCACGAAGCCCTCGTCGAGCCGTTCGCCTAGCTCATCTGCGCGAGCGAAGACCAGGCGCCATGCCTCGGGTACCGCGGTGAACAACTGCTCGAAGGGCGCGGTAACCCGGATACCCACGATGGTCGTCTCAGGAAGGTCGATGAACCGTGGCGCTTCGGGCATGCCGCGAATCCTACCGGTTGGCAGCGTGACCGACCGATACTCTGCTCGTACTGGGAACCCCTGCCACCGGGACGTTGAAGTAGCATGGTGCACCCGGGCGGCCTCGTACGCCCTACCCCTCTTCGGGCGCCCCGCGCGCGCCCGTGGACCCCCAGGGTCTGAGGGGAGAAGGTGGCCCCCATGCCATCGCGAGCGATGTTCTGCCTTGCACCCGCACACGCGGCGACATGGGCGAGGCGCGGGCGAGCCTGTCGCGGCGAGACAGGGTTGCCATGACGAAGCAGAGATCACTCAAGAGGCTCGTGCGCGAGCGCATGGAACGCACCGGCGAGTCCTACACGACCGCACACCGACTCATCACCTCCAAACGCCCCGAGAACCGCCCGTCTGGCCTGCACCAGTCGTACCCGGAAGCCGGCTACTCCACGCACCGGGAGTCGGCATTGGTACGGCGGCTCTTGGCTTCTGCCGGCCTCGATCTCTCGGAGGCGATGGTTTGCGGACTAGGAGGCGGCATCGGCTTCATGTACGCCGTCTTCCAGTACAAGGCCGTCCCACACCCGCTGCTGACGTTCGTCGCGCAGCACCATCCACGTCCCTGGATCGAGGAGGTGGCGGACAACCTGGAAGCGAGCTTGAGCTCGGTGACGTCCTCCTCCGCCAAGGTCGCCCTCGACAAGCTGGGCGCCGCGCTGGACACGGGCGATGCCGTACAGATAACGGTTGGCAAGGGCGGCCTCCCCTGGATCGATGGCGTCAGCGACCTTGAGTCCGCCGAGCCCTACACGGTGAACATCGTCGGCATGGAGGGAAGCGACTTCCTGGTCGACGACTGCAGCGAGTCCGTCCAGCGAGCCACAGCGGACGCACTGGCGCAAGCGTGGTCGCTGCACAAGAAGGGACGATTCGCGATCCAGACGCTGAGACTGCCGGCAGACGGGAGGGTCGACCTCATCAAGGCCCTGCGCTCTGCGGTAGGCACGACGGTGGCGCACATGACGGGGCCGGTTCTCGGCAACGCCTTCGACGTGAACTTCGGGCTCAGCGGCCTCGACAAGTGGGCTACGGAGGTCACGGACGACCGCTCGAAGAAGGGCTGGCCGGCGCGGTTCGGGAACGGCGCGGGGTTCGAGCACGCGATGGGCAGGGTCGCGGAGTGCTTCACGTACTCGTACAGCGCACCCGGGGCCACCCGTCCCATCTACGCCGAGTTCCTACAGGAGGCCGCCGGCGCCTCTCCCTTGGCGCTTGAGCCTGCCGCGCAGCTGGCGGCGCAGAACGGGCAGCTATGGGAAGAGGTCGTCGAGGTCGCTGCCGCTGCGACGGATCCGACGACCGCATTCACTCGCATAGGACAGCTCGCTCGAACGCTGCACGCGGAAGAAACGAAGTTGGTCGAGGCGCTGGACGTGGCCGTCTCCGCCTGAGGGCCGGTAGCGTCCGTAGGGCGCTTCACCGCCCGCATCAGCGTCTCCGACGGCGGCCGGCGTGAGAACACACGTTCCAGACCGGCCGCCGGCTACCGCAAGGGCTAAGCTCGGAAGCGGTGACCGACGTGACCAACCCACATCCGGCAGACCCCGGCAGCACGCCCACCGCCACGACCGGGGAGGAGTTGGCGGAGAACCTCCGCGCGATCCAGGACCGCATAGCGGCCGCCTGTCGCCGAGTGGGTCGAGACCCTGGCGAGGTGGAGCTGCTGCCCGTGAGCAAGACCGTGCCGGCCGAACGGCTACGGCTGGCCTATGTGGCGGGCGCGAGGAAACTGGGCGAGAACAAGGTGCAGGAGGCACGGGAGAAGGCCCAAGCGCTCTCGGACCTTGCCGACCTCCGCTGGGCAGTGATCGGCAACCTGCAGACGAACAAGGCAAAGTACGTGGCACGCTTCGCTCACGAGTTCCACGCGCTGGACCGCCTGAAGGTGGCCGAGGAGCTGGACCGGCGGCTGCAGAAGGAGGGGAGGAGCCTGGACGTCTACGTACAGGTCAACAGCTCGGGGGAGGCGAGCAAGTTCGGCCTGGCGCCGGAAGACGTCCTCGGGTTCGCGAAGGAGCTGCCCGCCTACTCTTCCCTGCGCGTGCGCGGGCTCATGACCTTGGCTCTCTTCTCCTCGGAGCTGGACCGCGTGCGGCGCTGCTTCGTGGTCATGCGTGAACTCCAGGACCGGCTGCGACAGAACGCGCCAGGCGGGCTCTCGTTCGACCAGCTCTCGATGGGCATGTCCGGTGACTTCGAGGTCGCGATCGAGGAAGGCGCGACCGTCGTGCGCGTAGGTCAATCCATCTTCGGCGCACGAGCCCTGCCCGACAGCCACTACTGGCCGGGCGGTTCGACGCGGTGAGCGGGGCAGCCGGCACGTCCTCGCTAGAACCCAGATGCCACAGGGAAGAGGCGACGTGGCGCTAGACCGCGACTCACTCAACCCGCTGCCTGTCGACGTGGTCTCGATCCAGTCGCAGGTCGTTTACGGCTGCGTGGGGAACAGCGTCGCCGTGCCGACAATGCAGGCGCTCGGCCTGAACGTGGTCGCCGTTCCCACTGTCCTCCTGAGCAACATCCCGCACTACGACACGCTGCACGGCGGCGCTATACCGACAGACTGGTTCGCCGGCTACCTCGAGGACCTCGAGCGGCGCAAAGCTCTGACGCATGCCCGCGCGATCGTCCTCGGCTACCTGGGCCCCCCTGATCAGACCGAGGTCCTGGCGGACTGGCTCGAGCGCGTGTTGCACGAGCACCAAGGTCTGAAGCTGATCGTCGACCCAGTCATCGGTGATCACGACAGCGGCGTTTACGTTCATCCCGATCTGCCGCCCGTCCTTCGCGACCGCATCGTGCCGATGGCGCACGGGCTCACGCCGAACGCCTTCGAGCTCGAGCAGATCGTGGGCACGCCACTGGGAACGCTGGATGCCACCGTCGAGGCCGCCCGCGAGCTGTTGCGCACGAACGTCGAATGGGCGGTGGTGACGAGCGCCGCTCCGGCCGAGACACCCACGGGGGAGACGCGCATAGCGGTCATCACGGCCGACGACGTCCAGGTGATAAGCCATCAACTGGTCGATTCCGTGGCCAAGGGAACTGGAGACCTGTTCACGGCGACGTTGGTCGGCGGCCTGTTGCGGGGCTACTCGTTGAAGGCCGCGGCGAAGGCGGCGGCCGAGCGCACGGTAGACGTGCTGCAGCGAAGCTCGGCGCTGGGATGCGGCGAACTGGTCCTCACCTGAGCAAGGAAGCTGTGCATCGGCGACTCCTTCAAGGTTCGACCAGTGCGGACCGAGGGGAACATAATGCCAGCATGTTGAGGATCGGCTCGATCGTCTGGGGCGTGCGCGACGTCGCGCGGGCCGTTGAGTTCTGGACCGCCGCCCTGGACTACCGGGCTCGAGTCGGCGACGACCCGAATTGGGTGATGCTCAAGCCCCGGCGCGGAACAGGCGTACAGCTGGCATTGCAGCAGGTCAAGGCCGACTCCGCGGAACGGAGGCGGCACCACCTCGATCTCTACGCCTACGACCAGTCCGCCGAGGTAGAGCGTCTCGTGGGGCTGGGCGCCCGGCGGGTACCGGGGTGGCG
>DASRWD010000152.1:0-10669 GCA_035654755.1 Trueperaceae bacterium
TCGAGCGGCGGCGAGCAAGCGAACGACCACAGCATCGAACCGAGCATCAGCGCCACCGGGCGGTACGTGGCGTTCATGTCGTACGCCTCCAACCTCGTCGATGACGACACCAACGGTGTCGAGAACGTCTTCGTGCACGACCGCGAGACCGGCCAGACCATGCGCGTGTCGGTCGCGAGCGACGGCACGCAAGCCAGCGCGCCCAGCGGGCGCCCCAGCATCAGCCCCGATGGTCTGTTCGTGGCCTTCGACTCGATCGCCTACGACCTGGTACCCAACGACGTCAACTCGGCCCAAGACGTGTTCGTGCACGACCTCCTGGCGGGCACGACCGAGCTGGTCTCGCTCTCGAGCGACGGCGTGCGAGGCAACGCCTTCAGCGTGTGGCCTAGCATCGGTCAGGACGGACGGTACGTGGCCTTCTACTCGAACGCCACGAACCTTGTGCCCGGCGACACCAACGGCCTCGTCGACGTCTTCGTGCGAGACCGCGCCACCGGAACGACGGAACGGGTATCGGTCTCGAGCAGCGGCGCGCAGGCGGACGGGACCAGCCAAGCGCCCACCATCAGCCCCGACGGACGGTTCGTGGTGTTCGAGTCACGGGCCACCAACCTGGTGCCCGGCGACACGAACCTCCAACCCGACGTGTTCGTGTTCGACCGCGAGGCTAGGCAGGTCGAGCGGGTGTCGGTCGCGAGCGACGGCGCACAGGTGCACGCCACCAGCTGGGACGGACGCATCAGCGCCGACGGGCGCTTCGTGGCGTTCCAGTCCCTCGCCTCCAGCCTGGTGCCCGGCGACACCAACGACACCTTCGACGTGTTCGTCCACCGCCGCGGCCCCAGAGACACCACGCCTCCCGTCGTGGAGGCCTTCGTGCACGGCGAGCTAGGCCTCGCCGGCTGGTACACGGGCGACGTCAGCGTCCTTTGGACCGTAGGCGAGGTCGGGTCTCGGATCACCGCGACCGAGGGCTGCGAGGAGGCGCGCGTCACCAGCGACACCGCCGGCGTCACCTTCACCTGCGTGGCGACCAGCGCCGGCGGCACGACCAGCGAGAGCGTCACCATCAAGCGTGACGCCACGGGCCCCCACGTCTCGAACCGCCTCGCTGGCACCCCCGGCGCGGGGAAGTGGTTCGTCTCGCCCGTCGAGCTCACCTTCGACGGGGAAGACGCCGGCGCGCCGGGCACGCACTCCGGCTGGGCGGGTTGCGACCTCGGCCCCCTGACGCTCGGGACCGACGGCGAGGACCAGGAGGTGAGCGTCACCTGCAGCGACGTGGCCGGTAACACCACCACGGTGACGCGAAGGGTGAGCATCGACACGACGCCGCCGACCGTCACGCTGGTCGGCGTGGGCGACGGCGACGTGTACCCGGCCGGCTCGCACCCCGAACCGTACTGCCAGACGACGGACGGCCTCTCGGGCGTAGCGGCGCCCGCGCGGCTCGTCGTCACCGGCCCCAGCAGCGGCGTCGGCTCGTTCACCGTCACCTGCCGCGGCGCGCTCGACGCCGCCGGCAACCCGGGGGAGGAGGTGAGCGCCGCCTACGACGTCCACTACGTCTTCGACGGCTTCTTCGGGCCGGTGCAGATGGGCGTGCTCAACAGCGTCCAGGCCAACCGCGCCATCCCGCTCAGGTTCCGCATCGAAGGCGGCTACGGCCTCACCGCGCTCTACGGTGCCCCCACCGTCAGGCAGATCGCCTGCGACTCCGGCGAGCCGGTGAGCGAGGTCTCCGATCACGAGGCCAGCGCCGCCGGCCAGAGCGGCTACCAGTACGACCGGGTCACCGGCGAGTACCAGTACAACTGGAAGACCGACCGCTCCTACGCGGGTTCCTGCCGCCAGCTCACCTTCCACTTGATCGACGGGACCAGCTACTCCGCCAACTTCCAGTTCCGCTAACCGCCAAGCAGCAGGGTCCCCGACCGCGATCGGTCGGGGACCCGGGCGCCCTGCAGGTCGCCCTCAGCCTGGCGGTCGAGGGAGGCCTGGGCGCCGCGACCCTGCTGGACGTCCTGGGCTCCTGGTCGATCCTCGACTTCGCACGGCGGCTACGGTGAAGCCCGCTACAGGGGGCCTTAGAGCCCGGACCTTTCCTGACGCCTGTAAGCATCTCGTGACTCACGATCACTTACGCTCGCTCATCGACATCACGGTGACGCTTGGCGGCTCCCCGAGCCGCCAAGCGCCCCGCTGGGCTCGTTCTGCTGGCCCGGGAGGAACACATGAGCATGAGGCATCGTCGTCCGATCTGCCACCTACCTCCGACGCGCCAGCGCCTCCTAGCGGCGCTGGTCCTGCTGTTCGCCGGCCACGCCTGGGCGTACGACAGCGTCACGTTCGGGGTTCAGCTGGCGCCGCCCACCCTGGGGGCGGTGGCGCTGACCGCTAACGTGGTCGTGCCCGTGGCGACGCTGCGCGACGCTAGCGGGACGCCCGTGGGCGTGGCGCTGCGCGGCGACGTGTCGTACGCCGTCGGCGCTGGCCTCGGGCCCAGCGCGGGCGTGAACCTGCTACTGAGCGACGCGGGCGAGGACCCCATCGTCCGCCCCTACCTGGGCGCGGGCGTCGCCTTGGCCAGCGCCGCGGAGGGGTGGAGCGCGTTCGCGCCCAGTGCCTACGCTGTGGTCGGCTGGCGGGCGCCCCTGAGCGGAGCGCTCGGCGTGCGCGTCGAGGGCCTGGTGAACGTGACGTTGCGCAGCGCCGCGCTGCAGCTAGGGTTCGACGTCGCGCCCTGGGGTGCGGAGTGAGGCGCCTCCCTGTCCTCTTGGCCGGCCTCCTTCTGCTCCTGGCCGCCTGCACCCAGCCGGCCGCGCTGACCGTGACCGACGTGTCGCCCGTGCGGGGCGGCGTCGGCACGGAGCTAAGCGTGTCAGGTAGCGGGTTCGCGAGCGGCGTGAGCGTCACGGTCTGCGGCGTGCCGCTCGCTGACCTTCGGTTGTCGGTCGAGGAGCGTAGGGCCGCGGCGCCGGGGACGGTCGGCAGCCTGCCGGGCGCGATGACGCTCTCGGGCCGCGTGCCCGACCTGGGCGCGTCGGCCGCGTGCCGCGTGGAGCTCGCGCGTCCCGACGGCGCGACCGTCGCGTGGGAGGGTACGTTCGCGTTCGAGGCTGCGGAGCCGCCCGGGAACCAGGCGCCCACCACGAACGGCCTCGCCGACCTGCTGGTGGCCGCGGACGAGACCGCGCGCGTGATCGACCTGGGTGCCGCCTTCGACGACGCGGACGATGGCGCGGAGGCGCTCGAGTTCACCTACGCCGTGAGCGCACCCGGCGGCAACGTCACCGCCTCCCTCGAGGGCGGCGAGCTGACGCTGGCGTTCCCCACGCGCCTGGGTGACGCAGCCGAGGTGGTCGTGACGGCCACCGACCCGCACGGCGCCAGCGTCGAGGCGGCGTTCGCGGTCGCGTTCGAGGCGGGGCGCGTGATGTTCGCGGCGCCTGGTCTGAGCGACGCGCAGCTCGCGGACCTGGCGATCGATGTGAGCTACGAAGGCGACCCGGTGCTCACCGTGGCCGGGAACGAGGTCGTGCTCCTGCGGGTGGGCGAGTACGCGTTCTCGGCCTCCGGTCGTGAGCCCGGCACCTACGTGGACGCGCGGCTCCGGGCCGCGGAGACGACCCTCGTGACCGCGCCCGATGCGCTCGTCACCTTCCGCTTGGAGAACGTCCCCGGCAGCGGTCGCCTCTGGCTGGCCGCGCGCGGCCCGGATACGCTGTTAGCCTTGGACGACGCCGCCCTCGCGAGCGGCGCCACCACACCGGCCGCGGCAACTGCGGTAGGCACATCGGCCTCGGCTGTAGCCCTGGCGCCCGACGGCGCGCTCTGGGTGTCGGGGAGGGGCCTCTGGCGCATCGACCCGAGCGAGTTGGAGAAGCCTGAACCACAGGTGACCGTCGGCCTCACTTACGTGGACGGGGATTGGATCAGCAACCTGGCCTTCGACCCGCACGGGAACCTCTGGACCGCCGAGTACGCCAGGAGCCGGATCAACATGTTCACCGCCGCGCAGGTGGCGGCGGGAGGCAACCAAACCCCGGCCCTCACCCTGTCGCACTCCGCCGAGTTGCCCCTCACTGGTGTGAACGCGCTGGCGTTCGACGTGGCCGGCAACCTCTGGGTCGGGACCACCAACCTTCGCGACAACCGCATCTACCGCTTCGACGCGGACGACCTCAGCGGTCCTGCCCTGCGACCATCGCTGACCATCACCTCGGAGTACAGGGGTGCCCGGCACCTCCACTTCGCCTTCGACGCTTCTGGCGGTATGTGGTACTCGACCATGAACGAGTACGTAGGGCATCTGCCGGCTGCGCTCCTCGCCGCGACAGGGGAGATGACCCATGACCCGCGTCTAGACCTGAAGCTGCCGAGGTTGCCCGTGATGAGCCTGCGCTTCGACTCGCGAGGCAACCTCTGGGTCGTGTCTAATGATGGCCGCTTGCTCACCGTTATGGCGGACGACCTGGACGAAGCGGAGCCCTCGACCACGAGCCGCGCGCTGGGCTACGGCGCCGATACCGGCGGGTTCATATTCATCGACTGACGCGCCGCTAGAGCAGAACGGGTGCGCGCGCCGCTCGATCGAAGCGGCGCGCGCAGCCTCGACGCCTGGGACCCAGGTACCGTCCGAGCCTCCGAGGCTAACGTTTCCTCCACTTCCTAGGTTCGGTCACTCCCGCGCCCGGTCTGCGCCTCGAGAGTAGCGAGGCGCGAGCCGCGCGATGTGGGCCGTGTTGTCGTCGAACCCTCCATACTGGCCGCTGGCCTCGTCCCAGCCGAGGTGCTCGATCCATGCGGCCCACGGTTCGCCATCCGGGCCCGGGCGAACGCGTCGTCGTTGGGGTCGCTGTAGGTGCTTGCGCCGAGCTGACGCCACTCGCCGCCCTCCCACACCCGTACCTCCACGGTGCTAGCCCAATACGGCTCCTCCTGCCAGGTCTCGACCGCGACGGCCGGCGCTCCGTCCGCGGTGGAGCCCAGTCTCGGCGTGCGGACGCTCAGGTCCTCGTGGACCCTCTCCCCCAAGGGTTCCCAGGAGCCGTCATCCCAGCGCGCGACGGACGCGGTCGAGGCCGGCTCTCCGAGCTCGTGCCACGCCACGACCGGCACCCCAGCAGAGCCCACCGCCAACCACCAGTGCCGTGGGACGTGAGCGGGCGGGTCCGGGGTGAAGCGCTGCCACCCGAGCTCCGACCAGTTGAGCGGCGCCTCGTCCTCAGTCGGCGTCTCGTCGTCAGGCGCCTCGGTTGTAGGCGGCGTCTCGGGAGGGGGCTCCTGAACGCCTCCGGCCAGCACGAGCGCTCCGAGTAGCAGCCACGCGATACGTCGAATGTTTTCAGGGGGGCGTCGTATCACCAGCAAGGGCCGCATCTGGCCGAACGGCGGCCGCCTCCAACGCGCGCCGCGCCGCGCGACCCGATACCGCTTCGCCGGCCGTCACCTGCAGCCTAGGTACGCGCTCCCGGAGCACGTGTCGCACGCGCCATGGAGGTTCGCGGGCCCGAGTGGCTACTCGAGCGCACCCCTTTCGGTTCAAGTAGAGCGCGCTGCACCATGCTGATCAGGAGGTGCAGGCCATGCTGAACGGCTACTCGCACGTGCATCACGATCAAGCGGTCGAGACAATGGAGCGCATCCATCGGCGGGTCGCGCTCGAACGAGCCGTCAAGGGCCTCAAGCGCCTCGCGCGTCGGGCGCCTCGCTGAGGCGCTCACCCAACGCGCACCGCCCTCGCCGCGGCGACCTCTCTTCCCGCCGCGGCGATCGTCGCGGTGTCTGAAGCGGTGGTGAAGCCGGCGCGGTGAGCAACTGGACGCGTCATGGCGGTTCGGGGCGCCATGCCTGGGGGCCTGCGACTTGGGGGTGTTCCGGAGGCCTAATCAGTTCGCGTAGTCCCTCCGACCTCCAGCGGCGCTAGGTAGTCGAGGCTGCTGGGGAGGTCGGTGAACGGTGCGAACGCTACCCTGCGTCCGTCGAGTACGTAGTCCCGCACGGCGATGACAAGCGTGTCCCCCTCCTACGTAACCGGTCAGGCAGAGTACCTCGACTAACCGCAACCATCCCGTTGCGCCTACTCCAAATCGCGCCTAGACACTTCCGACGGCCCCCAGCCAGCCGACGTGGGGGCTCTCGCATTACGATTGCGAAGACGACCCAGGTGATCGCGTCTCTACCGAGATGTCTGAAAACGGTTCCGGTGCAAGACCGAGCCGCTCGCCTTAGGGGCACCGGGCGAGCGGCTCAGGAGAGGGGGGGGTGTCGACGGCGGAGCTGTGTGCGAGCTCGATCAGTTGTGGCCGCTGACAACATGAAGATGCCGCAGCAACGTTACGGGAGTGTTACCGACAAGCGGACCACCTGCTTGCTCGAGGGCGTCGCCCGACTGGTGCCTGTCAGTCGCTACGAGCTGAGAACCGGTAGCCGTGGCTCCTCACTGTCTCGATCAACTGTGACGACTTCGTGTGATCGCGCAGCTTGCGTCTCAACCCCGCGATCCGGACGTCCACGGTGCGGTCGACGCCAAAGAAATCGCTGCCCCACACGTCACGAAGCAGCTCCTCGCGGCTCCACACCTTCCCTGGGTACAGAGCCAGCTTATGGAGTAGTGAGAACTCGAGGGGCGACAGGGCGACTTCTTCGTCGCGGACGAACACCTTGCGGCTGGCGGGGTCGATCCTCAGGTCACCCCTGACGATAGAGGTGTTGATCCCGCTCCTGCGCATGATGGCCCGCAGGCGAGCTTCTAACTCGTGGAGGTCCACCGGCTTCACTAGGTAGTCGTCGACCCCAAGGTCGAAGCCCTGCAGCTTCTGGTAGGGGGCGCCCAGCGCGGTGATCATCAGCACCGGTTTGCTCGGGTGATGCTCGTTCAACACCCTCGCGACTTCCCACCCATCCATCAGGGGCATCATCACGTCGAGCAGAACGACCTGCGCGCGCGGTGCGAGCTCGACCGCATCCACCCCGTTCTGAGCTTCCAAGACGTCGAAGCCGCGCTGAGTCAGGAACGTGCTGTATGCCCTTCTCGTCGCGTCATTGTCCTCCGCGACGAGCACACGAGGTTTGCTCATGTCATCCCCCAGGCCTGCTCCCTAGCAGGCTTGCATCAAATAACGGTATCGGATTGTAAGCACGAAAATCTCACAAGCGCAAAGGTGAGATACACCTGCGCTCGAGCCTCGGCCGGCACACAAGGGCCGATCGCGGCATGTGCGGGACTGCGCCCAGCGGTAATGTTCGGGTAACCAACCCGCCTCAACCTACGGAGCATGGGACAGACTAGAGCGACTGGGATTCCACGAGCGAAGTTCCCGCACTCACGGATTCTGATTGTGGACCACGAGCGCGTGACTAGCGACCTGCTCGCACAGGTGCTCCAAAGAGGCGGCTACAAGAACATCGCCCCGTTACAAGACCCTGCCTACGCGGAGGAAGCGGTCAGGGGCTTCGACCCCGACCTGATCATCCTCGACCTAGTCACACCCAGAGGCGAGGACTTCGAGACGCTGCGGCAGCTGGCGCGGTCACGTCCCGACAAGTCGACCATGATGGTCGTCTCCACGGTTGACTCCCTCGAGACGAAGCACAGGGCGTTGGCCTTGGGCGCGAACGAGTTCGTACCCAAACCGTTCGAGGCGAGCGATATCCTCCTGCGCGTCGACGGCCTCATCCGGTCCGGCCGAGCCTTGAAGAAGGCCCACACCGCACTGGCGCAGATGCAGGGCAGGCTCGCCGAGGCGTTGGACGAGGCCGAGCGCGCACAGATCGAGATGCTCGCCAGGATGGCCCGCCTGATCGACCACTGCGACGAGGAGCTCTCCCAGCACACCTACCGCGTCGCGCGCCTCGCTGGCGACATCGCCGCCGAGATGGGGCACGCGACCCAGTTCGTGAACGACATCCGGCGCGCCGCCAGGCTTCACGACCTCGGTAAGGTCGTCGTGTCTGATACCATCCTCTCAAGCGCGAAACCGTTGACGGACCAGGAGATCGAGTTGATCCGAGCTCACCCCAGCGTCGGAGCGATGATCCTTAGCGGAGGCACCTCGCCCCTCATGCAGATGGCGGAGCGAATCGCGCACTCGCACCACGAGCGCTGGGACGGCAAAGGCTACCCGCAGAACCTGAAGGGGGAAGACATCCCGATCGAAGCTCGCATAGTTGCGGTCGCGGACGCCTTCGACGCCATGACGAACACCCGGCCCTACCGGCTCGCGCTAACCGCCGAAGAGGCGCTCGACGAGATCAAGGCCGGCTCCGGAACGCAGTTCGACCCCAGCGTAGTCGAGGCGTTCCTACGCCTGGTGCAACGACTGCCTGCGACCGCGGTGAACTGACGTGAGCGCGGCGATGAAGGAGCGATCGTTAGCGGCGATGCAGCCGGCGCCAACACGCAAGCCTGCCCCCAGCCTCGCCGACCTGGCTCGCTCGCTCCCAGCCAACATCCTCAAGGCGGACGACTTTCAGCTCAGCCAACAGGTCATCGCCTGGGACCTAATAGAAGCGTTCAACGCGGGCGGCGTCTACCTGTTCAGGCTCGACGCTGAGCGCGCTCTCACCCTGCAGGCCCAAGCGGGCCCGGCGCCCGACGACGAGGTAGTGGCCCGGCTACAGGAAGCGTACAGCTCTGGTGCGCCACCACCGAGCGGGCTCGCCGCTTGGGAGGGCGCGTCACAGGCCGGCCAACCCAGGACCATCACGATGTTCCACGCCCCGCTCCGTGTCGCTCCGGACCACACGCTCGTCCTATGCGTCACGAAAGAGGTGCTCGCGACCGACGAGGTCGCGCGCCTCAACTACTTGACCGCCATCCTCACGACCTCACTGAAGGGGGCGCTCAAGACCGAGAGGTTGGCGAACGAGCTCGCTGACGCGAGGAGGCTCGTGCACGACACCAAGGCCGAGCAGCGCGCGAAGAACGCGTTCCTAGCGCGCATGAGCCACGACCTGCGCACGCCCCTAAGCGTCGTGCTGGGGTTCGCCCAGCTCCTGGAGATGGAAGACCTCCCCAAGCGCCAAACCGAGCAGGTCCAGCACATCCTGCACTCCGCGCGACAACTCAACGCGCTCATCACGCAAGTGCTGGAGTTGACCTCCATCGACAGCGGGAAGATCACACTGCAGCTGCAACCGGTGCAGGTGTCGAAGAAGATCGCGAAGTGCCTCACCCCGCTACTGCCCAAGGCGAGAGAGAAGCAGCTCAAGGTGAGCATCATCGACCCCGATGGCGAGGCCCCATGGGCCCTCGCTGACCCTGCCCGCTTCGAGCAGATCCTCTTGAACCTCATCAGCAACGCCATCAAGTTCAACAGCACGAAGGGGTCGGTCACCATCGCTTACGCCGCGGTCGAAGGCAACCGGGTGCGGGTCGAAGTGCGCGATACCGGCCCCGGCGTGCCTCGGAACCGGATCCCCCAACTGTTCGAGCCGTTCGAGCGCCTGGGCATCAGCCAAGAGGTCGAAGGTACCGGCCTCGGCCTAGCGCTATCCCGCGTCCTAACCCAAGCCCTCGGCGGGAACCTGAGCGTGGAGAGCAAGCTCGGACGCGGCACTACCTTCATCCTCGAGCTCCCCGCGGCCAAGAGGCCGGAAGCGCCCCCACCCAGCTAGGCGCCCACGCTGCTCCACCGAGAACCCAGACCGGAACAACGGTAACCCCTTCGTAACAATCGCGACCGATGCTGGTCATCAATGGGCACAAGCCGAAGAACAGACCAAGGGGAGAAGGCCTCGCATGGCGCACCGCCGGCAAGACCACGGGCCCGCCTGCCACGCCACAACATGCAGCCAGTCCACCTGCTCCTAGCGGTGCTCGCGCTGCTCGCTCTGACCGCCTGCGACGACGGACGAGGCTCTCCCATCCAGCGAGAAACGACGGTCGAGATCACCGCGGTCGGGGGGCCGCTCGAACCCAGCGGGCTCCTCCACTCACTCACCATCGAGCTAGAGGTCTACAACGCAGACGGCGAGCGCCTGCGCTTCGACCAGGACCTCTTAGCTAGCCTAGAGCTCGGGGAGTCTCTCATCACTCTTCCGCCGGGCACCACCAGCGCGCGAGTTCGGCTACCGAGCGACGAGGCCTACCTCGTCAAGCTGCGCGGCTTCGACGCTGACGGCA
Organism: Trueperaceae bacterium; assembly: GCA_035654755.1. Lineage (GTDB taxonomy): Bacteria > Deinococcota > Deinococci > Deinococcales > Trueperaceae > DASRWD01. Next base: position 10,133 of record DASRWD010000152.1, read on the forward strand.
ACCAACTAACGACGGGCCAGCACCGTATCCAAGTAGGGACCACTCCCGTCTCAGTGGTCGTCCAACTCCGCTCCATACTGGGAAGCGGGCGGCTCGTGCCACGTCTCCCCATCACCCGCCTCGTTCCCGGACAGGTCATCGACCTGCTGCACTCGGTGTCGCCCCACGAACGCGACGACCTGCGCGTCCCCGAGCATGAACTGAGCGTGACGTACGCCGGCAACATCGAGGTGATGACCTTCAGTGCCCGCGGCGCGCGCGTAAAGGTCGGCAACCGGGAGGACGGCGACGGCATCGTCACGGCCACAGCCGAAGGGCCGACCCTCATTGGCGATGACGTGCTGCCCGGCGTAGTGATCAGCACCTTCATGCGCCCGTTCGCCACAGGCGTGACCGCTGACGTGACCCCACCCACCGTGACGGCGGTGGCCTACGACGTGACCAGCCGCCTACTGACTGGGAGCGCGTATGACGACCAGAGCCTGCAGCGCCTCGACATATACGACGGCCCCCACCTCCTCGCGACCACCGACCACA
>DASRWD010000153.1:0-4124 GCA_035654755.1 Trueperaceae bacterium
TGCGAGGTTCGACCGGGACCGGCCAAGGGGAACATAATGCCCGCATGTTGAGGATCGGCTCGATCGTCTGGGGCGTGCGTGACGTCGCGCGGGCCGTGGAGTTCTGGACAGCCGCCCTGGACTACCGTGCCCGAGTTGGCGACGACCCGGACTGGGTGATGCTCAAGCCCCGGCGCGGAACAGGCGTGCAGCTGGCATTGCAGCAGGTCAAGGCCGACCCCGCGGAACGGAGGCGGCACCACCTCGATCTCTACGCCTACGACCAGACCGCCGAGGTAGAGCGTCTCGTGGGGCTGGGCGCCCGGCGGGTACCGGGGTGGCGTTACGAGGACGGCTCCGACTTCGTGGTCCTAAGCGACCCGGATGGGAACTACTTCTGCGTCATCGCCGCCGGCGAGGCCGCCAGAGACCCGGGTCTACGGCCTGGTGGGACCCGCTACGTCACGCAGACACATGACCTGCCCGCACCCGACGAATTCGCGTACCGCGGTGCGCGTGTGCTTATCGCGCTACACGAGAAGGAGCTGCGCGCCTTCCTCCCCGTGTGGCGTCGCTTCGACGCCTCCGGCATCCAGTTACCTCGTACGGATGACGAAGACTACGTGTCCAACGGACATCTGCTCGTGCATGTGCTCAGGGCGTCGGGTCGTTACCTCACCTGGGCCTGTAGGCAGCTCGGTCTGCCGGACCCCGAGATCGCAGAGACGCCCGCCCCGCCCGACGCGGCGGAACATGCAGAGGAGTTCCTCGAGCACGTCCTGAGCCGCTGGCGCGGTGCCCTGGCAGAGGTGCCAGCGGAGAGATTCGAAGACAAGGCGTACGTGTCCAACTGGGGCGCGCCCATGACCATCGAGTCCATGCTGGAGCACGCCTTCACCCACCCTGCGCGGCACACCTTCCAGCTCGAGGAGCTCATGGCCCGCCGGACTTCTAGCTGACTCGAACGAGCAAGAGGCCGCACAGAGGAAACGCCAACTACACCCGTCCTCTTCGGGGTTAGCCTCTTAGGCGATGAAGCAGCCACACACCAGGACAGTGCCGACCACGGCGAAGCGAAGCGTCACGGAGACCCTGCATGGTCACGAGCTGATCGACGACTACCGCTGGCTCGAGGGCGACATCACCGACCCGGAGCGCATGGGCCTCGTCACGCCAGACGTCACGGCGTGGACGGATGCCCAGAACGACTACACGCGTGCCGTGCTCGACTCGCTGCCCGGTCGCGAGGCGCTGGAAGATCGCTTGAGGCCGCTTCTCCAGATCGGCAGCATCTCGGCGCCCGAGGTGCGCGGCGACAGGTACTTCTACTTCAGGAGGGAGGGCGATCAGAACCAGGCCAGCGTCTACCTGCGCGAAGGACTGAGGGGCGAGGAGCGTCTGCTCTTGGACCCCACGGCGATCGACAGCACGGGGCTCACGACAGTCGAGTGGATCTCCCCTTCCCCCGACGGCAGGCAGCTCGCCTTCGGCACTTACACGGCCGGCGACGAGAACACCAAGCTGGAGATGTCGGACGTGGACTCGGGTACCAAGCTGCCGCTCGAGATCCACAACAAGGTGAGGTCGCCGCAGTGGCTGCCCGACGGATCCGGGTTCGTGTACTGGAAACTGGACGACCCGGACGACTTCTACTCCGGACGCGTGATGTTCCACCAACGGCCCAACACGGCGCCGGACGCCGAGGACGACTCCAGCGACCAGGTCGTCTTCAGGCAGTACACGAAGGAGGAGGACGAGCGCCTGGCCACGACCTGGGGCCCCAGCGGCTTCCTCTCCCAGGACGGCAAGTGGCTTCTGCTCAGCTACTACATGGGCGCGCGCTCGAACGACCTGTGGCTGGTGGACTTCGAGGAGTTCAAGCGCACGGGGATGGTGGAGAAGGTCGAAGTGAGCGTAGGCACGCCCGGCACGGCGTTCGGGACGGTCATGGACGGCCCCGAGGGCCCTCTCCTCGTCATGTTCACGTACAAGGGCGCTCCCAACGGGCGCATCGTCGCTGCACCCGCCTCGGATCCCGGTGAGGCGAACTGGAGCGACCTGGTGCCCGAGAGGGAAGACGCGACCATCGAGATCGCCCACCTCGCCAAGGACAGCGTCGTCGTGACCTACCTCGTGAAGGCGACGACGCGGATCGAGGTGTTCGACCTCGAGGGCAACAGCCGGGGCCAGGTGCCACTGCCCGCGATGGGAAGCGCCGGCGTTCAGGCCGACAAGGGCTCACACGAAGCGTTCGTGACCTTCACCAGCTTCGGCCACCCGGCGAGCATCTACCGCTTCGACGTCCGTGACCCCCAGGGCACGTTCGAGCTATGGGAGCGGCCCGAGGCGCCCGTCGACCCCGACAGCATCGAGGTCAAGCAGGTCGAGTACGCCTCCAAGGACGGGACGCCCGTCACGATGTTCATCGCGCACCGGAAGGGCCTCGAGCCCGACGGCGACGCTCCGACGATCCTGTACGGCTACGGCGGCTTCGGCGTCAGCATGACGCCCGGGTTCTCACCCACGCTCGTCCAGTGGTTCGAGGACGGCGGCGTGTACGCCCTGGCCAACCTGCGGGGTGGCGCGGAGTTCGGCGACTCGTGGCACGAGGCGGGAACGCTACACAACAAGCAGAACGTCTTCGACGACTTCATCGCGGCCGCCGAGTGGCTTCAGGACAAGGGCTACACGAACCGTGAGCGCCTGGCGATCTCCGGCGGGTCCAACGGAGGGCTTCTGACCGGCGCCTCTCTGACCCAGAGACCAGACCTGTTCGCGGCCGTTCTCATCGCCGTGCCCCTCCTCGACATGCTGCGCTTCCAGCACTTCCTCATGGCGCGCTACTGGGTGCCGGAGTACGGCACGTCGGAGGACCCGGAGCACTTCGAGTGGCTGCACGCGTACTCCCCGTACCACCGCGTGCGGGACGGGATCCGCTACCCGTCCGTGCTCCTGACGGCCGGCGAGAACGACAGCCGCGTCCACGCCATGCACGCGCGCAAGATGGCGGCCAGGCTGCAAGCGGCCACGGCGAGCGACCCGGTGGAAGACCCGGTCCTGTTGTGGGTGGACCGCTCGGCTGGACACGGTCAGGGCAAACCGTTAGACCTTCGGCTTCGCGACGCAGTGGACCAGCGGATCTTCTTCATGTGGCAGTTGGGGATGTTGGACTAGAAGGTGCGTTAGAGACGTTCACGACACGATGAAGCGCGGCACCTGCCTAGAATCGGTAGGCATGAGCCTGCCACTTCGGGGCGATCCCGAGCCTGCCGCTAATGATGTGGGTGACGGGAATGGGGCCGCCTTCGCCGCCCAGGTCGCTCAGTTCCGCGAACAGTACGTCGACAAGCTTGCCGCCCCGTACGGCTGGTGGGCTATCGCGTCGCTAGATTGGCTCGAGCCGGGTGACAACGTCCTCGGGTCGTCGCCAGAGGCGCGCCTCCCTCTGCCGGAAGGGGTGCCCGCGAGGGCTGCCTCGCTGGAGCTGAACGGCGACGAGGTAGTCGTCCGGCCCCTCACAAGTGGCCTCACGTTGGGCGGAGACCCTCTACTAGAGGCGCGAACGACCACAGGCGTGGGCGTGCTCATGGTGCCCTGGGAGGATGCCTCGGACGTCCAGCCGTTGCGCGTGAACCTCGTCCGTCGCGGCGACAGGTACGGGGTCAGGGTTTACGACCCGCGCCTCTCGGCCAAGCGCGACCGCCTGAGCGACGTAGCCTGGTACGAGTTCGACCCCGCATGGGTCGTCGACGCCCAGTTCCTCGAGCCCCTGCAGGGTGAGACCATCGAGGTCGTCAACGCGCTCGGTCAGGTGACCGACGCCACGGTCTCGGGCAGGGCGCTGTTCGAGTACGACGGCAAGCAGGTGACCCTGGTCGCCACGCCGGCCGGCACGCCCGGTCGGCTGTTCTTCAACTTCCGTGACGGTACGAACCTCGCCAAGACCTACGGCGGCGGTCGGTTCCTCAACGTCGACGGTCCAGTTGACGGCCGGATAGTCCTGGACTTCAACCGCTGCCACCATCCGCCGTGCGCCCACACCCCGTACGCCACCTGTCCCATCCCACCGGAGGAGAACCGCCTGCCTTTCGACGTGACGGCGGGAGAGCGGTACGCGGACGAGCCGGCACCGTTACCCGACTAGC
>DASRWD010000154.1:0-2570 GCA_035654755.1 Trueperaceae bacterium
GTCCTGGACACCGACTCCTCCGTCGTGCCGCCGCAGGACGGCGTGTCCACGCCACCTCCCGGCTCGCAGCGGGGATTGAGCTTCGAGCACGTCGAGTTCTCGTACCCGGGCGCCGACTACCCGGTCCTCAACGACGTCAGCTTCACGGTAAGGCCCGGTGAGACGCTTGCCGTGATCGGCTCGACCGGCGCAGGTAAGACGACCTTGGTCGGCCTGATACCCAGGCTCTTCGACGTCACGAGCGGATCCGTGAAGGTAGGCGGCGTAGACGTACGCGAGTACGAGCCGGAAGCGTTGTGGGCTCAGATCGGTCTGGTGCCGCAGAAGGCGTACCTCTTCACCGGCACCATCGCCTCGAACCTCCGTTACGGCAAGCCCGACGCCACCGAGAGCGAGATGTGGCGGGCACTCGATATCGCCCAAGCCCGCGACTTCGTGGAGGCCATGCCCGAGGGGCTGGAAGCCCCCATCGCCCAGGGTGGCACCAACGTCTCCGGGGGACAGCGCCAACGACTTGCCATCGCCAGGGCACTGATCAAGAACCCCGGCATCTACGTCTTCGACGACTCCTTCTCGGCGCTGGACGTTCGCACGGACGCCCGCCTGCGGGCGGCGTTGAGGCCCCATACACGAGACGCGATCACGGTGATCGTGGCACAGCGGGTGAGCACCATCCAGGACGCGGACCAGATCCTGGTGCTGGAAGACGGTCGCATCGTGGGTCACGGCACACACGACGAGCTGCTCCGCACCTCGGCGACTTACAGGGAGATCGACGAATCGCAGCGTCAAGAGGAGGCAGCTTGATGCCTGACGACAAGGGCGAGAACGAAGTGCCCGTCGCGGGGCCGACCGGCAAGCCGGGCGGCACCGCCCCCGCCGCGCCCATCGGAGGCGTGGCCCCGGCCGCCGGGGGCAAGGGCGGGGGCACGCTCAAGGAGACCGAGAGGGTGCGTACCAGCCACCCGTTCGGCGGGGGCATGGTGGGCGGCAAGGCAGAGTCGTTCGGACCATCGGCCAGGCGCCTGATGGCACGGCTGGGCCCGCAGCGCTGGGCGGTCGCCGGCGTCATCGCCCTGGCGATCGTCGCGGTGCTCCTGGCGGCGGTCGGACCACGCGTCCTCGGCCGCGCGACCGACCTCATCTTCGGAGGGATCATCGGCTCGCAGATGCCCGAGGGCATCACCAAGGAGCAGGCCGTCGCGGGTGCTCGCGCAGCGGGTCAGGACCAGGTCGCGGCGATGCTCTCGGGCGTCGAGTTCACGCCGGGAACCGGGGTGGACTTCGTCTCCGTCGGCAACGTGCTCATGCTGGCCGTCGCCATATACGCGGTCTCGGCACTGCTCATGTTCCTACAGGGCCTGCTGCTCAACGAGGTCGTGCAACGCGTCGTCTTCAGGCTGCGCGCCGATGTAGAGGACAAGCTCAACCGCCTGCCTCTGCGGTACTTCGACAGGCAGCCGCGAGGCGAGCTGCTCTCGCGCGTCACCAACGACATCGACAACGTCTCCCAGACGCTGCAGCAGACCATGCAGCAGGCGCTCACCTCGCTTCTGACGGTCGTGTTCGTGCTCGTGATGATGTTCTCGATCTCTCCGGTGCTCTCGCTCGTTGCGCTGCTCAGCATCCCGGCCACGATGGTGCTCGCCGGGCTCGTCATGGGCCGCTCGCGCACGCAGTTCGTAGAGCAGTGGCGGTCGACGGGAACACTTAACGGCCACGTCGAGGAGGCGTTCACCGGTCATGCCGTCGTCAAGGTGTTCGGACGCAAGCGCGAGGTGGTCCAGGCGTTCGATAAACACAACGACGAGCTGTTCCACTCGAGCTTCAGGGCGCAGTTCCTGTCGGGTCTGATCATGCCCATCTCGATGTTCATCGGTAACCTCAACTACGCCGCCATCGCCGTCATAGGCGGGCTGCGGGTCGCCTCTGGCACCATCAGCCTCGGCGACGTCCAGGCGTTCATCCAGTACGCGCGGCAGTTCTCGCAACCCATAACCCAGCTCGCCTCGATGGCGAACCTGCTCCAGTCGGGTGTCGCCTCAGCCGAACGCGTGTTCGAGCTGCTCGATGCCGAGGAGGAGGCCGCGGACGTGACCCTCGAGAGCCTCGGCGGCAGAGTCCGTGGCCACGTGGAGTTCCGGGACGTCTCGTTCCGTTACGAGGAGGACAGGCCACTCATCGAGGACCTGAGCCTCGTCGTGGAGCCCGGCCAGACCGTCGCTATCGTGGGCCACACGGGCGCAGGCAAGACGACCTTGGTGAACCTGATCATGCGTTTCTACGATCTTGACGGCGGCCAGATCCTGCTGGACGGCACGGACATCGCCAACATGCCGAGAGCCGAGCTGCGCCGCAACGTCGGCATGGTGCTACAGGACACGTGGCTGTTCAAGGGCACGATCCGCGAGAACATCGCGTACGGCCGGCCCGATGCGTCGGAGGAGGAGATCCTCGAGGCGGCTCGGGATGCCTACGTCGACAGGTTCGTGCACGCCCTCCCCGACGGGTACGACACCGTGCTCGACGACGAGGGCGGCAACGTCTCGGCGGGCGAGAAGCAGCTCATC
>DASRWD010000155.1:0-9079 GCA_035654755.1 Trueperaceae bacterium
ACAGGGCTCCATAGGACCCAGACCGTTTCAGTTTCCCCCTTTTACGGGCTCACATCCTCAACAGGCGTTGGTTGTCAGAAGCAACGTTATGAGAGGCAAGGATCCCCTGGATTTCGCGGTGGTGCCAACGCGCCTCCGCCATGCGGAAGGCGTGTACGACGTCATCCGCCTCGCCAACGGTTACCCAACGGACAGGTACTGCCACTGCATCAACCCGGTGGCGGTCGCCGAGCAGCTGGAGCGCTTCCCGGAGGGCCAGTTCGTCGCCGTCACGTACGAAGACGGTGGGGAGAAGGTCGTCGGCATGGCGTCCACGATGCTCACTGCGCGCTCGCCTGACGAGCCGCCCCTGGCCTGGTACGACATGATCGGCAGCTTCGGGCTGCGCAACAACGACCCTGACGGCGACTGGCTGTACGGGGTAGAGATCGCCGTGCACCCGGACCACCAGCGCAAGGGCGTGGGTTCTGCGCTGTACAAGGCGCGACTCGCGTTGATAGACGACCTGGACCTTCGCGGCTGGTACGCGGGTGGCATGCTCATGGGTTACGACCGCTACCGCGCCTCTCTCTCACCCGCCGAGTACGCCAGGCTGGTCATAGCCGGCGAGATCAACGACCCCACCGTCAGCATGCAGCTGGGCCGCGGGTTCGACGCGCGAGCCATCATCGAGAACTACTACCCGGAGTGGAAGGCCGGGCACGCAGCGGTCCTCCTCGTGCACGAGCCGCAGCCCGGGCGTTCGCTTAGGCGGACGCGCAGGCCACGAGCCGGCCAGTCCGCCATGGAGGCCAACTCCGGCCTGCCCGCGAGGCGGGCGGCCCAAGCCCACCACCCAGTCATGGAACACGGCAAGGCCTAGAGCAACCGGACCTTCCGCAGGTAGATCGCCTGCGCCCACAGTAGTGAGGATCGAGTAGTGACTGAGAGAGCCGACGTGGTGGTCCTGGGTGCCGGCGTCGCTGGCCTGTCGACCGCCCATGCACTGGTAGACACCGACCTCGACGTGCTCGTCCTCGAGGCTCGCGACCGCCTAGGCGGACGCGTACACACAGACAGGAGCTTCGCCGGGTTCCCGCTCGAGTTCGGGGCCGAGTTCGTGCATGGCGAGCGCGTCCCCACATGGGAATGGCTCGAGCGCCTCGGCCTAAAGACCGTCCACTGGAACAAGCAGGACGACTCCTGGGTGCGCATGGCGGACGGCACCCGGCTGACGATGGCGGAAGCGCGTGCCTCGGACCCCCGCTTCGACGTCACGCGCTCGTGGGCTCTGCCCGACGTGCCGGCACGTCCCCTCGAGTCGTTCGGCCGATACCTGCAGCGCATCGGCTTCGAGCCCGCTCAGATCGACTACGTGCGGCGCGCCTTCGCGAACGCGGCCGGCGAGTCGCTCAGGCACCTCGACGCCGCCAGCATGCTCGACTCGATCACCGGGGCGGGAGACACCGGGCACGAGGACTTCCGCATCGTCGAAGGCTACGGCGCCGTGCTCGAGGCTTTGGGCATAGGCGCGGAGATTCGGACCCGGGCACAGGTCGAGCGGGTCGAGCAGACCGCGGAAGGGGTCTCGGCCTTCACGACTGCAGGCGAAGAGTTCGCCGCGAAGCTGCTCGTGTGCACGCTGCCCGTAGGCGTGCTGGCCGCCGGCGACGTCGAGTTCGTACCCGGCCTGCCGCCCGCCACGTTGCAAGCGTTGCGTGGCCTGGGCATGGGTCCGGCCGTCAAGTGCGTCTACCGCTTCCGCGAGCCGATCACGCCTCCCGGCATCAAGGCCATCTACGCATCGGGCAGGGCGCCCATGTGGTGGACGCCGTCCTTCGGACACGAGACGGACGCCGTCGTGTGGACGGCGTTCCTCACCGGCGACGCCGCGATGGACCTGCTGAGGCGCGGCGAGGAGGAGGCCCTGGACGACGCGCTCGAGAGCCTGAGGCGCGAGCTCGGCCGGCCCGGCCTCCAGGCGGTGGACGCGCAACTCGTCGACTGGGTGAGCGACCCCTACGCGCGCGGCGGCTACAGCTACGTGAGGCCCGGGCACCGTGGCGCGCGGGAGCTTCTGGCCGAGCCGACGCCGCCCATCCTGTGGGCAGGCGAGGCGACCTCCCCTGAGGCGGACGCCGCCACGGTCCACGGCGCCTTGCAGAGCGGTCGTCGAGCGGCCAGGGAGGTCCTCGAACTGCTCAAGCCCCGCGCCTATGATGGCGGCGAGGTCGTCTTGTGAGCAGTCGGGCGCGAATGCGAGAGTACGCGCGCCCTGATCGTGACAACCGCACCGGGAGGTAGTGATCTTGCCAAGCATCGCCCTCAGGACAACCGTGCCGGGCCCACGCAGCCTCGAGCTGGCAGCCAGGCGCGACGCGGCCGGGGCTCGCGGCGCTTCGAGGCTCACGGACGTCGCCGTCGCGCGGGCGCACGGGGCCGTGGTGGAAGACGTCGACGGCAACCGCCTGCTCGACCTGGCTGGGGGTATCGGCGCTTTGGCCGTCGGGCACACGCCCGGCGTGGTCGTCGACGCGCTCAAGCGGCAGGCCGAGGAGCTCGTGCACATGTGCGGCATCGTCGCAACGTACGAGCCCCAGGTCAGGCTCCTCGAGCGGCTGTGCGAGGTGGCGCCGGGCGAGTTCCCCAAGAAGGCGGTTCTCCTCAACTCCGGCGCCGAGGCGCTGGAGACCTGCGTCAAGATCGCGAGGGCGTACACGGGACGCCAAGCCATCGTCGTGTTCGAAGGTGGGTACCACGGCCGCACGAACATGACTCTCGGCATGACGAGCAAGTACGGGCTCTTCAAGAAGGGCTTCGGGCCGTTCCCTTCGGAGATCTACCGCCTGCCCTTCCCCAACATGTACCGGAGGCCGAAGGGCCTGTCGGAGGACCAGTACGTCGTCGCCGCGCTCGAGTTCCTCGAACGGGCCATGGTCGCGCAGGTGGATCCCTCTGCGATCGCCGCCATCGTCGTGGAGCCCGTGCAGGGCGAAGCCGGCTTCGTCGCGTTGCACCCAAGCTACTGGCGCGCCCTGCGCGAGCTTGCCGACCGCCATGGCATCGTCCTCGTGGCGGACGAGGTCCAGTGCGGCATGGGGCGCACCGGCAAACTATGGGCGGTAGATCACCTGGGAGCGGCGCCTGACCTGCTTGCTACCGCGAAGTCGCTGGGGTCAGGCATGCCGATCGCGGCGGTCGTCGGCAAGGCGGAGGTCATGGACGGCCCGCATCCAGGAGGGTTGGGCGGCACGTACTCCGGCAACCCGCTCGCCTGCGCCGCGGCTCTCGCGACGCTCGAGGAGATCACCTCGGAGGCCTTCCTGACGCGTTCCCGCGAGGTGGGTGCGCGGCTGAGGACGCGGCTGGAGGAGTTGGCCACCGTGCACCCGTCCATCGGGGACGTTCGCGGCCTGGGCCCCATGCTGGCTGCCGAGTTCGTCAAGGACGACGCCAAGACACCGTGGCCCGAGCTCGTTCTCGAGGTCACCAAGCAGGCGCTGGCGCGCGGCGTCATCGTCATACGCGCTGGCCTCTACTCGAACTGCCTGCGGTTCCTGCCGCCACTCAACATCACGGACGAAGAGCTCGACGAGGCGATGGCAGTAGTCGGCGAGGCCATCGCCGCAGCCGAGCGCAGCCTCGGGAAGGGGACCCTCGCACATGCCTGACGGCGACAAGAACGGCACCGGCACAGCTGACTTCGGAGCGCCACAACGGCGCATGCTCATCGGGGGGGAGTGGGTCGACGCCCGCGGGGGCGGCACCTGGGACCTGATAGACCCGGGCAGCGAAGAGGTCGTCGACGAGGTCGCGTTCGGCGGCGCCGAGGACGTGGTGGCGGCGATCGATGCGGCGCAGGCCGCGTTCCCCGATTGGGCCGGTCGCACGGCATACCAGCGCGGCGCGGTGCTCGAGAAGGCCGCGACCTGGATCGAGGCCCACGCCGTCGACCTCGCCACGGTGACGACCGGCGAGTCCGGTAAGCCGCTCGGCGACTCGAAGGGCGAGTGGCTCTCGGCCGCCACCTACCTACGCTGGTTCGCCGGCGAGGGAGTGAGGGCGTACGGGCGCATCGTGCCGCCGAGCGCACCCAAGCGGCGCATCTGGGTGGTTCCCCAGCCGATCGGCGTCGTCGGGACCATCACCGCCTGGAACTTCCCCGTCTACAACATCGTCCGCACGTGGGCCGCGGCCCTGGCTGCAGGCAACACGGTGGTCGGCCGGCCGGCCGAGTACACCCCGCGCTCGGCCTTCCTGCTCGCGCACGCGCTCCAGGAGTCCGGGGCGCCCGCCGGCGTGATCAACGTCGTCAACGGCGACGCCGAGGCTCAAGGCCAGGCGATGCTCGACGACCCGCGCCTGCGCAAGCTGGCCTTCACCGGCAGCGTGCGGGTGGGCAAGCTGCTCATGGACGGCGCCTCCAAGACGCTGACGCGCCTGGCGCTGGAGCTGGGCGGCAACGCCCCAGTGATAGTCATGCCCGACGCCGCGAACATGGGCCGCGTGGCCAAACTCGCCGCCCGGTTCAAGGTGCGCAACGCCGGCCAGGTCTGCATCGCGCCGCAGCGGTTCCTCGTTCACGAGGACGTGGCCGACGACTTCACGAGCGCGGCCGTGGACGCCATGCAGGGCATGAAGGTCGGCCACGGCACCGAGGAGGGCGCCATGGTCGGCCCCCTCATCAACGCCAAGCAGCGCGAGCGGGTCGAAGAACTGGTCGCCTCCACCGTCTCTGCCGGCGCCAAGGTAGCCGTCGGCGGCAAGAGAGCCGATCGCAAGGGTTACTTCTACGAGCCCACCGTCGTGACGGGCATCGAGCCGGGCATGCCTCTTGACTCGCAGGAGGTGTTCGGCCCCGTCATGCCCGTGGCATCGTTCGGCGACCTGGACGAGGTGGTCGAGCGGGCGAACGCCTACGAGGCGGGCCTGGCGGCGTACGTGTTCACGCAGGACCTGAACACCGCCCTCGTGCTGTCCGAACGCATAGAGGCAGGCATGGTCGCCATCAACGACTGGATGCCCGTGACGGCCGAGGCCCCGTTCGGCGGGGTCAAGGGCTCGGGCATGGGCCGCGAGACCGGGTCCGAGGGCCTCTCCGAGTACCTCGAGCAGAAGACCGTGTTCATCGGGGGTGTGCAGGTCTAACGCGCTAGCGCACGCAGGTGAACCGCGTCACTTCTGGTCAGTAGTCGCCGAACGAGCGGCTACCACACGCTGTTCGCCGTGTCGGGCAGGCCGTGGCGCTGAGGCGGGTTCCGGCGGGCCCGCGCGCCGTCTGGAAGGGCAGCTCGTTGCCGTGGTGAGCGGCGCCGCGGGCGCGGTACGGTGAGCCAACCTCGAGGACGGTGATCACCAGATGGCTTGGCACTCCGCTTACCTGCAGCGCGTGTTGGCGCCCGATTACCGCTTCGCTGCCGAGAACCTCAAGCACCACTTCATAGACGCCATGACCGCCCACCTCGACGAGGTGTTGAAGCTGAGCGGGCATTCGCCCGAATCCGTCTCCGCCGGGCGGGAGCTGAGGACCACCCTCGTCAGCCTGCACGACGAGCCCGCACCGAGCTACGTCGAAGACGTCCCCGACCTCTACTTCGCCCTGCAACGTGTGCTCGAGGCCAAGCACGGGGACGCAGTGGGCCTGATCCGGCTGGGCCTCAGCCGCAACGACCTCGACATGACGGTCTACAAGATGCACGGCCGGACGCTCCTCGCCCGACTGGGGGCCGTGTTGATCGAGCTGCGCGGGCTGCTGCTGGACAAGGCGGCCAGGCACGTGGGCACCGTGCTCATCGCCCACACGCACCACCGGCCCGGCCAGCCGACGACCGTCGCCCACTATCTGGAGGCTGCTCAGGACCTGCTGTCCCGTGACACGCAACGGCTGCTCCAGGCGTACGACCGGTCCAACCTGTCCCCCTTGGGAGCTGCGGCCCTGGCCGGCACCAGCCATGCGCTGGACAGGCACCGCACGGCCGCGGCGCTGGGCTTCGACGGGCCTGTGGAGAACACGTACGACGCGGTCGCGGCCGCGGACTGGGAGTTCGATCTCGCCATGGTGGGTCAGAGCGTCGCTCTCAACCTGGGCCGCGTGGTCGACGACCTGCTGACGTGGGCATCGCAGGACCTCTACGTCCTGGCGGACGGCCTGGTCCAGGGCTCGTCGATAATGCCGCAGAAGCGCAACCCGGTGGCGCTGGAACACGTGCGGACGCGTCTGTCGCGCGCCATCGGTTCGGCGGCGATGGTCACGTTCTCGAGCCACAACATCCCCTTCGCGGACCTCAACGACTTCGGCCCGGACATCCAGGGCGGCCTCGTGGCCCAGCACAGGCAGCTCATGGGCGCCCTGGATCTCATGTCGGCTTGCCTCCGCGGTGGCGACTTCGACGAGCGTCGGCTGGCCGAGGTCGCCCGGCGCACCGACACGACGGCTACCGAGCTTGCGGACGTGCTGGTCCGTGACGCCGGGTTCGACTTCCCGCGGGCGCACAGCGTCGTCGCAGCGCTCCTCTCGCGGCTCGAGGCGAACGGCACGCCGCTGGCTGAGGCCACGCCCGAGGACGTGGTGGCCGCAGGAGGTCCGGCCATGACGCCGGAGAGCCTGCGGGACGCCGTCGACGCGCACGCGTTCGTCGAGCGGCGACTGGGCTTCGGCATGCCGGCCGCGGCAACCATGGAGGAGAGCCTGAGACGCTCGCGGTCGGCGGTGGAGGCAGACGCCGAGGGGCTAGGGGTGCGCGTAGGCAAGGTTGAGAGCGCCGTCGCGAGTCTGCGGGGCGTGAACCTGCAGGTCGTAGGGTCCGACGCGTGAGCGTGGAGCGTGAGGTCCTGTACCTCGGCGGAGCCGCTGCCGGGCGGTTCGAGAGCGCGCCGTTCGGCGTGCTGCCCGTCGGAAGCGTGGAGTACCACGGTCCCGCTGCTCCGTTCGGCACCGACACCACCCTGGCCGCCGGCCTGTCGCGGCGGCTGGCGGAGTCCCGCGACTGCCTGGTGTTCCCGCCGATCGCCTACTCGTTCGTGCCGCGGCTGACCACCGGTCACGGCCCGGGGGTATCGGTGGACCCCGCTGCCTTCCTCACCTACGTGACCGCGGTGATCCGGGGCGTAGTCGAAGTCGGGGTCGACAGGCTACTGGTACTGAACGGTCACAGCGAGAACCAGTACGCGCTCAGGCTGGCCGCCGAAGAGGTCACGGCGGGCGCGCCCCAGGCGTCTGTGCTCGTATGCAACTGGTGGCGCTTGGCACCAAAAGGTCTCTTCCAGGACGCGGACGGCCACGGGCACGGCGGGCCGCTGGAGATCTCGGCGACGGCGGCCCTGGACCCCCGAGGCGTGGCGCCGCCGGACGATAGGCCGGTCGACATCGCGTACGAGGCCCCGTGGTGGCGCGGCGCCGCTCAGGTGGTCGGCCGCGGCCAGGCGCCGGTGGGCTTCGAGGGCTACCACGGCAACGTCTCCGAGATCGACGCCGCCAAGGGCGAGCGGATCGTTGAGGTCGTCGTCGCAGAGCTGTCGCGCCTGGTGGATGACTGGTTGGCGCGCGCCGGCTGATGCTGCGCAATGACGGTGCTCGCGCACCGTCGCGCGTGCGTCCGGGGCGGTCGCCTAACCCTTGATGCCAGAGAGCACCACGCCCTCGATTATCTGCCGTTGCAGCAGTACGAAGACGATGAGCACGGGGACGATCGCCAGGGAAGACGCGGCCATGATCAGGTGCCAGGCGGCGCCGGCCTCGCCCGAGAACAGCGAGATACCAACTGGCACGGTACGCATCGAAGGCGACTGGCCGGCGATGAGGGGCCATAGGTAGGCGTTCCAGTTGCCGATGAACGAGAAGATGCCGAGCGCCGCCAGGCCGGGGCCCACCAGGGGCAGGCCGATACGGAAGAACAGCCCGGGTTCCGAGACGCCGTCTATGCGTCCCGCGTCGAAGAGGTCACGAGGCACCGTCTGGAAGAACTGCCGCATGAGGAAGACGCCGAAGCCGGGTATCAGACCGGGGAAGATCAGGCCCCAGTACGTGTTGATCCAGTCGAAGCGGCTCGAGATGACGTACCAGGGGATGACGAGCATCTCTGTGGGGATCATCAGCGTCGAGAGGATGAGGATGAAGATCAGGTTCTTGCCCGGGAACCGCAGGCGTGCGAGCACGTATCCGACCAACGAGCACAGCAGGAGCACCGAGGCAGTGGTGGCCGTCGCCACGATGAGGCTGTTGAGGAACCACCGCGGGAACGAGGTTCGGGTTATCACCTCTACGTAGTTGACGAGCGTGAAGCGGCTGGGCCAGATCCCCGGTGAAAGCACCTCGCGAGCGTCCTTGAACGACGAGAGCAGCATCCATACGAACGGGAAGACCATGAGCAGCGCGCCGAGAGACAGGATCACGTACGCGGCGATCATGGGCCCGCGACGTCCGGTGCGTCTCGGCCGCTGGGTCAGCGCTCGCGCCTCCCGCCTGGTGAGGGGTCCAGTCGAGGTGACCATCAGTACTCGAACCGTTTCTGCGTCACCCGGAGCTGGATCAGCGTGATCGTCAGGATGAGCAGGAAGAGCACCACCGTGATCGCGGCGGCGTAGCCTACCCGCGCGCGCCCGAACGCCTCGTTGAACATGTAGAGGGCGAGGGAGAGCGTGCGGTTGAGCGGCCCGCCCTGGTCGGTGAAGTTGATGTTGACGATCTGGTCGAAGAGCTGGAGCACCGTTATCGACGTGATGATGACGGCGAAGACCATCACCGGGTTCAGCAGGGGCAGCGTGATGTACCTGAACAGGTGCCAACTACCCGCGCCGTCTATCTTCGCGGCCTCGTAATAGGTGCGCGGAATGCCCTGGAGCCCGGCGAGGAAGATCACTACCTGGAAGCCGAGCTGTTGCCAGACGATGACAGCCGCCACCGCGAAAAGCGCCGTGTCCGGGTTCCTCAGGAACGCCTGCGGCTGGACGATGAGCCACTCGGCGCCGATACGTTCCGCGAAGTCCCACCACTGGATGATCAGGCGGTTGAAGAGCCCGAAGTTCTGGTTGTACATCCAGCCCCACACCCAGGCGACCGCGACAGCCGGCGTTATGTACGGGGCGAAGTAGATGGCCCGGA
>DASRWD010000156.1:0-7069 GCA_035654755.1 Trueperaceae bacterium
CTCCAAGGTCCTGGGCTGGGCCCGCAGCGTGATCCTCCTCGGGATGGATAAGACCTTCTCGGTCGAGGTGCGGAAGGTCATGGACGCCGTGGTGGCGGGCGCAGACAACTGCTGGCAGGAAGCCATCGAGCCGTGCGTCGACCAGGCGTCTTCTGGCTTCGTGCGCGTCCTAGGGATGGCGCGGATGAACCAACTGATCGGAGGGTCCCCGGACGTCTACAACCCCTGGCGCGAGGACATCCAATGTGACGGCACCTGCGAGTGGTTGGACGAGGTCACATCCTTGAACCTCGAGTACTCGTTCTCCTGGCAACAGAAGGGGTCCGACGAGTACGGCAGCGGAGACGTGAGCCGCTCGTGGAACGCGCAGGCCGCGCTGCCCCTCAACCAGAACTACGACACAACCAGGGGGTTTCGCACCGACACGGCCAGCGATCAAACGATCGCCGCTAACTACCAGGTGAACGATGTCTACACGTCGGAGTACGGTTCGCGCATTACCACCGGCAGCGGTGAGGTCACGCGGGTGTCCCTGTCCGTCACGTTCGACACGAGTACCTGTACCTACGACGCCTCGTTCCACATCGAGGGCCGGGCGGTGACGGAGGACGAGGAGAGGACCCCCTCGGAGCACAACCTCACCGTGGGATCCGTCAACCTAAGAGGCCACGATGTGAGTTCCGGGTCGCTTGGAGGGACGGCGCAGCTACCGCACCAACTGGAAGCTGCCACTGGCAGCTCCTACTTCTCCAATGGCTGGGACCCCGCCGCGCACGTCCTGATCCAGTCAGGACTTGGTACTGCGAACGTCACATGGAGCTTGCAAGGGGAGATGGGCCCTTGAGTGCGCTCTAAGTGTGATGGGCAGGTGCTGCCGGCGGCGCTGATTCGTGCATCGCCACCCGGCTCCTGGCCGTCTCCACGTCGTCGCCGGCCATCATCAGACCCAGCAGCTCGGGCGTCGCCTCGGCCTGTGTAAGCTCGCCCATCACCTTGCCCTCGAACATCACGACGATGCGGTCGGACAGCGACAGCACCTCGTTCAAGTCGGCGCTTGCCAACAACACCGGCAAACCGGCGTCGCGGGCCTCGACGATCTGCTGATGGATGAACTCGATGGCGCCTATGTCAACGCCGCGCGTCGGTTGGGCAAGCACCAGCACGGACGGACTCCGCTCCAGCTCCCGCGCCACGATCAGCTTCTGCGCGTTCCCGCCGGAGTAGTTGCCGGCAGAGATGGAGACGCTGTCGGGCCTGACGTCGTACTCGGAGATGATCTTGGCCGCATGGTCTCGGATGGCGCCCTCGTTCAGCAACCCTGCGACGCCGGCGAAAGGCTTGCGGTAATGGTCCCCGAGGATCGAGTTCTGCGCAGCCGTGAACGGCAGGATGAGACCGCGGCCGTTGCGGTCCTCGGGGACGTGGCTCATGCCCAACTCGCGGCGCTCGCGTGAGGAGGCGTGGGAGACGTCGTGCATGATCCCGCCCGAGAGCATGCGGATCGTGCCCTCGTAGCCGGTGAGCATCCCCGTTATGCACTCGACCAACTCGGACTGGCCGTTGCCCTCGATGCCGGCGACGCCAAGGACCTCGCCCTTACGGACCTCGAAGCTCACGCCGTCGATCACGTTGCGGGGCTTGAACGGGTGTGCCAGCTTCAGGTCCTCGACGGAGAGCCCGACGTCGCCGGGATGCGCCGGGCCCTTCTCGACCCGTAGTAGGACCTCGCGACCCACCATCATGTTGGCGAGCTGCCGCTGGTCCGTGCGCTCGCGCCGCACCGTGCCGATCATCTTGCCGTCGCGCATGACGCTCATGCGGCCGCAGACCTCAACGACCTCGTCCAGCTTGTGACTGATGAAGATGGCCGCGTTCCCCTTCTTCGCGAACTCGCGCAGGAAGCGGAAGAGGCCCACCGTCTCCTGGGGCGTCAACACGGCGGTGGGCTCGTCGAGGATGAGCACCCTCGCGTTGCGGTAGAGCGCCTTCAGGATCTCGACCTGCTGCTGGAAGCCGACCGGAAGGTCCTCGATACGAGAGTCGGGGTCGATGTCGAAGCCGAACTCCTCGATCAGCCTGGCGGCCTCGCGACGAGCCGCACGGTAGTCGAGGGCGAGGCCACGTCTGGGCTCGGAGCCCAGCACCAGGTTCTCGGTGACGGTCAGCGGCTCCACCAACATGAAGTGTTGGTGCACCATGCCGATGCCGAGGTCGATGGCATCACGCGCGCTCGCTATCTGGACCTGAGCGCCGTCCACTGCGATCCTGCCTTCGTCCGGCTGCACGAGCCCGTAGAGGATCTTCATGAGTGTGGACTTACCGGCACCGTTCTCGCCGATGAGCGCGTGCAGCTCGCCCCATGCGACGTTGAAGTCGACGTCGTCGTTGGCCACCACGAGCGGGTAACGCTTCGTGATGCCCCGCATACGGACGGCTAGTGCCATGCTGAAGTATACGTGCCTGGCGGTGTTTAGCCTTACCGTCCGCCACTCAGGCCTCTGCTATGATCTGAGGTCGGTGCGAGCGTAGCGTACCGGTACCACCGCAAGTCTCGGGGGCGACACGGTCTCGACGGGACCGGCACCTAGGCCGAGGTTGCGCGCCGCGGATGGCAGTTGGCCGCGTCAACAAACCTGCCACGCCTTAACTGGCAACAACAACTACGCACTGGCTGCTTAACCGTAGCTAGCGTTCCCCGGAAGCCCTGCCCGTGGCTCGCCGGTGTGAACGACCTGAAGCGGGCTGGCCCCAGCGCTCGCGCGTCGGTAGCTAGGGGCGAGACTTAAGACGTGTAAGCGCGGTTCCACGAGCCTGCCAGGGAGCTCGGGCCGCGCCGACAATCGATCCCAGGCTACGCGCGTAGACGCCCGGTCGAGGCGGTTCCGGACGCGGGTTCGACTCCCGCCGCCTCCACCACCGTAGAAGCCCGCGGCCCGATCATGGGGCCGCGGCCTTCTCATGTCTGGCACGTGAGTTATCTTGCCCGGCCACTCCGTAGGACCACGTTACGGTCCGAAGCGCGTCGGGACCTCCGCGACGGTCCGCGGCGCACACTGAAGTTCAACCTGGTCGCGACCGAGGAGGAGCCGATGAACAGATTCCCACGTCTTCGCTTCAACGTCGTGCTGGCTTTCATTGCCGCACTGATGCTGGCTGCCTGCACGAACATCCAGACCGGGGGAGCCGAACTGAGCGTCACCGGCCTCCCGGACGGGACCATCGTCGACGTCACGGTGACCGGACCCAACGGGTTCGCAGCGGCGGAACAGGCGCCGACCACGCTGACCGGCCTCCCGCCCGGCTCGTACACGCTCGAAGCGGACGTCGTGGAGCTGCCCAACGGCGGCTACATAGGGTTCGAGCGGTTCGCTGCCGACGCTGTCGCGTTCGAAGTGGCCGCGACCGAGACCGCTTCCGCGACGCTCGCCTTCGAGTACGTGGGCGCACGCATCGAAGACGAGATCGGCGACGCGGCTGCCGTACTAGGCAACCCCCTGACTTACGACATCGTCGGCCTGGCCACGTCGTTCGACGAAGACAACCTGATGGTCGTCCTCGAGCTCGAGGAGAGCCAGACCGACCTGAGCGAGCTGATCACGCTCTTCGACCTTGACATCGACCAGGATCCGACGACCGCACACGATCTCTCGAACGTCGACGCCTTCTGCGTTCCTACCCCCGGCTCGCTGGGCATCGAGTACGGGATCGATTACGAGGCGGGGGTCGGGGCGGTGCTGTACGACGCAGCGGACAACGTCATCGTCCCGTTGACAGACCCAGTCATCGCGGGATCCACGGCCACCTTCCACGTGCCGCTGACCGAGATCGAGGGTGCGACGCGGATCAACCTTGGCCTGATCCTCGGCAACTTCGACGCTCCCACGGACTGCACGCAGGGAACAGCGACGATCTGAGCGTCCCTAGCTAGCGGGCCGCGCGGTGGCCGGCACGTTGATGGCCTCGGCCGTGACCGTGGCGGGCACCTGACTGCCGGCTATGTGGGCCACCGCGCGCTTGGCGTCCCGCCCGACCCCGTGGATCATCACGGACGAGTACGCGAACAGGAAGTGCAGCCCGACGAAGTAGAGGCCCGGGACCCCGGGAACCGTGCCGCGCTCGTGCTCCGGCCCCTTGTCGTCGAACGTGAGCGGCAGGTCGATCCACTCCATGCCGGGGCGGAACCCGGTGCACCAGACCACGGACCTGACGTCCAGCGTGCGCCCGTCCGCGAGGAGAGGAAGCCCGTCGCGAACACCCTCAACTCTGGGGAGTTGCTCCACGCCTGCGGCCCTGAGGTGCTTCGGCTTGGTCCTTATCAGCGGCGGGGAGCCTTTCGTCAGCTTCGGGCGAGCCTTGCGGCCGATGGGCGTCGCGACGCTGAGCACGCGGTGGAAGATCACCCTGAGCACGAACCTCATCAGGAACGCCCGCGCCAGACGGCCGTGGATCGAGAACGGCAGTTGGCCGGGGTAGCGGCCTGAGAGGTGCACGCGTCGTTCGCCTGCCAGGTCGTGGGCGATCTCCGCACCGGAGTTGCCGGCGCCCACTACCAGAACCGGCCCGTCGTCGGGCAACTGCGCAGGGTCTCGGTACTCGCTCGAGTGCAGCTGGGCGATGCTCGGGTCCAGGTCCCGCGCGAAGGTGGGGATCCTGGGCCGCTGGAAGTTCGCCATGGCCACGACGACGTGGTCTGAGCGGTACGTGCCCGTAGTCGTGGTCGCCAGGAAGCCGTCACCGTCGCGCGTCAGGCGGATCACCCTGGCGCCCAGCCGCACGGGCAGGTCGAAGCGTTCGACGTAGGCCTCCAGGTAGTCGGCGAACTCGTCCTTGGAGGGGAAGTGGAACGGCTGCGAGGGGAACGGCATGCCGTCGAGGCTCGAGAACACGGCCGGGGTATGGAGCTTGAGCGAGTCCCAGCGCTCGCGCCACACGTCGCCGGTTCGCTCCCTATCGTCGAGGATGACGAAGCTCAGCCCCGCCTTCTGGAGGTGATGGCCGGTCGAGAGCCCGGCCTGACCGCCGCCTATGACCACGACGTCGTAGCGCTCGGTCCGACCCTGTTCGCTTCCCGTTCGTCGGTCCTGCAGAGTCTGTTCCATGGCCGGAGGCTAGAAGCGAGCGGCAGCACAGCACATCGGCGTCACCACGCATGGCGACTCGAATGGACATGGGTGGTTCCACGTAGCGGCCCTCAGCAGGTGGCATGCGGCCCGAGCCTCGCCATCTCCATCAGACCAGCCGGTTGCGCAGCGCGTGGGCCGCGGCCTCGGTGCGGGAGGTGACGCCCAGCTTGTCGAAGATGTTGCTCACGTGTCGCTCCACCGTTCGCTCGCTTATGCCGAGGGCGGCGGCGATGGCCTTGTTGGAATCGCCCCTGGCGAGAGGCGCCAGCACCTCGCGCTCACGGGGACTGAGGCCCGACACGTTGGGACCGGTGCCGGCCACCTCATCGAGGGCGGCGAGGTCCGGCTTGGCGCCCAGCTCGGCGAACACCGAACGCGCCGCAGCGAGCTCGATCTCCGCGTCCTCGACGTCACCCTTCGCCAGGTACGCGCGTCCCAGCGATACCCGAGCCTTCGCCACCTGGTACGGGGCACCCAGGTCGGTCCAGCCGTCCACCGCGGCCCGAAGTGCGGCGGCCGCTTGCGCCGTCTCTCCGCGAGCCTTGAGGACGTCTCCTTCGGCGTGGTCGGCCATGGCGCGCAGCGCAGGTGACCTGTACGCGTCCGCCACGCTGGTCAGCTCGGCAGCAGCGGTCTGGAGCTCGGCGAGGATCTCCTCGCGCTCCGTGTCGATCTCGGACCTCAGTACCGCGAGACCTGATTCCACGACGGCTGGCAACAGCCGCGCGCGTCTGAGAGGGTCCCGCGTCTCCGCTAGGCGCCCGAGAAGACCCTGATAGGCAGCATCCGCGTCGCCCATCTGGAGCCGCAACAGCGCCAGACCTGGGTAGGGAACGCCTCCCTGATGCGCGACATCGGCGTAGGCGCGCTCGGCGGCTTCCGCGTCGCCACGCAGCCTGTGCACCTCGGCCAGCTGGTACTTCGCCGCGGCCGCGATGCGTGGTGCGGCCCACTGCGCCAACCGGAAGGTGGCCCGACGCGCCTCGTCGGCGGCATCCAGCCAGGCCCCGCGCAGAACCAGCATCTCGGCGCGGGCGACGCAGCAGTCGCCGTAGAAGGCGACGAGGTCCGGCTGGTTCTCACACCACCGTCCAAGCGCCTCGGTCCACTCGTGCGCCCGCTGCAGCGAGAAGACGGCGCGACAGGCGTCGATGACGCTGCAGTACACGACGCCTATGACGAAAGGGGTCGTGACGCGCGAGGCGAGGACCGCCATCGCCTCGTCGAGCAGAGCCAGGCCCTCGTCGACGCGCGAGCGCCGAAGCTCGGCCCGGCCGAGCACGTGCAACGCGAGTGACTCGAGGTCGTGATCCCGGAAGCGGGACCCGGTAGTGACCGCCTGCTCGGCACGCGCTACGACCTCGGCGAGGTCGCCCCTTGCCGCCGCCGCCATCGACTCGGCCAGCGCCAGGTATCCGCTCTCCGCCGAGTCGCTGCTCACGCCCTTGAGCAGGCGCCTGGTGCGTGCCAGCCACCCGGCCGCGGGTGCCTGAGCGCCGGCAGCCGCGAGGTTCATCGCCAGCCAACTGGCACAGCGCGCAGCGTTGAGCGTGTCGCCGTGGTCCAGGTGACGCTGGTGGGCCAGGTCGAGCAGCTTCACGAACTCGTCGTCTTTACCCAGGAGGAACGCCGTAGACGCCCAGGACTCGAGGTCCGCGGCCGCCAGCGGCAGCTCGGCGCCCGCCTGCTCGAACGCCTCGTACGCGGTGGCCCAATCCCCGTTCTCGTAGGCCTCGCGCCCTCGGCCTAGGTGCCGCGACTCTGGCATGTGGGCGCGAGTCTAGCAGCCGCCCTGCCGGGCCGCAGAACGGGCGGCTATCGGACGTTGGCGGCGCGACCGCTTCAGTGGCAGGGCAGCCCCGAGTCAGCTCCGGTTGCGCAGCCGCGGGTCCAACGCGTCTCGCAACCCGTCGCCGATGAAGTTGATGCTGAGGACGACGAGGGAT
>DASRWD010000157.1:0-4940 GCA_035654755.1 Trueperaceae bacterium
CCACTCGACATGGAACTCCTGCAACACCTTCGTGTACTGGACGGTGGATACTCTGCCTGGGTCGGGGACAACGCCCGCACGCACGATGACGTTGCCATCCCTCGGCAGGGCCGTGGCCAGCGTGTTGTTCTCGTTGAACGACACGGCGACCAGGTAGACGACGGGGTAGAGGACCAGCAGGATGACGACCCACATGAACACATGGGTGCCCATCGTCAGGGCGTACCGCCCCGCCCGAAGTGGGCGCGTGGCCAGGCCGTACAGGTACGCGAGGGCAGCGACGCCGCCGACCGCCAACCCGAAGGCGCCGAGGAACCGCTGCCAGCCGCCAGGTATCACGAGCATGCGGTTGCGAACGATGGTCTCAGGCGCGGTGGACAACAGGAAGTAGATCCCACCGACGACGACGAGCGCGACAGCGACCATGCTGAGGTAGTGAAGGCGCTTACCGTGCCTCACGTCCTGGACTCGTCTTTCAGTGCGCCGGTCACCTTGAAGTTCATGAGGCTTACCGAGAGCGTGATCACGAAGATGATCAGTGAGATGGCCGAGCCCAAGCCGTACGCATAGCCGCCCTGACTGCGGAACGCCTCGTTGTACGCCCAGCTGATCAAGATATCCGTCCCTCTGGCGGTGGCCGTGCCCCAAGGTACCGGAGGCCCGCCGTCGGTGAGAAGGAAGATGATGTTGAAGTTGTTGAAGTTGAAGGCGAACGAACTGAGGGTGACGGGCACGAGGGCGCTGCGCAGAAGGGGACCGGTGACGCCCCAGAACGAGGTCCAAGCGTTAGCGCCGTCGACGCGGGCCGCTTCGTAGACCTCGTCGGGTATCGCCGCCAACGCTCCCAGCGTGGCCGTGAGCATGAACGGCAGGCCCAGCCATAGGTTGACGATCAACAGCGCGCCCTTGGCGGCCATGGCACTCCCCAGCCAGTCGATCGGCACCGTGCCGACATCCAGGAGGGCGAGCAGGCGGTTGATGACGCCGAAGTTCTCGTTGAGGAACCCTTTCCACACCTGGATGGTGATGACGCTGGGAAGCGCCCAGGGGACGATGAGCAGCGTGCGATAGAGGTTCCGGAACCGCAGAGACTTGTTGTTCAGCAGCACGGCGAGGAACACGCCCGCAGCCAGGTTGACGATCACGGTGAGGAAAGCGAACGCGACGTTCCACCCGAAGACGGGGAAGAGCGCTCGTGAGGCCTGCGCAGCGATGGTCCTGAAGTTGCGCAGGCCGACGAAGCCGAAGTCGTTGTAGCGGGCGATGCTCTCCGGGTCCAGACCCTCGGGAAGCGGCTCAGCGAGCACCATCTGGTCACCCAGGTCCTCGGCTATGAGCACCTGGACCGGCTGTCTATCCAACCGCAGCGTGACGCTCGCCAGGTCCGGCTCGCTTGGCGGCGCGCGTTGGAGCGTCAGCGTGGGCCCGTCCTGGGCGACGACCCTGACGTCCATGTCGAAACCGATGTCCGGCAGGAACAGCGAGACGGTCTCTACCGACCTGCCCCCCGGCGGGGCCTCCTCGAGCGTCAGTTGGTCGCCGTCGAGCGCGACGCCCGGCACATCGACGTCGCCCGACGCGTAAACGACCGCGCGCACCTGGTTGCACCCGTCCCTCAAGTCTTCGCAGTCGAGCGTCCGCGGGTCGGCGATGATGAGGTTCGGGCCGTCGACCGCAGTGATCGCCGTCTGCGTCGTGGGGTTCAGCTCGCCGTTGCGGATGCCGGCGTAGTCCGTGAACGCGAGACCGATCGTGAGGATCACGGGGAAGAACGTGAACGTGAGCAGGAAGACGATCGCCGGCAGCAGGTAGTACCAGGGCATCAACCAGGCGAAGCGTCGCGCGAACTCGCGCAATACGACGATCAGCACCATCAGCCCGACGATGATCCCGACGTATGCAGGCGTGTCGGGGAAGGCGAGGCGTGCGCCGGCAACCGACGCGACGCCGGCGACCAGGGACGCCAGCAGCGCCCCGAACACGAGCGCCAGCGACTTGACGACGCCGCCCGCCGTCGTACGACTGCGCGCCAGGCTCTCCTCGACAGGCCGAGAGATGTCTATGTCCGCCGACCCCCTACGTCAGGGCCAGGGGTCTTGAGGCCCCTGGCCCAGCTACCTGGTTCCAAAGTCGCGCGAGTCACTCACTCCCGCGACAGTCGGTCCTCAGCGACCGAGGATCTGGTCGACCGCCCGGGAAAGCGCTTCGGAGGGGTTCGAGTCCTCGGTGTCCGTGATGACGGTGAGGGCGTCACCCATCGGGGCCCAGACGGCTCCCATCTCCGGGATGTTCGGCATGGGTTCGGCAGCGAGCAGCGCCGCACCGAACCCGGCGATGATGGGGTCGTCCTGCACCTGCTCGAGCGCAGAGACCGATGCGGGGATGCGCCCTGAGAGCCGCGCGAGCGAGACCTGCGCGTCCGTGCGGGTGAGCCACTTGGCGAAGTTGGCGGCCTCCACCTTGAGGTCGCTGAACTGGTTGACGAGCGTGCCCTGAACGCCCATGAAGCCGGAGAACTCGTTACCGTTCGCCAGCGGGGGCATGGGGACGACGCTGACGTCCAGGCCTGCACCCTGGTACTGCGGGATGGACCACGGACCGGTGTAGATCATGGCCAGCGCGCCGTCCACGAACAGGCCGTTCGCTACGTCGAACGTGGTGCCCGAGGGGACGAGGTCGAAGCCGTAGCGGAGGTCCTTGAGGGCCTCTGCGCCAGCCACCGCGCCTTCGTTGTCGAGACCTACCTCAGCCGGGACCAGCGAGCCGGAGGCGTCACGGCCGAACACGTAGCCACCGTACGTATGTAGCCAGGCGTAGGAGAAGTAGAAGTTGTTGATGTCGAGCATGAAGCCGAAGGTGTCGGCCGTCGTGAGTTCGGCCGCGAGCTGCATGGTGTCCTCGTAGGTGTCCGGTACGTCGCTCACGAGGTCGTTGTTGACGACCAGGGCGGGACCCTCGACGAACATCGGTAGACCGTAGAGCCGGCCGTTGACCGTGTAGCCCAACCGGGCCTGGTTGGACAGGTCGTCGAGGTACGCCGCGGTCGCGTAGCCGGTCATGTCGGCAAGGATGCCGCCGACGGCCATCTCGCCGATCTGGTCGTGCGGTACGCCGACGAAGATGTCACCGGCCTCGCCTTGCGGAGCGCTGAGCAGAGCCTGCTGCTTGAGCTCGTTCACGTCCAACCGCACGATCTCGACGTCCACGCCGAAACCGGCCGTGAAGGACGCCGCCTGCTCGCGCAGCCAGTCTAGGGACTGGTCCTGGAAAGTCGTCCATACCGTGAGGGTCTGGCCGAACGCGACACCGGTCATGGCCAGCGTAGCGGTCAGGGCAAGAAGGATCTTCTTCAAGAGTAGTACTCCCTTCGATCGAAAGCCGCGCAGCAAGCCTTGCCCCCCGGGACTCCGGTGGGCGCCATAGGCGCAGCACTCCACCAAGAGAATACGCGGCAGCGAGCCGGACGTTCCATGACGCACACCTACTGAGGGCGAACGAGACGTTCATCGAGCGGTGCCATGCCGTAGCGTGGTGCGCACCTACTTGACGTCAAGCGTGCCGGGCGCGAACAAGGGACCAGTGCCGGAGAACCGCCCGTCCTCACCGCGTCTCACAGCGCCGCGCAGCTCGAGCCTCACGAGCGCCCCGGCAAGTTGTGAAGGAGACGAGGCCGTCGAGGGCCGTGTTCGTGACAGCGCGACGAGCAACCCGTCGAACGAGAGCTCTCCGTTCTCGTGCAGCACCTCCAAGACCGTACGGGCCAGGCCCCCGAGATCAGCCATCCTCTTCACGCCCACTGCGCCAGTCGCGAAAGCGAGGCCGCTGTCATGGTCCCGATCCACGAGTCCTCCTGGGTTCCTGGGGAGATGCGTCGCCCTCGCTCCGACACCCCTCCGTGCGTCCAGCTGCCCGTCGGTTCCGCCTGACGCCCTCAACGCCGCTCCGGCAAGACTCCTGTCCGGGAACACGGATGCCACGTCGGACAAGTCGATGAGCGGAGCCGCGCCATCCCGCAGAAGCTTCAGGTTGCCTGCCCGCCTGCGGTCCGACGGCCGTGTAGGCACCGTGAGCACCGGCAGACCGGCGTCGGCCGCATGGGTAGCGGTCGACAACGCGCCGGACTGCTCTCCTGCCTCGACGACCACCACGGCACGACTGAGTCCGGCGATGATCCGGTTGCGCTCGAGGAACGAGCCGCGGTTCGGCCGCACGCCAGGCGGATACTCGCTCAGTACGGCCCCACCACCCGCGACGATCCGCGCAGCGAGCCCGGCGTTCGCCTTCGGGTGGAGACGGTCATGCGCGCCGCCTAGGACCGCTACCGTCGGCGCCGCAACGCCCGACATCGTTGTGGCCGAGAGCGCTCCGCGGTGGGCGGCTGCGTCAACGCCCAGAGCCAGACCGGACACCACGACCACGCCCGAGGCAGCTAGACCGCGGCCCAAGGCGGTTGCCTCGTCGAGCCCCTCGCGGGTCGCCGAGCGCGTGCCCACCACAGCGATCGAATCTACGTCCGATACCTCTTTGCCCATGATCTGGTCCGGCAAGGTCCCCTGGACGAACAGGACGAGCGGAGGAGACAGCGGGGCCCGTCTGAGCAAGTCCGGGTACCCATCGTCCTCGCGGTCCAGCACGGTCAGACCGGCGTCCTGCGCGCGGTCGACCAGCACCTGGCACTCGGGTAGCGACCGTCTGAGTGACCGGGCGTGCTCGTCTTGGTCCTCGAGGAAGCTTTCGACGGCAGCGGATATCGACCCGTACTCCTCTAAGCGCTCGTTGCGCCGCACGGGGCCAACACCGGGCAGCGCTATGAGCGCCAGCGCCTTCGCCGCGCGCGTTACTCGCATACCGAAGGTTCGCCCTCTGCGGACCGAGGCGTCCGTCAGGGCCCGCCACTAGCCGAGGACATTTGGGCACTCACCCATGGAACCTCGGTCCAG
>DASRWD010000158.1:0-11456 GCA_035654755.1 Trueperaceae bacterium
ACGATGCGACGGCTCAGGAACCGGAGTAGGTCGAAAGTGGCTTCGTCCGCCCAATGCAGGTCCTCGAAAACGAGCAGCCGGTGGCGGCCTGTAGCCTTCAAAGAAGCCAGGACGCCCGTGAACAGGCGGTAGCGGCGGGCCCGCCAACCGATGAGATCCTCAAAGTCTTCGACGAGCTCCGTCGCGAAGTCCAGGAGCGGACCGAAGGGCGCCGGAGCCGTCATCGGCTCGCACGACCCCCACATGACCTCGGTGGTGACGGTCAGGTCGCGCCTGAAGCGCTCGACCAGGGAGGTCTTGCCCGCGCCGGCCTCGCCGCCGACAAGCACGATCCGACCGTCGCCGGTGCGGCTCGCGCGGGCATGCTCGCGAAGCTCGCTCAGCAGGTCGTCGCGCTCCAACAACCTCGTAGCGCCCATGGCTAGGCGGCGATGATAGCAGCGCAGCGGCCCCGGGACGCTCGCGGTAGGGCCCTTCTCCAGCCGTGCGCGCGCCGGCCCAGTAGGCGTGGGTCACGTGGCGGGGCCGCACCTCCTTGCTGTTCGGTGACCGCGGGTCGGTGTCGCCCTTGGGAGAAAGCTCGCGGCGTCCGGAGGCTCGCAAGGATAGGCTTTCTGGTCATGTCTTTGCCGTGGCTTCACGCCCCGACCTCAGAGGACCGAGCGGTCCGGCTCGACCTCGAGCCGCGCATCTGCGTTCGACCTCCGTACTACGCACTGCACGACCTGGTTCTCGAGGGCCTCGACCTCCACGCCACGGCCATAGCGGAGTCACCTAGCTTCGGAGAGGTGGGCCCCATGCCCGCCGCGGAGCTCGGCAGGCACGCTGCGATCGTCGGGCTGTCCGCGGCCGCTATGCGGCAGGAGGACGACAAGCGTCGCTACTACCTGGCGCGCAAGGCGATCTGTCGCTACACGCCGAACGACGCGCCGTACGGGACCCCCGTGCGCTTCGTCGGACGGACGCTCGATCTCGACAAGCGCACGAGTCGTGCCGCGGTGTCAGCGACTGCCGATAGCGCCACCTTGGCGTCGTTCGAGGTCGACTACACGATCCTCACGGAGAGCGCGTTCGAACGCCTGTTCCGCGTCAACGCGAAGCCCACTCCGAACGTGGCCAGCCCT
Source organism: Trueperaceae bacterium (assembly GCA_035654755.1). Classification (GTDB taxonomy): domain Bacteria; phylum Deinococcota; class Deinococci; order Deinococcales; family Trueperaceae; genus DASRWD01. The sequence goes on from DASRWD010000158.1 coordinate 1,125, forward strand.
TACGGGACCCTGCTCACGAACGCCTGGTCCGGCACGTCCGACAGCGTCGAGCAGATCGTTGCCGGGGTCCCGGTCACCGCCTGCGCCGGCCACTTCGACGGATACCCCGCGCTGCCCGTCGCCGTGCTCATGGGCCAGCTCTCGTACCTAGCAGGTCGCCTGCACGGCGGCCGTTACCGGGTCGTGCGCGGCGAGGTCGAGGCCAGCGACCTCGCGTGGGCGGGGGAGCGGACGGTGTTCCGCGCGGCACGGGACGGCGCCGGTGGCCACCCGGACACTGGCGAGGCCAGCCGGTACCGGTGTCAGGCTACGGCCGAGGGGCGTCCCGTTGGCGCCATGACGTTGTGGCTAGAGTCAGTTGACGAGGGTGTCGCGGATCAGCCGCTCTTCGGTGATCGGTATTCGTAGGAACGGGCGCATGTCGGCCGCGCTGAGCGGCTTCGAGAACAGGTAGCCCTGCCCCAGTTGGCAGCCGAGGTCGCGGCACACGCTGCGCTGCGCTTCGGTCTCTATGCCCTCGGCCACGATGACGAGGTCGAGGTGCTTCGCCACGTGGGTTATCGCCTCTACGAGCGCCAGTGCGAACTGCGGGGCGTGCAGGGGAGAGCCGAGGTCCTTCACGAAGCTGCGGTCGATCTTGACCGTGTCGATGGGTAGGTCGCGCAGGTAGGCGAAGGACGAGTACCCGGTGCCGAAGTCGTCGATCGCGATCCGCACGCCCAGGCGCTGCAGGCGCTGGAGCGTCTCCACGACGTGGTCGACACCGTGCATGACGATCCCCTCGGTCAGCTCGATCTCGAGCAGCTCGGGCTTCAGCGCATGGTCCTCGAGCGCCTCCTCCACGGTCCGGTAGAAGCCGGGGTGCGCGAACTGCATGGCCGAGACGTTCACCGAGACCACGACGCCGTGCCCGGACATCGCCTCCCACGCCTTGGACTGTCTGCAGGCCTCTCGAAGCACCCACTCGCCGAGCGTGACTATGAGGCCGCTCCGCTCGGCGATGGGGATGAACTCGTTCGGGCCCACGTGACCCCACTTGGGGTGGTGCCAGCGGGTAAGCGCCTCGACCTTCCTGAGCTCGCCCGTTTCCAGGTCGTGCATCGACTGGTAGACGAGGGAGAGCTGCTGCCTGTCGGTGCTGAGAGCCGTGCGCAGCTCGCGTTCGAGGTTGCGCTGGCGCTCGACCTGGGCGTCCGAGTCGTCGCGGTACCGCTGGACGCCGTTCTTGCCCGAGCGCTTTACGCGGTACATGGCGGCGTCGGCGTGGCGCAGCAGCGTGGCACCGTCCGGGGCGTCGTCGGGGAAGAGGCAGATGCCGATGCTCGCGCTCACGTGATGCGAGAGGTCCTGAAGATCGAAGGGCGTGACGAGGGCCGCCTGTAGCTTCCGGGCGGCGAACACCGCGGCCTGAGGGCTGACGACGTCCTCGAGCACGATGACGAACTCGTCGCCGCTCATGCGCGCCATGAGGTCGTTGGCTCCCAGCTCCTGCGCCAGGCGGCGGGAGACCGACCTGAGCAGGTCGTCGCCCGCCTCGTGTCCCAGCGTGTCGTTGACGACCTTGAAGCCGTCGATGTCCAGGTACAGGACCGCTATGCGGGAGCCAGCCTCGCGAGCGCGTTCGATGCGCCTCCCGAGCTCGACGTCCAGACGCACCCGGTTCGCCAAGCCGGTCAGGGCGTCGTTGTAAGCGTGCTTCTCCGCCTCTTCCATGCGAGCGCGAGTACGGGTGTAGTTCTCCTTGAACCGGATGAAGTTCGTGGTGAGCGCCAGGAAGACGGTGTTCGCGAGGTTCACCTCGATCAGGGCGTAGACGACTCCCCATTTGACGCTGCCGGCAATGAGGCTCGGGATCGCGTACACGGCCGCGAGCGAGATCATGCCGGCGGTGAAGACACGGACCATGAGGTGGCCGAGGCGTGCCTCTTTCAGGATGAAAGAGAGCAGGTACACGACCGGGATCCAGAACAACGTCTCGGTGAACTGAGACTGGAGGTCGGTCTCCGGCGGGGCCAAGAACAACAGCCAGCCGAGCTTGAGGAAGAAGAAGGCACTGGCCCCACCGATGATCGCGAGGACCACGACGGTGAGGACGTCGCGCCGGAGCGCCAGCAGGATCTCGAGCCCCACGAGCGTGAAGCCCATGACCGGGTAGGCGAACATGTCGAAGCTCGTCGCCTGATCGCTCGGGATCTCGAGGGCCCAGCCGATGAAGAACGCAAGCGCACCGAACGGTATGAAAGCGAGTAGCGTCCGGCGCCAGTCCTGGGCGTAGCGAGTCCCCGACACCTGGCCACCAGGCATAGGGGAGAGAGAGGCCGAACTCACGTCAAGACGCTAGACGACGCCCGATGACGGGAAACTTACGGTCGAGACGAGAACTACATACGAGAAGACCCGGCCAACCGGCCGGGTCTCTTGTCTCGTACTGCGTCTGGTGGCGCCGCTTTCTAGCTTTACGATGCCCTACTAACGTTGCGCCTGACGAAGGTTACACCCAGGCGGCCCGAGATGCTGCCGCCTGGGATACACGGACGCTTCCTTACTCGACGACCTCCGACAGGTAGCCGGGTAGCTCCACGTTGTCGATCCGCAGGGCCTCGAAGAGCCCGGAAGGCAAGGACAGGTCACCGACGAAGAGCCGGCCCACGTCGCCGCCCGGCTTCACGCCGACCTTGGGCAGCGCGACGCTCATGGTGATGTCGGCCTTCACTACGTCCCCGGGCGTCTCGCCGGTGTCGGCGAGCATTCCGGTCGGGACGTCGAGCGAGATCACGCAGCAGTCTGCGTCGGCGTGGTTGAGCACGGTGATGACGTCCAAGGTGCGGCCACGGGGCGGGCCTTCGAGGTTCGTGCCGATCGCCGCGTCGATGATGACCGCGAACTTCATCTTCGGCAGGCTGTTGCGCACCTTCACGCGGTCGAAGTGCTTGAGGTGCTCCAGCTGCTCCTTGGGCGTGCCCGAGTAGTTCTCGGCCTCGTGAGTGGGTACGACCCACACCCTGCGGCCCCGCGCGGCCAGGAGTCGAGCCGCGGCCAGGCCACCGGAGCCGTTGTTGCCACGTCCGGCCACGACGAGCACTGGACCGCTGTCGCCGACGGCCTCCGCGAGCTTGACCAGGTTGCGGGCCGTGTGCTCGACGAGCACGCGGTTGTCCAGCCCGAACTTGCCTGTCGCAAGCATGATGAGCTGCTGCATCTGAGATCCGGTGATGGCCGGGATGTCGTCCCACTTGACAGACGGAAAGCTCATCGAGGCTCCCTCTCCCACGCTACTGACCTACGTACTCGACGTTGTCGAGGTCGGCGGTGGAGTAGACGTTCTGTACGTCGTCGAGGTCCTCGAGCGCTTCCATGAGGTTGATGACCTTGCGTGCGTCGTCATCTGGTACCGGCGTCTGGGTCTGCGGCACTCGCGTCAGCTGAGCCACTGCGGTCTCGAAGCCCTTGGCCTGCAGGCCCTCGACGAACTCGAATAGTTGAGTGGGCACCGTGTAGATGGAGACCGCGCCCTCCTCGAGCTCGATGTCCTCGGCGCCGAGGTCGATCGCGACGTCTTCCAGGCCATCGTGATCACCCTCGACGACGACCAGCCCTTTGGTATCGAACTGCCACGCGGTGGAGCCGGAAAGGTTGCCGCCATGCTTGGTGAAGACGTGGCGGACCTCCCCGACGGTCCGGTTGCGGTTGTCGGTCAGGGCCTCGACCAGCATGGCGACGCCTCCCGGACCGTAGCCCTCGTAGAGCACCTCTTCGAAGTTGCTGCCCTCGCCGCCGCCCAAAGCCCGCTCTACGGCCCTGTCGATGTTGTCGATGGGCACGTTGTCGGTCTTGGCTGCCGCCAAGGCGTTCTTGAGCGGCAGGTTAACGCTGGGGTCCCCGCTGCCGCCGGACCGCACAGCGGACTGGATGGCACGGATGTGCTTGCTGATGACCTTGCCGCGCTGGCGGTCCAACACCGCCTTCTTGCGCTTGATCTGGGACCACTTACTGTGTCCTGCCAAGTAGATTCCTCCAGCGGACGGCGCGCTTGGCGCACCGCCGCACTGGGTCACATTCTACCTCAAGGGCCGCCGTGGTCGGTCTTCAGCGCCCACGGCGGCCCAGCGTCCAGCTTGCTTCAGTCGATCAGCGGATGACCAGCGTGGTCTCCGACCAGTCGCGCACGTCCGCCTGCCTGAGCTCGAGCTCTATGGCCGCCGACCACTCGGCGTCGCCGCGGCGCCCGCTGTAGACGACACTGCCCGAGGTCGGGTTGGCGGTGAACGTCGCACGTATGCGGTGATGACCGCGAGGCGGCGCGGCGTTGTAGACGACGCGCTGGCTATCCAGTGGCAGGACGGAAGAGCCGCGCGGCACGAGGATGTTGCGGGAGAAGACGTACACGGAGCCGTCCGGGTCTATCGCAGAGAGCGTCACGTAGCCCGGTTGTGTGACCGTGACGAGGAACCTCACCTCTTCACCCACGTAGTAAGTGGAGCCCACTCCCCGTGTTGGGCGGAACTCCGTGATGACGTCGTTGAAGGTGATCTGGAACCCTGGGGACGGTTGGATGGTGACGGTACAGGACGCGAGCAGCAGGCCGATGACTACGGCAACCGTTGCCAGCATGGGACGCTTGGTTCTCACTTCGGGCCTCCTTGGGTCCTCAAGGTACTAAGTGCATCAGAGCCACGTTCTGCGGTCGGCGACACTACCGTTAACCGAACCTTGAGCGCCGCCCTACTGCGGGGCGGGCGGCAACTCCTCGTTGATGTCGTACGACGTGAGCACGTACGGCAGGTCGGTCTGATGGTAGCGACCGCGCTCGTCGTACCAGAAGATGTACGCACCCTGCGCGTCTCCGGCCGAGCCTTCCGAGGCGGTACCCGACCTCGTCACCTTGCCGTCCACGACGCTGCTGAACACCTCCTTGCCGTCGTACGAGTAGATCGTTATGTACATCCGGGTGGCGGTGAAGTCCTGGATGCTGCGGCGGATGCGGTTCTGGGTCTCGTTGCGGCAACCGGCGAGCAAGACTGCCAGCGCCACCAGGAGGACCACAATCGTTCCTCTACGCACGCGTTACCTCCCAAGAAGCGCACTGACGGCGGTTCATGCCAGGGATGGTAGCGCGTCGCCGCCTGCGGTGCCTCCGACGGAAGTATGGGAGAACGTCGCGGCCGGTGTTCATGGAACACCAGGAGCGACCGGATGGGCCTGCTTCGGCGCCTTTAGTCTATGGCGCTCAAGTTATGTATCATCGACGCGTGAGTAATGGCCGACGAGATCCGTACGAGGTCATCGGTGTGTCGAGAGGCGCCGACACGGCCGAGATCAAGAACGCGTTCCGGCAGCGGGCCATGCAGTACCACCCCGACAGGAACCCGGGTGACAAGGCCGCCGAGGAGCGCTTCAAGGAGCTGTCGGAGGCGTACGCGCTGCTGCGCGACCCGGAGTCACGCGCCCGCTACGACCGCTACGGACACGCCGTGAACGGCACGACGCCCACGCACGCGTACACCGGTGAGCAGTGGCGCGAGATGTTCAACGAGGCCGAGATCCCGATCGACTGGACCCGCATGACCTCCGGCGGCAGCACCGGCAACGCCATGTTCGACGCGCTTTTCGGCATGGTGACAGGCATGCTCAGGGGCTCCGGACTCCTGCCGGGGGAGACGCGCGAGGTCGTGCTGGACCTCGACCTGGGTGAGGCGGTGAACGGCACCACCAAGCGCGTGCGTGTACCCGGTCCTAGCGTCTGCGCCGTCTGCCACGGCACCGGCAGGGCGGTAACCGAGGGGGCGGCCGCCACGGGACCCACCGGGCCGTTCTCTGCCAGCACGTACGACGGCTCGTGCCCGGCATGCAACGGGCGCGGGGTCCGGCGCAACGCCGCCGTGGTCGACGTGAGCGTCCCAGCCGGTGCCAAGAGCAACACGAAGCTCAGGCTTCGCGGTCTGGGCGGGCCCGGCTCACCGCCCGGAGACCTGATGGTCGACCTGGAGGTTCGCCTGCCGGAGACGGCGCGCGTGCAAGGCCGCGACGTGCACGACACGCTCGCCCTCACCCCTTGGCAGGCTTCCGGCGGCGCCGAGGTCACTTACGAAGGCGTGAGCGTGCCGGTACCCCCGAGCACGGCGGACGGACAGAGCATCGTCGTTAGGGGCGCGGGTCTAGGTGGCGGGGACCTGTACCTGACGGTCGCCGTTGACGTGGTGAACGGCATACTGCGCTCTGGTCGCACGTGGTTGCGTAAGCTTGCCTCTGGAGGGAACGTTTGAAGGACCGTCGCGACGATCCGAGCGAGCCCGTGGGCGAGCGCCACCCGGAGAACGAGATCGACCAGGACAAGCCCCTCTACGTCATCAGCGTGGCCGCGGAGTTGGTCGACATGCATCCCCAGACCCTGCGCCTCTACGAGCGCAAGGGGCTGATCGAACCCAGCCGCAGCAGCGGCAAGACGCGGCTCTACTCCCAGCGCAACATCGAGCAACTACGTGAGATCCGGCGCCTAACGCAGGAGCTGGGAGTGAACCTAGCCGGCGTCGAGGAGATCATCCGCCTCCGGCAGCGGTTGGACCAGCTGCAGCGGAACATGGAGCACCGGATCTCCGAGCTTCACGACCAGCTAGGCGGCAAGCTCGAAAGCGCGCGCCTCAAGAGCCTGCCATCGTTCGACGGTTCGGAGCCGGACCAGGACGAAGAAGAGGTCGCGGCCGAGGAGTAGACGCTTCGTCGGGAGAAGCGCCCCGGCCGCAAGCGGGTTATCTTGCGGCGTGCGGATAGCCTCACTGACCTTGCAAGGCTTCAAGAGCTTCGGGGACCGCACCACCATCGAGTTCGCTCCCGGCGTCACAGCCATCATCGGACCCAACGGATCGGGCAAGTCGAACATCATCGACGCCCTCAGGTGGACTACCGGCGGCGGTAGAGCGACATCCTTCAGAGCTGAGGACAAGACGGACCTCATCTTCCACGGCGCCACCGGAAAGCGCTCGGTGGGCCTCGCCGAGGTGGAGGTCGAGCTGGTGAGCAAGGCCGGGTCCGTGAAGGTGTGGCGCAGCCTGGACCGCGACGGCGCGACGCGCCTCCGCCTCAACGGCAGGAGCGCGCGCTTCCTGGACGTAGAGGAGACGCTGGCCGGCTCGGGTCTCGGGCGCTCTGGCCTCGCTGTCATCGGGCAGGGCGAGGTGAGCGAGGTCCTGATGGCGGACCCCGAACGCCTCCTCGAGTACGTGTCGGAGGCGGCCGGAGCCGCCCGCCTCGCGAACCGTCGGGACCAGGCCGCGGACAGGTTGGCCTCGGCCGACCGGCATCTCGAACGGCTCCAGGAGCTACTCGCTACGCTGGCGGAACGCGAGCGCGTACTGACGGAGGAAGCGAGGGACGCGCGTGCTCACGCCGAGCTGACTGCCGAGTCGCTGCGCCTGCGCTACACCGTCGCCGTTCTAAGACACGAAGCGCTCCGGACGGAGCTACGGAGCCTCCACGCGAACCGCGGGGCGGACGAGCAGAAGCTCGCCGAGGGTCGGGCCGCGCTGGCCCAGTTGCGCAGCGCGTTGGACGCAGCCAAGAGCGATCACGACCGGGCACAGGATCGGCTACGCGTCGCGGCCGCCAACCTGGAGTCGAAACGGGGCGACTTGCGCGTCGCGGAAGAGAGGGTCTCTGGGCTGAGGTCCATGTCGGGTGGGCTGGATCAACGAGCCGACGACCTCAAGGCAGAGGCGCGCCGGCTGGAGGGCGTCACGGCGCCCGACGCGCCCGACCAGACCGTGGCCTTCCTGGACACGCGCCTGGCGGAACTGGAGCAGGAGCTCTCGCAGGCAACGACGCGCGTGGTCCAGGCCAAGGAGCGGCTCGAGGCAGACACGACGGCACTGGCCCAGGCTCGCGAACGGGAGTCGGCACGAGAGCGCGACGCGGCCGCCTACGAAGCGCGTACCGCCTCCCTCAGCCAGCAGGTGGCGGACCTCTCGAAGCGGCTGGAGCAGGCCGAGCGCGACCTGGAAAGCGCGGATCCAGCGGTCACCGCGGCTGCGGCCGAGACTGCCGTAGCTGCCAGGGACCGGGCCGCGGCCGACCTCGAACTCGCTAGACAGACGTTGGCGACCGTCCACGAGCGGCAGGCGCTCGCCGCCGCCGAGGCGATGGCCACGAAGCGAGCGGCCGAGCGGTTGCGGGCCGCGTACGAGACGCGGCGCGGCTACGCGCAGGGCCCGCGCACGGCCCTGTCCTCCGGCCTACCCGGTGTGATCGGGTCGGTCGCGGACCTGCTACGCGTGCTTCCGGAGTATCAGGCCGCCATCGCCGCCGCTCTCGGCAGGCGCTCCGAATACGTCGTAGTCGAGGACTCTGCCTCTGGTGAGGCGGTCATCGAGCATGTCAAGCGCAGCGGGGGTTACGTGACCGTGCTGCCCCTCGACCTGGTGCGCCCGACAGGCGGCCGGGTGGACCCAGGCCACCTGAGCCGGGAAGGTGCGGTAGGCGCCGCCACGGACCTGGTCGGAGTGGAGCCACGCTTCGAACGAGTCCGCGACCTCTTGCTTGGCGGCACGCTCGTCGTCGAGGACCTACACACCGCAACGGCCATCGCCCGGGGCGGCGGCCACCGGCCGCGCCTCGTGACGCTGGACGGCGACCTGTTGGAGACGAGCGGTGCGATGAGCGGTGGCAAACGCTCCGGTCAGAGCACGGTACTGGGGCTGGGTGCGGACCTGGAAACCGCTGAGGCCGCGGCCGCGCAAGCCGAAGCGGCGGCCGAGGCCGCACTGAAGGAGCTGGAGGAGGCGCGTCAGGCGGTACGCGCGAGCCAGGAGACGCTGAGGGCAGCTGCCGGCGAAGCCGAGCGGGCCGAGTCCGCCAACTACGGCGCCAGGGAGAGCAGAGCCGCGGCGGAGAGGTTGCGTCAGGAGCTCCGGGAGCGGCTGACCGAAGCGACAGATGCCCTCGAGGCGCTCAGGGCGCTGCCCGCGAAGCAAGAATCGGAGCCAGACCCCGCCGACCCTGACAGGTTGGCCGTCGCTCAGAACGCGTACGACGCGGCGCGGCAGGCCTTCGAGGATGCTAGGCAGGCTCAAGCGACCACCCAGGAGTCAGTCACCAGGACCCGTCACGAGCGTGAGCTGCTGGCGGAGCGATGGGCGGCCCACGCAGCCGGGCTCAAGCGGCTGGAACAGGCAGCGTCGCGACTGGAGGAGATCGAGTCCGAGCTGGAGGCCGTAGAAGGGCAACGAAGGGTCTCCGCCGAGGAGCTCCGATCGGCGCTGGAGCGGCTCGAGAGGGCCAGGGCAGACCTACCCGAAGGCATCGAGGGCGAGGAGCGTGACGTCGTCCGCACTCGCGGCGTCGTGCTGCAGCTCGAGGAGGAGCTGTCCGAGAGGACCGAAAGGCAGGCTGCGGTCGCGCAAGCCATAGAGGAGTCCAAGGTCCTGGCCGCCCGTCGCGAGACGACGCTCGAGATCGTCACCGAGGAGCTGAAGGACTTCCCCGAGGGCGTCGCGCGCCTCGAGATGTCGGAGCGTGCGGCCAGGCAACGGCTGCGCGAGGTCACCGAGAGCCTTGATGCGCTGGGCGCGGTGAACCATCGCGCGGCAGGCGAGCTGGAAGAGGTCTCCTTCAGGCGCGAATCGCTCGAGGTCGAAGCCGTGCAGGCAACGCTCGCCGTAGCCGAGCTCCAGACGGCGCTTGAACGCATAGACAAGGAGACCTCCGCGCTCCTCGACGCCGCGCTAGACCGGTTGAGGTCGTCGTTCGGCCGCCACGTCCAACAGCTGTTCGGCGAGGACGGACGCGGAGCGATCGAGGTCGATACCGACGGCAGACGGCCAACTGGCGTGCGCATCCGGCTGCAGCCACCAGGCAAGCAGACGCAGTCGCTACACCTCTTGTCGGTAGGCGAGAGGACGATGGGCGCCCTGGCGTTCCTGTTCGCCCTGATGGGCGACGGCAGCACCGGGCTGCCCGTGGCGGTGCTCGACGAGGTGGACGCTCCTCTCGACGAGGCGAACATCCGTCGTTTCGGGACGTTCGTCGCCCGCCTCGCGAGGCACGGCACCCAGTTCGTGCTCATCACTCACCAGAAAGCGACGTTCGAGGTCGCTGACACCCTGTGGGGGATCACGACAGAGCGCGGGGTTAGCCGCGTGTTCAGCGTTAGGCGTCCGGAGGACGCGAACGCCGCGGTGGACGGAGCCGCGGCGGCAGCCGACTGACGCACGTGGACTTCCAGGTCTTCAGGCTGGGCACCGTCAGCTCGACACAGGACGAGCTTCGTCAACGGGCACGGGCCGGGGTCGACGTCACGGGCTTGTGCCTGCGCGCCGAAGCCCAGACGAGTGGAAGGGGCAG
>DASRWD010000159.1:0-2955 GCA_035654755.1 Trueperaceae bacterium
ACTTGCTCGAGATGCTCTCGCTGGTCGCCGAAGTCGAGGACCTGCGCGCCGATCCCACCGCGCCGGTGAAGGGTGTCGTCGTCGAATCCGTGCTCGACAAGCGCGCCGGTGTCCTGGCGACCGTCCTCGTCCAGGAGGGCACGTTGCGGGTGGCCGACTACGTCGTCTCCGGAGAGGTGTGGGCCAAGGTCAGGCGGCTCACCGACCATGCCGGCGATAACGTCGATCAGGCCGGCCCGTCCACGCCAGTCCTGGTGCTCGGCTTCTCCGAGCAGCCGGTAGCCGGCTCCATCGTGGAGGGCGCCGCGACGGAAGCCGAGGCGAAGAACCTGGCTTCACAGCGCCGCCTGGCACGTCAGGAAGAGGCGCGCGAGGAGATAGGCAAGAAGAACATCACGCTCGCCGACCTCTTCGGCAAGCCCAAGACCAAGACGATCCACCTGCTGCTCCGCGCCGACACCCAGGGTTCCCTGGAGGCCATCCGCGGCGTGCTCGAACGCGAGGCGGAGGCGACGGAAGAGGTCGACCTCGAGATCATGCTCGCCGAGGTAGGCGCGCCGACCGACTCCGACCTGCTTCTGGCCGGAACCGCCGACGCCTCCATCCTGAGCTTCGGCACCAACCCGCCCGGCAGCGTCATCAAGGCCGCCGAGCGCAAGGGCATCCCGCTCAAGACGTACCGGATCATCTACGACCTCATAGAGGACGTTCAGAAGATGATCAGGGGCCAGATCGAGCCCGAGTACGAGGAGCGCACGCTTGGCCGCGCCGAGGTCAGGCAGGTCATCCACGTGCCGCGTACCAGCAACAACATCGCCGGCTCCTACGTCCTCGAAGGCGTGGTGCGGCGCGGGGCGAAGGCCCGCGTGCATCGGGGGGACAAAGAGGTCTACAAGGGCTCCATCGCCGGTCTCAGGCGCTTCAAGGACGACGTCCGTGAAGTGACGACCGGCTTCGAGTGCGGTATCAGCCTCCAGAACTACGACAACATCCAGGAGGGGGACATCATCGAGGTGTACGAACTCGTCGAGGTGCCGGTCGCATGAACCGCGCCGCCACCGGCATCCTGATCCTGGCGGCCGTCATAGCGTCCGTCCTTTACCTGTGGCAACCGTGGGCGCCAGACCAGACGTCCCTCAAGCTGGGCCTGGACCTCCAGGGTGGCCTCCGCGTCACTCTCCAGTCGGAGGAAGAGAACCCCACGCGCGAGGACCTGGAGACGGCTCGCAACATCATCGAGAACCGGGTGAACCAGTTCGGCGTCGCCGAGTCGCTCGTGCAGACAGCGGGAGATCGCAGGATCGTCGTGGAGCTGCCCGGTCTCACGGCCGACGACCAGCAGCGTGCGCTGGACCTCATAGGTCAGCAGGCGGTCCTGGAGTTCCGGCTCGTCAACCCCGACTCGAACAGCATCCCCACTCAGCAGCTCACGCTCGCTGACTTGCAGCCGACGTCCTTCACAGGCGAGATCGTGGCCAACGCCACGGCCTCGTTCGGGCAGTCGATAGGCATGCCTGGGGGCCCCGTCGTTCAGTTCGACATCCGGCCCCAGAGCGCAACCGAGTTCGGGACCTTCACGGGCAGCAACCTGGGTAGGCGCATGGCGATCGTCCTCGACGACGTCATCATCACCGCCCCGACGCTCGAGGGCCGCATCAGCAACACCGGCCAGATCACCGGCATCGGGTCGCTGGACGAGGCCTCGGACATAGCGCTGGTCCTGCGGTCCGGTAGCCTGCCCATCAACCTGCAGGTGGCCGAGGTCCGCTCGATCGGACCCACGCTCGGTCAGGACGCCATCGACGCCGGTACCACCGCGGCCATCATCGGCGGCCTGGCCGTCATCATCGCTGTCATCGCCTACTACGGCCTGCTGTTCGGCGGCGTGCTGGCGTTCGGCGTCGCCCTGGCCCTGCTGTTCATCTTCGGCGTGCTCGCCGGCCTGGAAGCCTCCCTTACCCTGCCCGGACTCGCGGGCCTCGTGCTCACGATCGGCGCCGCCGTCGACGGCAACGTCATCAGCTTCGAGCGCATCCGCGAGGAGCTGCGCGCTGGCAAGGGCATCAGGCTGGCGATGAAGCGCGGCTTCCAGCACTCGCTGTCGGCGATCATCGACGCCAACGTCACCACCCTGCTGGCAGCCGCGGCCCTCTACCAGTACACGAGCGGCCCGGTGCGCGGCTTCGCTGTCACCCTCGCGATCGGCATCGTCGCCGCGGTGTTCGTCAACACCGTCGTGGTCCCGTTCGTTCTCGACGTTCTCACCGTCAACGGCGGTCGGACCTTCCTGTGGAAGGGCTTCGAGATCCGGGGTCCTCAGTACGTCAAGCGCGGCTCGATCTTCGTGCCGCTGGGCATCCTCTTGTCGGTGGCCTCCATCGCCTGGGTCCTCATCGCTGGCCTGCCGCTCTCGACGGACTTCACCGGCGGGCAGAACGTCACGCTGAACGTGCCGCAGGAGACGACGGTCGCCGACGTGCGTGCCGGCATCGATGCACTAGAGATCGAGGGATTGGACGCGGCGTCCGCGACGATCGTCGAAGCACAGGGCGAGTCCGGCCAGCCTCAGATGCTCATCCGTACGGGGCTGACGGACACCGAGTTGGGCGGCCAAGGTGACTTCGGCGCGCTGCTCGCTGACCAGGTGAACGGCGAGGTACTTTCGGCCGACTTCGTAGGGCCGTCCATCGGGGCCGACCTGCGACGCGGAGCCATCATGGCGGTCGTGCTGTCGCTCGCGCTGATCCTCGTCTACGTCGGCTGGCGCTTCTGGCCAACTTGGGGCGTCGCCGTGGCCGCGATCGCGGCCAGCGCCCACGACGTCCTGATCTCTCTCGGCGTCCTCGCGCTACTCCAGATCGAGTTCAGCATCCCGGTGCTCGCCGCCCTGCTGTTCGTGGTCGGCTACTCGCTCAACGACTCGATCATCGTGGCAGACCGCATCCGCGAGAACCT
>DASRWD010000160.1:0-5832 GCA_035654755.1 Trueperaceae bacterium
TTCTCCACCAACGAGTTGAGCACCATGCCGTTGACGGCATCCAGAGGGACCCGCACACCCAGGGGCTTGCCCTGACGCGTCAGGCGCTCGGTCTGTGGGAAGCGCTCCAGCACCGCGTCCGCGTACTCGTCGGTCATGTAGAGCTGCGCGACCCCGTCTTTGGTGACCGAAACGAAGCCCTTGCCCCTCACCTCGAAGGCGACCATGCCGAAGTGAGTGCCCTCCTCGACCTCGGGGAGGGCGAGCGCTGCCTTGCGAAGCTGCCGTAACGTCGTCATCTGTGCTCCCGCGGGTGATCGGACCGTCTTCGTCGTCAGCACCCACTACCTGAGGGCGCAGACGTGAGTTCTCATCACCGTTGTCCCTAACGTAAGCGAGATCCCATGGTCCAGTACAGGGCCGGGGGCCGCACTGGAAGGAAGGGCCGAGATGAACGGATTGAGGACGGTCGCATTGCTGCTCGTGATAATCGGTGCTCTGAACTGGCTGCTCGTCGGCCTGTTCAACTTCGACCTCGTAGCCGCGATCACGGGGAACGACTTCGGCGAGAAGAACACGATCTCGTCGATAATCTACGTGCTCGTCGGCTTGGCCGGGATCGCGCTCCTTCCCGCGTTGGGAGAGAGACGACCGGACGTGAACGTCGTCGACCGGGACAGGGCGGACGTGCGGCCGCGTTGACGCGCTAGGTCTGCCAGGAACGCCCCCGGGCACGCACAGACGGGGCTCAGCCCTTGAGGCGCCTCAAGGTTGCCATGTCCTTGACGTGGCCCTCATTGTCGTCACCCGGGTTGGTCTCGAGCGTCATGGGTAGGCGCGCGAAGCGCTCGTCGGACAGAAGGCGTCCGAAGAACCACTCGCCTATCTGCCCCTCGCCGATGTGCTCGTGGCGGTCCTTGTGGCTGCCGAGCGGGTGCTTGGAATCGTTCAGGTGGAACGCGGCCACGCGCCCGAGACCGAAGGTCGAGTCGGCGGCGTCGAACATGGCCTGGTAGCCGTCCTCGTTGGTCAGATCGTGCCCCGCCGCGAACGCGTGGCACGAGTCCAAGCACACGCCCACACGGTCCTTGGCGTCGACGAGGTCGATTATCGCCGCCAGTTCTTCGAACCTCGAACCGAGGGCCGTCCCTTGGCCGGCCGTGTTCTCGAGCAGCACCTTGGCCTCGCCGGTCGCCGGTTGGGCGAGCACGGCGTCGAGCGAGCGCGCCACCAGGTCTATGCCCACTTCCACGCCGGCCCCCAGGTGACCGCCGGGATGCAGCACCAGCCCGTCGAGGCCCAGTCGGGCGGCCCTGGTCAGCTCATCTGCCAGCCCGTTCACCGACTTCTCGAGGATGTCCTCCTTGGGAGAGGCCAGGTTGATCAGGTACGCGGCGTGGGCGATGACCGGTTGCCCGTCCTGCGCCTGCCGGTCGCGGTAAGCCGCTACGTCCACGTCCGTCAGCACCTTGCCACGCCACTGGTTCGGGCTCTTGACGAAGATCTGAAGGCTGTCGCAGCCGAGCACGTCGGCGCGGGCGAACGCCTTGTCCAGGCCGCCAGCGGTAGAGACGTGTGCGCCGATAAGACCCATGGGCGGGAGTGTACCCGGTGGTACGCTGCGCCGCGTGCTCCGGACGTCCCTGACGCTACCCACGCCCGAGGAGCTCGTCGGATTCCTCGAGGAGGAGCTCAGGGCGCGGGCCGCGCTCGTGCAGGTGGCGGGTGAGTTCGAGGTCTTCTACTCCGGCCGCGCGGCCAGCGTGGCCGAGGCCGGCGACTACCTGCTCATCGTCAAGCCGGACGGCAGCGTGCAGGTGCACGGCTCCCGCGGAGTGAAGCCGGTGAACTGGCAGCCGCAGACCGATGACATCCGTGTCGTGTGCGAGGACGGCTACGCCGTGCTGCTGGCCGAGCGGTTCGCGCCGCCCGAGACGTTGAGGATCGGGTTCCTCGCCCCCGGCATCGCTCAGTCGTTCGAGCTCAGGGAGGGCGCGGGGTTCGTGCTCATGGGCAGCGAGGCCGAGATGCAGGCGTCGTTGGCGTCGAACCCCGAGATCATCGAGCCTGGTCTCACACTCGTCGATCTCGAGATGCCGACGGACGTGGGCGGCATAGATCTGCTCGCGCGAGACGCCGCCGGCGCCATCGTGGTCGTGGAACTGAAGCGCGCCAAGGCGAACCACGAGGCGGTCCACCAGCTCTCCCGGTACGTTCAGAGCGTGAAGACGGTCTGGTCGGGGGCTGTGAGGGGCATCCTGGCGGCGCCCGCGGTCACGGCTCCGGCGTTGAACCGGCTGGGCGCACTGGGGCTGGAGTTCCGGGAGGTAACGGCGCTGCCCGATCCGCAGCGTGACCCGGTGGTGCAGGAAGCGCTGTTCTAGGCACTGTTCTAGGCAAGCGTGGAACAACCGACGCCGGGCGTCGTGAGGCCGTTGCTAGACTCCACTTCACATGTCGGTGTTCCGCAAGGATGCGTTCGGCAGAGCCTGGGTGCTGCTCTCGCCAGAGCGGGGGCTGCTGTCCTCCGACTTCGGCAGCGTGCCTCAGCCGCCGGAGCGTTCGCCCTTGTCTCCCGGTGTACAGGGCCCGGTGAAGGAGATCGCGGCCTTTCGGGACCGCGACACTGGCGAGCCCTGGACGATGCGCGTCGTCTCGCACCCCGGCGACCTGCTGTCCGGCCGTCACTTCGCTACCGAGGGTGACGAGCTGTTCCTATCCGGCTCGCCTCTCGGCTACCAGGAGCTGGTCGTCGAGCACCCCGACGCACGCCAGACGCTCGACGGCATGCCCAAGGACCACGTCGTCGACGTGCTCAGGCTGTACCGCGACCGGCTCGACCTGCTCGCCAAGCGTCCAGGAGTGGAACACGTCCAGTTGACGCGCAACGTGGGGCGTGCCGCCGGCGCCCTGTTCGAGCATCCGCACGCTCACCTGCTTGCCTTGCCCGTGCCCAACCGCTGGGTCGAGGAGGAGATGGAGGCCGGTAGGCGGTACCACGACGCGCACGGCGAGTGCCTCTTCTGCGCGGTGCTGAGGCGCGAGTTCGGGGCGAAGGAACGGATCGTGACGGCGAACGCCGAGTTCGTCGCCATCGCTCCGTTCGCCTCGAAGACACCGTTCGAGACCTGGATACTCCCGAGGCGACACGCCGCGGCCTTCACCGATGTGCCGGCGAACCACCTGCCGCTCCTCGCTGATATCCTCCAAGGCGTGCTGCGCGCCCTCAACGACGCCCTCGACAGCCCGCCGTACAACATGGCGCTGCACACCTCGCCGCGACCGGACAGGGGCGGCTTCCACTGGCACTTCGAGGTGCTCCCACGCCTCACGACCCAGGCCGGCTACGACTGGGGCGCGGGGTTCTTCGTCAACCCGACCCCGCCGGAGGACGCGGCGAGGTTCCTTAGGGAGGCACTGGCGCTCCAGCAGGTGGCGGGGTGACAGAGCCACGCGGTAGGCCAGTACACCCGGCTCTGGTCGTCCTGGCCGTCGTGGGTTGCCTGCACCTCTTCTTCATCATCGGCGTGGAGCTGGACCGCAACCTCGTGCATCGTCGTGACGTGGCGCGGCTAGAGGCCGAGGTCAGCGCCCTGACCGCCGAGCTCAACCGGCTCGACGAGGTCGCCTCGCGCGCGGGCGACTCCGCCTACCGGGAGGCCCTGGCCAGGTCCCAAGGCTACGTCTACCCTGACGAGGACCTGGTCGTGACCGCCGAACCCGACCGCTGATGGACCTGAACCTGTTCTGGGTGTCGCTCACAGCAGGGCTCTCGCGCTTCGCGCTCGACTTCTTCACCGCCGCCGCCATCCTGGTCGCCGGGTGGTACCTGTCGCGCCTGGCCGAGCGCGTCGTTCGACGCTTCGTCGAGCGCTCGAGCGGCGTCACCTTCGACTACACGCCTGCTCTCGCCCGTATCGCGCGCGGCGCCGTGTTCCTCATCGCGGCCGTCGCGGCGCTGGGTCAACTGGGCGTCCAGACGGCGAGCATCACGGCGCTCGTGGGTGCCGCGGGCCTTGCCGTGGGCCTGGCGCTACAGGGCACGCTCTCCAACGTCGCCGCGGGGATCATGTTGATGATCCTGCGTCCCTTCAAGCTGGGTGACGGCATAGAGATCGGCACGACCGCCGGCACGGTTACGGACATCGGACTCTTCATTACCAGGGTGGTCACCTGGGACGGAGTCGTCGTCCACCTGCCCAACAGCACCGTCTGGGGCACGAAGATCATCAACTACTCGCAGTCCGTCAGGCGGCGGTTCGACCTGGTTGTCAGCGTGAGCTACGGCGACGACGTGGCGCGTGCCCTCGACCTGCTTACAGACGTCGTCACCTCGGACCCGCGGGTACTTACGCATCCCGCGCCCCTGTTCACGACGAAGGCGCTGACGGACCTCTCGGTGGACATCCTCGCGCAGTACTGGACGACGGCCGCTGACTTCCTGGCGACCCAGTCCGACCTGAAGCAGAAGGTCAAGGAGCGGTTCGACGCCGAAGGGTTCACGGTCCCGCTTCGTCTGGTGCAGGTCGCGCCTCGTTGAGATCGTTACGCGTGCCGGTCGGCGCTGTCTCGGGTGCCAACGGGGTCGGCGAGTACCTAGGTCCGTCTCAGCCCCTCGCGGTTCTAGCCCTTTAGCGAGATACTAGCTCTCCGGGCCTCTCGCGGCGCGCGTGCTGGACAGGGTTTCTGGGCGGGTCAGAAGCCTGACATACCGCTAAAGGGCTAGAACCGTTAAGCGCGCAAGAGGAAGCTGGCCTTGGCCCCGCAATCGCTTCCGAGCCAGAACGAGCCGACCTCGAGCCGACGCTCTCCACCGCTCCGCCACGGTGCTCAGCCGATGTCCCGCAGGTCCTCCATGAGCTGCCAGCCGACGCTCTTGGGCGTGGCCTCGAGCCGCGCCTCCACGGCAGGGGCTACCTCCACGAGTAGCTTGCCGGGGTCCTCGCCGGGCTCCACTTTGGCGAAGAGCGTTAGTTGGTAGATGACCTGGCTGTCAGAGGGCGTGCCGTCGTCGAAGAAGGTGAAGGGTGCCCGCGGCATCTCGTCCACCAGCAGGTGGATCCGCGGCGCCACCTCGCCCGTAAGCGCGACGTCCAGCTCCAGGTCCTGGTCCTTCGGATGCCAGACGTAGCCCTGGAGCAGCTTGACGGCCCTGGGGCCGTCCGTCGGCTCCTCCCACAGGTCACGGTCGTCGCGATCGGTGCTCATCGCCAAGCGGGCGCCGCGAAGGCGGCGGGCAGCGTCACGTCGGGGAACTGCTCGGAGAAGGCAGTCGGGAAGCCGGGGCCGAACAGCAGCGCCCTCAGGCCGAACCGCCTGGCCGCCGCCACGTTGTCGGGATTGTCGTCGACGAAGACCACGTCACCCGGCTGCTCGCCCAACGCGTCGACGAGACCCTGGTACGCGGCCGGGTCAGGCTTGCGCACGCGCAGCTCGTTCGAGAAGACGAACGCCTCGAACCGCGCCATGCGCGGGTCGTCACGCACGAGGTCGCACAGCTCCGCGACGTTGTTGGAGAGCACCCCGAGCCTCACCCCACGGGGCAGCGCCTCGAGCAGCGCGTAGGTCTCGGGTCGTTCCCGGACGGCACCGAGGAACGTCTCGCGGAAGGACCTCAGGTCCGTGGCGCTCCCGCAGGCGCCGGAGAAACGCTGATGGAAGCCTGGCAGATCCAAGCGACCGGCTTCGAACTCGGCCATCAGGTCAAGGTAGATCGGCTCTACATCCTCGACCCGCCGCCCGATAAGTTCGGCAAGAGCACGTACCGCGCTCGAGTCGAAGGTGCCCAGCGTGAAGACCCCGCCCCAGTCGAAGGCCAGTGCCTTGGGCTGGCTAATCGGCGAGCTGGTCGTC
>DASRWD010000161.1:0-3906 GCA_035654755.1 Trueperaceae bacterium
TCGGCTTCGGACGGCGTTCCATGAGCCTCTCGACGGACGAGCTCTTCGCCGACGTCGTCTTCCAACTCGGTGCGCTGGGGGCGCTCGTGGCGGTAGAAGGCGAGCGCCTGCACCACGTGAAGGCGCACGGCGCGCTGTACCTCGACCTGCACACCAACGAGCGCGTGGCGGACGCTTTCGGCCGGGCCGTGATGGCGTTCGACCGCGAGTTGCCGGTCGTCGTCATGGCGGGCGCCGGCGGGGAGATGGCGCGCTCGACCCTCGAGGACGTGGGTGTCCGAGTGGTGACGGAGGCGTTCCCGGACCGCGCCTACCTCTCGAGCGGCGCCTTGGCCCCGCGGTCCATGGACAGGGCGACGCTCTCCGATCCCGACGTCGTCGCGCAGCGCGCTGTCGCCATGGCCACGGGTAGGGGCGTGTCGGCGCTCGGCGACGGCGAGGTCGCCGTCAGGGCCGAGACGCTCTGCCTCCACGGCGACGGACCAGGTGCGGTGGACGTGGCCATCGCCGTACGCAACGCACTCTCCGAGGCGGGAGTGGCGGTGCGAACCTTCTGAGCTTCGCGGGCAGGGGGAAGCGGCCGCACGTCCCGGTGGTCCCTTTGGAGCGGCTCGCCTTCACCTACTTGAGGGGCGAGCACTACACGCGTCCGGGGGTCGTCGAGGCGCTGCTCGAGCTACAGGGCGTCACCGACGTCCTGCCTGCCTACGAGTCGACGCTCGTCGAGTTCGACGCTACGAACCTGACCCCTGCGAAGGTGACATCGGCCGCCGACCGGGCCGGCGAGCGCGAAGCCGCCGCGGCACCGCGAGAGGTCGAGATCCCCGTCCTGTACGGCGGCGAGCACGGCCCCGACCTAGGCGACACCGCCTTGGCCGCCGGACTCTCGGATGCCGAGGCAGCCGAGCTTCACGCGTCGGCCGAGTACGTCGTCAGGGCCCTGGGCTTCGCCCCGGGGTTCCCGTTCATGGCGGGCGTGCCCGAGCTACTGAGGAGACCGCGCATGCCCGCGCCACGGGGACGGGTTCCCGCCCACTCCGTCGGGGTTGCGGGGCATCAGACCGGCGTGTACACCGTCGAGACTCCGGGCGGCTGGAACCTCATCGGGCGCTCCCTGAGGGCGGTCTACGACCCGCATCGGGACGAGCCGTTCCTGCTGAAGGCGGGTGACCGCGTGCGGTTCAGCGTGGCGAGCGCGGGAGACGGCGCTGTGCCCGAGCCGCCCGGCGTCCTGCCCCTGCTCCCCCAGGAGCCAGCGGGGCCGGTGTTCTCGGTCCTGCGAGCGGGGCTATCCGACATCGTCGTCGACGCAGGCCGATTCCTCGTCGGACGGTTCGGGCTGGCGCGCGGAGGTCCGGTCGACGCCCCTGCGGCCCGGCTCGCGAACCTCCTGGTGGGCAACCATCCGTACGCCCCGCTGCTCGAGATGACGGCAACCGGTCCAACCCTCGCTGCGCTGGCCGACATCGTCGTGGCCGTGACGGGTCCGGCATTGGTACCGGTGGTGGGCGGCGAAGTGATGGACGCGTACAGGGGGTTCAGGGTCACGAAAGGCGGCGAACTGAGCTTGAAGCCTACCGGCGTCGGTGCCCGCTCGTACCTCGCCATCGCCGGCGGGCTGGAATCCGAGGCGTTCCTTGGCAGCGCCTCGACAGACACGCGCGGGCTCATCGCCCGGCCGCTGATCGCGGGCGACCTCCTGGGTGCGGCAACAAGCAGGGGCGCGGTACCCGGCAGGAGCTTCCGCCCGCACGAGTTCCGAGTCGTGCGACATGCGGGCCGGAGCGTGTCGCGTCCGGTGGCGACCGTTAGGATCGTGCGCGGTCCGCAGTTCCACCCGGACGCCTGGCAGCAACTGCTGTCCGGTCAGTTCGAGGTCGCCGCAGCCAGCCGCGTGGGCCTTCGGCTGGCCGGCAGGAGCGTCCCAGGCGGGGAGGTGACGTCGGAAGGCGTGCCCTTGGGCGCCGTCCAGGTACCGCCAGGAGGCGATCCCCTCGTGCTGCTTCACGACCGAGGCACTCTTGGCGGCTACGTCAAGCCGGCGGTCGTGGTGCCAAGCGACCTGGCGGTGTTGGCCCAGCTACGGGAGGGTGATCGCCTGCGGTTCAGGGCCGCTTGAGCACGGGTCGGCTCCGCCGCGAGGTTCTCCGCTCGCGCGGCCCGTACCGGCGCGGCCCGCCTCAGCGCGGCGTGCCGAAGACCTGGGTCCAGAAGGTGCCGGCCACTCCCACGCCCAGCTCCCTGTAATCGGGGTTCATGATGTTCGCGCAGTGGCCTGGGCTCGAGAGCCATCCGGCGACGACCTCGTCCACCTCGTCGTAGCCCCACGCGACGTTCTCCGCCAGCCTGGACCAGGGGTAGCCTTGGCGTTCGACGCGCTGCACCAACGTGCTGCCGTCGGACCCGACGTGGCTGAGCGTGGACGTAGCCCGCATGTCCTGGCTGTGGAGCTGGGCGGCGGCCGAGAGCTTGGCCTCCAACCGCAGCGGCCCGGCCGCTCCGTACGCGCCGTCGCCACACGACCTTGGCGTCGAGCGCGCCTCGTTCACGCTGGAGAGCATGTGCTGCATCATCGCGGAAGGTGGCTGCCCCTGCGCCTCGCCGCTTGGTGCGCAGGCCAAGGTCGTCAGGACGAGCAGCACGAACCCCATGAAGTAGGCTCGGAGATGACCGGAAGGGTGCCGACTTAGGGCGCCACTCAGGCGAGGGGAAGGCATTGGTGAAGGTTACGCAGCGGGTCGCCGAGACGCCCGGAAGCAGTTCACGCGTGAGCGGCGAGCTGCGCCTGTCGGGTATCTACGTGTTCCCGGTCAAGTCGGCCAAGGGCATCAAGGTGACCGAGGCGAGAGCCTCGGCGACCGGCTTCGAGTTCGACAGGCGTTGGATGGTCGTCGACCAGGCCGGCCGCTTCGTGACGCAGCGGACGCAGCCCCGCCTGGTGCACGTCGAGACCGCGCTCACGCCCGAGCACCTGGTCCTCAGCGCTCCAGGTCACGGCGAGGTTCGCGTACCCTTGCGCCTCGAGCCCGAGCGTTCCCAGACCGTCACGGTCTGGCACGACACGCTGCACGCCCGTGAGGAGTCACAGGAGGCGACTGACTTCTTCAGCGACCTGCTGGGCGCCCCCCACAGGCTCGTGCGTTTCCCTCAGGCCGGAGAGCGCGAGGTGCCGCGCGTCGGCAAGGACGGTCTGGCCCCCGAGCTAGACGACGCATCGGGGTCCTCCGAGAGCAAGGTGACGGGACGGCGCGTCCAGTTCGCCGACGCGTTCCCCTTCTTGCTCATCTCGCAAGGGTCGCTCGACCTGCTCAACGAGAAACTGGCCGCCAAGGGCGTGCCGCCCATGGGCATGGAGAGGTTCCGTCCCAACCTGGTCGTGTCCGGCTGCGAGCCCCACGCCGAGGACACGTGGGAAGCCCTACTCGTCGGCGACATGCGCTTCGACGTCGTGAAGCCGTGCGCCCGCTGTTCCATTCCGTCGGTGGACCCCGAGAAGGCGACGTACGGCGTGGAGCCGCTGAGGACGCTGGCGACCTACCGGCGGGAGGCCGGGAAGGTCCTGTTCGGCCAGAACCTCGTCCACCACGACGAGGGCGTGGTGACCCGGGAACTGCCTGTACGTGCGGTGGAAGCTGCCGAGAGCTCCGCTGGTTGAGCATTTGTCGCACCACGGCTTGGGGCGTCACCTACTCTGCCCGATTTGCCGTCTAAGTAGTCGGTGGGCGCACGTGCCACTCGGCCTGTCGTTGCGGCTGGACCTGGAGGCGGAGGTGGCGTTCGCTCCTCTCCTTGACGATCTCAAAGGCCCGCCGCACCAGGTCGTTGGCCTCAGCTATGCGGCACCGCTGAGACCGGCGTCGGCGGCGGTGTCTCCCGACGAAGAACACTTCGCCGGACCTCGCAAAC
>DASRWD010000162.1:0-3849 GCA_035654755.1 Trueperaceae bacterium
GGAAGCTCGACGGCTAGGAAGGGACCTGCTCGCGCGCCGATGATGCCGGACCGTGGCGCCGTCCCGCTGCGACGGACCTGGAGGTCGCCCTACCGCCTGCTTAGAAGTCGCCCTCGGCGACGTGCAGACAGGTGAGCCCCATCTCCCGCCACATCTTCACGACGCGGTTCCGGTCTTCGAGCACGCAGAGGATGTCCGTTCTCTCGTAGTCGCGTTCGAACCATGCGCGCTTGAGGTCGTCGTCTGGGGTGTGATCGTGGAACTCGCGCATGACGAGGCGGTCGTGCGGGACCTCGTGCTCGACGAGCCAGGCTTCTGTGACCTCACGCGTGTCGTCGCGGCGACCCGTGATGATGTGGATCTCGTAACCGGCTACCTTGAGCGCCTTCACGACCTCGATCACTGCCGGGATGGGATCATCGTCACCGGCGGCAGCGAAGAAGGAATCGTAGTCCCGCGGCCTGCGCCTTACGAAGCGTTCGCGATGCTTGGTATCCGAGAGGGTGCCGTCTAGGTCGCAGAGGACGATCTTCGCCATGACCGCGAGTCTAGGACGGCCGAGCGCCGCTCAGACGGCGGAACGCGACGGCCTTCACGGGCGCCATTATCAAGACCTCGAACGCCTCGCCCATTCGGCGAGGGTCGGGGGACATGCCGGCGTACAGCCACCACTCGATGAGTGCGATGGTGGACTTGACGAGGTGATTGACGGCAGCGTCGGGCGGGAGTAGCGCGTCCCCGCTGAGCGCGTGGTCACGCCGCATCTCCGTCTCGCCCAACGACGCGGCCCGCGACACGAGGTCGACGAAGCGCTGGCTGCTGATGAGGACCCTGTAGAGGTCCGCGTTCTGTTGCACGTGTTCGAAGACCAGGGTCCCCGTCCGGGAAGCATCGGCGTCCGCCAGGCTCGGCGCCAACAAGGACATGAGCTCGTCCAGGAGTTCATCGAGAAGTGAACGCAGCAACGCGTCCTTGTCCTGGAAGTGGCGGAAGAAGGTTGCGTACCCGACGTCTGCACGGCTCGTCAGGTCCCTGATCGTCACGGCGTCGTAACCGCGCTGCAGAACGAGTTCCACCAGAGCCTGGCGCAAGCGGAGGCGCGAGCGCCGTACCCGCGCGTCGAGCTTGGAAGCGGTATCTGCCATCGCGTAAAGGATAGCGCTCATCAAAGTTATGAAACACAGTGTATCGTATTCGGGTGACCGAGACGAAACCGCCGAGAGCCGCACCGGAGGCCGCCGAGGCTGAGCCGCCGCAGCCGCCAGGTTGTCCGTACCACGGGGCCGTCAGGCGCTCCCAGCCGCCGGCGCACGACCGCGGCCAAGCCCGGTCGAGGGGACACCGGGCGGGGCAGAGCTCGCTGGAAAGCCGGGATGAGCAGGTCCAGGTCTCGACGATGACGGCCGCGCGGCGCGTGCTGAAGGCGGCCGACGTGGCCCGGCAGGACGGCTTCGGGATCCGAGAGGCCGCGCGCTCCCCGATACGGATCAAGCCTCCTGTGCTATGGCAGGACGGAGCGGAGCACAAGGCGCAGAGGACTGCCATAGCTCACTTCTTCACGCCAGTGGCGGCGCAGCAGCGTTATCGGCCCATGATCGAGCACGAGGCCGACGCTCTCGTCCACGAGCTGGAGACGAGTGGCAGGGCAGAGTTGTCCGACGTGGCGATGCGTCTCGCGGTCGCCGTGGCTTCCCAGGTGGTGGGGCTCACGGACAGCATCAGGCCTGGGATGCACGAGAGGATCGACGCGTTCATCGCGCTGGGTCCGTCGAGACCGTCCTGGCGGCCGCGAGAGCTGCTGAGGTTCCTCAGGCTTCAGAAGGGGATCGCCGACTACTTCCGCTTCGACGTGAAACCGGCCATCGACGCTAGGCGCGAGGAGCCGCGGGACGACGTCATCTCCCACCTGCTGGCGCAAGGGGCGAGCGACCAGGACGTGCTTATCGAAGCTATCACCTATGGCGCCGCCGGGATGGTCACGACTCGGGAGTTCATCTCCATGTCCGCTTGGCACTTGCTCGAGCACGACGGCCTGCGGCGTCGCTACCTCGAGGCGGACGAGCGGGAGCGGCAGAACATCCTCTCGGAGATCATCCGGCTGGAGCCGGTAGTGGGTCGTCTGTTCAGGCGGCTCGAGGGCGATCTCGAGTGGGAGGGCGGAACACTACCTACAGGTGCTCGCGTGGCTGTCGACGTTCGTGGCGCCAACGCAGACGAGACTGCTGTCGGACCTCACCCAATGTGCCTCGATCCAGACCGGACGATCGCCGCCAAGGGTGTTCAAGGCTACGGACTTTCGTTCGGGGACGGACCGCACCGTTGCCCCGGCAGCTTCCTCGCCCTCGAAGAGGCGGACGTCTTCCTCACCAGGCTGCTGGCTCTGCCGGGAATACGGCTCGCTGAGCCACCCAGGCTCACCTTCAACGAGCTCATCCAGGGTTACGAGCTCCGCGACATGTGGGTCGAGGCTAACTAGCGGTAACCTCTAGGGCCATGACCAGGTACGCGACCGACGATGCGACCATGTCGACCCACGCGACCGACGCTGCGGCCCACGAGGTCGAGTACGTAACCCCTCTCCCGGTCACGGCGGACAAGAACGAGCGTTACCTTGAGTTGAGGCGCTACGTAGACGCGCTCACGAAGGACGAGCCCGACTGGCTCGCGAACCTGTCGAACGTCGCGGCGGCCATCTATGACCACGTGCACGGCGTCAATTGGGCGGGCTTCTACTTGCTCAAGAACGGTGAGCTGGTGCTGGGCCCGTTCCAGGGTCGGCCGGCATGCGTTCGCATAGCGGTGGGCCGCGGCGTCTGCGGCGCTGCCGTTTCCGAGCGTCGCACCCAGGTGGTGCCCGACGTCCACGCGTTCCCCGGACATATCGCCTGCGACGCTCGCTCGCGCTCCGAGATCGTAGTGCCCATAATCGTGGGCGGGCAGGTCGTCGGGGTCCTCGACATCGACTCGCCGAACCTGCGCAACTTCGACATCGAGGACAGGCGGGCGCTCGAGACGATCGTGGCGGACATCGTCCCGCGCGTCGACTGGGCGGCCGCGACCCGGACCTAAGGGCTAGAACCGGGGCTCAGCAGCGCTCGCGGCCCCTAAGCCGCGACCTCCTCCTGCGGCGCCTCGAACTGCGAGCGGTACAGCTCGGCGTACGCTCCACCAGCGCTGATCAGGTCGTCGTGAGAGCCTCGTTCCACGATGCGGCCGTCGGCCATCACCAGGATCACGTCGGCGCCCGTGATCGTCGAGAGGCGGTGGGCGATCACGAAGCTCGTCCTGTCGCCCCTCAACGCCTGCATGGCCTGCTGGATCAGCAGCTCGGTGCGCGTGTCGACGGAGCTGGTCGCCTCGTCGAGGATCATTATGGGAGGGTCGGCGAGCAGCGCCCGCGCGATCGTGATCAGCTGCTTCTCGCCCACGCTGATGGTCCCGCCCTCGTCATCGACGATCGTGTCGTAACCGTCCGGCAAGCTGTGGACGAAGCGGTCAACGTAGGCCGCCTTGGCTGCGTTCATGATGTCGGCCTCGGAAGCTCCCGGCCGGCCGTACGCGATGTTCTCGCGGATCGTGCCCTTGAACAACCACGTGTCCTGCAACACCATGCCGACGTTGCGGCGCAGCTCGGCTCTCGGCATCTTGGCGATGTCCGTGCCGTCCAGCAGGATCTGGCCGCCGTCCAACTCGTAGAAGCGCATGATCAGGTTCACCAAGGTCGTCTTGCCAGCGCCAGTGTGACCCACGATAGCGACGGTCTGGCCCGGCTCCACGACTAGGTTCAGGTCCTCGATGAGGGGCCTGTCCTCCTCGTAGCGGAACGAGACGTCCCTGAACTCCACGTGA
>DASRWD010000163.1:0-2327 GCA_035654755.1 Trueperaceae bacterium
GCCGTCGTGACCGTGGTCGCACACGACGTAGCAGTGGCCGAAGCCGCGTTGAGCGACCTCGATGCCCCGACCATGTCGATCGTGCCGCTGGGAGCGCAAGGTCTCAGCGTCGAGCTGAGTGATGCCAAAGTCACGCTCGAAGACGCTGATGCCCAGCGCTGGTCGGTCGCGGCCGTCGCTCGACTGAAGCTCTCGCGGGCCCCTATCCCGGACACCGTCACGTTCCGCGTCGCATTCCTCCCAGACGGGGCCACCGCCTGGCTTCCTTACGAGGAACGCCAGGTCCGGGTTAACGCGGCCGGCCAGGCCGTGTTCACCTCGACGCAGGCCTTCCCAGGGGCCGGCATCGCCGAGGTCGCCGTCACTGAGGCCGGGCGCGGAGTCGCCGAGGGGAGGCGCCTCTTCCGGATCGACCCCCGACCGCGCAGTCCCACCGCGATCGTGCTAACCGAGTACGGGGAGACCAGCCCGACGGCTCGGCTCCTCATGGCGACAGGACGCTTCGACGTCGTGGTGGCCACAGGGGTCGACGCCCTAGGGCCTGCAGACCTCTTGGTCGTGGAAGGCTGGCCCAGGGACTTCGGGGGCACGGTCCCGGACGTAAGAGCCGTGCTGTGGTTGGGTGCCGGGCCCGAGTCACATGTCGCTGCCGCTTCGGCGATCGAGATTGCCCATGTCGTGAGGTGGGACCACGACCATCCGGCCACGCGCGGCACCGACTGGTCGGCCGTGCGTGGGACCAAGGCGATCGGCATCGTTCCGTTCGGTGAGGTGTTGGTCGAGGGTACGAACGGACCGCTGGTAGTGACCCGCACGACGCGCGTAGGCCGCGAGGTCGTCGTCGCCTTCGACGTGGGCGACACCACATTCACCGAGAGCGACGCGTTCCTCACCTTCTTGGTAGACGCGATCGACTGGCTCGTGCCGGTCGAGGCGCCGGTCAGCGCCTGCTCCGTGGGACGATCATGCCGCGTACCGTGGCGTCTGGTAGCCAGCGGGTTCGAAGCGAGGCTGGAAGGCGGACCCGTATGGCGACAGCCCCCTCCGGCCGGCTTCAACGTACCATCGCGCTTGGACGAGGCTTGGGTCCCCTTGCGCGCCGGGCTGTGGTGGCTCACTTCGGCGCAAGGGGACGTTCTCCCCTACCCGGTCAACCCCGTGGTGGAAGGCCCGACGTCCACCGCGGCCTCAGTCGAGACGGAGCGAACTACGGCATCGTCCAGTGTGATCGGCCGCTTCGGTCTGGTCGCGGCGCTCCTGTTCGCCTGCTGCCTCTTGGTCGCCCTGGAAAACACCTTAGAAGGACGGAAGCCTGGCGGGTTCTTTCGACCCGGCGAGTTGGTCAGGCGCGGACCAGCTGCTAGAAGGCAGCGGAGGACCGCCCTGCTCAACATGGTGGCGTTGGTCTCCCTGCTGGCGGCAACGCTCGCCGCACCGTTCTTGATTCCCCGAGTTGCGCCGGGCGCGGTCCTTGTGACCGACGGCAGCTCCAGGGCTTGGAGCAGCACACTGGCGTCCGGTGTTGACCGCCTTGAGGAGGTGCGGGCCGACGATTCGACCGGAGCTGTCGACCTACAGAGGGTGATGGAGGAAGCGGCGGCGAGGATCGACCCGGCGCTTGACCTCGAGGTCGTGTTCCCGGCAGGACTGACCGGTTCGCGGGGCGACGGTGTCTTCGCTATCGCACCGCTGTTGGACAGGCGTGCCACCGTTCATGTGCTCGAGCCTCCCGTGCCGGATGCCTCGCTTGATCTCGTCGCATGGGGCCTTCACCACGTGGGCACGCTCTTCGTCGGCGACGAGATCGACGTTACCGGCGTCGTTCATGCGAGCAGGGGCGCTGAAGCACGGGTGACCCTGCGGCACGACGATCAGGTGATGGGCGAATGGTCGCTCGAGGTGCCCGTCGGGTGGTCGACCTTCACCGCCCGTACCGTGCTGGTCGAGGCGGGCAGCGCCCTCTTTCGGCTCGAGGTCGTGGCGCCCGATGACACGGCCCCGGCCAACGACGTACTCGAGTCTGCCGTGACCGTCGACGAAGGACCCAGTGTCTCCGTCGTAGCCAGCGACCTCGCCAGCGGCGAGGCTTTCGCGGATGCACTACGTCTTCACGGCTTCGCGACGACCGTTCTGGGTCCACACGCCGTCCCCGCCCGACCGGAAGCGTTCGCCGGGACCGATGTGGTCGTACTCATGGACGTCGCCGCCCTGGACCTCGCTAGGAACCAACAGGAGGCCCTGGAGAGCTGGGTACGCGTGAACGGCGGCGGCCTGGCGATCCTAGGTGGCGAACGCTCCTTCGGTCCGGGCGGTTACCTGGAGACGCC
>DASRWD010000164.1:0-12760 GCA_035654755.1 Trueperaceae bacterium
CTCTGCTCGTCGGTGCGGGCTGCTTCCAACTGTTCGACGGGACCGTCAACCACAAATTGCTTGGGTTGCATCCCGTTCGGATGGGCGCTGACCCGGCATGGCCATACGACTTGGGCTGGCTGTTATCCGGCGCGGTCCTGCTCGCCATCGGGCTGCTGTACGGACGCGGCAGCTACGTGCAGGAGTCATAGAGCGCCGCCGGAAATGCCCTGCGGCCGTGTCTCGAGGTCGGTTCGATCTACCACGGTCCTGGGCCACCAGGTCTGGGAATGGCTGGAGGTGAACCGGCCAGACGCTACGCGACCGCGGGAGAAGCGCTCGACGAGAGCGCCTAGACGCCGCCGAACGCAGAGTAGCCGCCGTCGACCGGAACGACCACGCCTGTCACGAACCGGCTGGCGTCCGAGGCCAGCCACAGCAACGTGCCGACGAGGTCCTCCGGCTCGCCGAAGCGTCCCATCGGCGTGTGCTCGAGGATCTGGCTCCCTCGTTCCGTGAGCGTGCCGTCGGGCTCTAGGAGGAGGGCACGGTTCTGCTCGCCGACGTAGAAGCCAGGGGCGATGGCGTTCACACGTATGCCCGGACCGTGGGTGGTCGCCAGGTGCACCGCCAGCCACTTCGTCAGGTTCTCGACGCCAGCCTTCGCGGTCCCGTACGCGACCACCCGGGTTAGCGGCTTCTGGGCGGACATCGAGGAGATGTTGATTATCGATCCGACCCCTGCTCGCGACATGGGTTCGGCGAAGACCTGGGTGGAGAGGAAAGTGCCGGTGAGGTTCAGATCGAGGGTGCCTCGGAACGCTTCTGGTGTGACATCGAAGAGGCTGCGGTCGCCCGCCACCACGGAGTCGGGGCGGTTGCCGCCGGCAGCGTTCACGAGCACGTCGATCCTGCCCCACGCCGCCAAGACAGCGTCTCTGGCGCCAAGGAGCTGGTTGCGGTCGAACACGTCCGCGCATGCTGCCATCGCGGTCCCACCCGCAGCTGACACGTCCTGGCAGAGCGATTCCGCCACCTCGCGGCGGCGAGCCACGACGGCTACCTTCGCGCCGGCTTCGGCGAGTCCGCGGGTCATGCCGGCGCCAAGGGCGCCTGACCCACCCGTTACCACCGCCACCTTGCCGGCGAGGTCGAAGTCGTGACCGGGTTCAACGCTGATCGAGGCCATCGGTACGAGGCTAACCGAACGGCCATATCGGAGGCAGGCGGAGAGTGCCCACGGTGGACCTACACTGGTTCATGGCCCAGCAAGCGCGGCTCTTCGGACCGGCCGAGCTGCTAGTCGCAGGCGAGTGGCGACCACTACCCCTCGACAAGCGTGGCGGGCTCCTCGCCGTCCTGGCCCGAGCCGACGGTCCGGTGCCGAGGCCGCGTTTGGCACGGCTGTTCTGGTCTGACGCCCTCCCGGGTCAGGGCCGGACCAACCTGCGCGGCCTCCTGGCACGCGTGCGCTCCACCGGGTTGCCCGTCGACATGGCCAACGACGCGGACACGCTGGCATGGCACGCGACGACAGACGTCTCGGCCTTCGAAGCGGCTTTGGGCCGGAGCGACTGGCTGGCCGCCGCTGAGCTCAACCGGGGCACCTTCATCGCTGACCTCGAGGTTGATGATGCCCCGGAGTTCTCGGCATGGCTCGAGCTCGAACGACGGCGGTTCGAGGACGACCGGAAGCTAGCAGTGACTTTGGCCGCGGAGGAGCTCGCGCAAGCGGGGAGCGTCGGACGCGCCGCGAAGCTGCTGCGTGATGCCCGGCGCAGAGACCCGCTGGACGAGAGTGTTGTGCAGGCCTTCCTGAGCTTGGCGCAACTCGAGGCGGGTTTGGCGCCCGAAGCGTTGCGTGACCTGGAGATGTTCACCACGCTTCTGGCAGACGAACTAGGTCTCGAACCGGAGTTGCACACTCTCGCGATGGCCCGAACTCTGCGGCGCCTGGCAGGCAACACGAGCGTTGAGGCCCTTCCTGCCACTCGTCCACGGCGATCGTTCGAGCATCGTGGCCGCCTGCCCTATCCCGTAGCACCCACGATCCGGCGCGACGCCGAAGCTGCCGAGGTGGCTGCGCTCCTGGTCGATCCCGGTTGCCGCTGGGTCACCTTGATCGGTCCCGGTGGCATAGGGAAGACCTCCCTGGCTTTGCAGGTCGCGCACGAGGCGCAGTCCAGGTTCGCAGATGGTGCAGCGTGGTTCGCGTTCGCCGGCGTCCGGGACCTCGCGTACGTGCCCGTCGTGCTGGCAAGCGGCCTCGCGATGCCACTGGAGGGCACGGCGGACGTGTTGGAGAGACTCCTGAACCGGTTGCGCGGAAGCGAAGCCTTGCTCGTCCTGGACGACCTCGACGGGGTGCCGGACTGCGGTGGCCTGATCACGGACCTCTTGAACGCCTGTCCACACGTGAAGATCCTGGCCACCAGTAGGTCGGCTCTGAGTGTGGGGTCGGAAACGGTCGTCGCGGTCCATGGACTTAGCTACCCAACCGACGCTGGCGATGCAGCCGCAGAGGGTTACGCGGCGATCCGCCTCTTCGTACTGCGAGCTCGTCAGGTGCGGGGGGACTACCGGTTGACCGAGCAAGAGACGCCGGCCATCGTCGAGATATGCCGGCTGGTGGAAGGCTCGCCGCTGGGCATCGAACTGGCCGCCGGCCGTACCGCTGGGGCGAGCGTCCACGAGGTGGTAGATCTCCTCAAGCACGACGCCGGGTCGGTAGTTCTGGACAACCGCAACAGACCCATCAGGCACCGCAGCCTCCAGGCCTCGTTCGAGCACGTTTGGCAGGACCTGAAGCAGGAGGACCGCAGGGCTGTGGCCGCCTTGGCGGTGTTCCGAGGGCCGTTCGACGTGGAGGCCGCCCTCGCCGTGACGGCTGTACGTCATGAGTCGTTGGTCGCCTTGCTCGACAGGTCGCTACTCAAGCGGGACGACGCAGGGCACTTCGGCTTTCACGCGCTCGTCCGGCAGTTCGCGGCGGACGAGCTACGGCGTATGCCGGACGTCGAGTCCGTCGTGTTGGAGAACCACGCCAGGTACTTCGCATCGGAGGTCGAGCGACTCGGCGGGTGGCTACGCGGCGGGGAGCTGCAGGCCTCTGCCGTGCAGGAGCTGGTCTTGCATCTCGACGACATCCACGCCGCATGGGAGCGCGTCCGGAACATCGGTGACGAACAGGTGCTTGCCTCCTTCCTCCCCATGCTGCACGTCTACGAGATCCGCGGCCTCTACGAGTTGGGGGAGACGATGTTCGCCGCCATGGCCGACGCGCTCCCCGCCAGGTCGTCCACCAGGGCGCGCGCGCTTACGGCGTCGTCGATCCTCGCGGGGCGCGCAGAGCACCTGGGATCCTCGCGCCGGGCCGTTGACGAGAGCCTGTCCATCTGGGCAAGCCTGGAGGAGGACGATCCCCTGACCCGCCTCCACCTGGGCGTCCTCTCCTGGCTCGAGAACGACCGGGTGGGTGCCGAAACAGCGTGGTCACGCTCCAGGACTCTCGCCGAGAACGCAGGCGACGCGTGGTGTCGACTGGGCGCAACCGGGAACCTCGGCGTCCTCGCCTTGCACCTTGGGGACCTGGACAAGGCCGAGGAGTTGCTTCTCGAGGCGCATCACGGCGCCGAATCTCTGCGGGATGGCTGGGGCAGTTCGTTCGCAGAGGTGAACCTGGGCAATCTGGCTTTGGCACGTGGCAACAAGGCGGCCGCGCGGGCACGTTTCTCGGCTGGTCTCGAGATCGCTCGGGGCCTGGGTCAGGCGCGCATAGTCATGGAGGCTCAGAGCGTTCTAGCCGAGCTGGCCGAGGCGGACGGCAGGCACGAGGAAGCAGCTAGACGCCGCCAGGAGCTCGAGGAGACGGCAACCCGGTTCGGTTTGACGGTTCGTTAGATGGTGGTACGGCCTCCCTCTGGCCTCTGGAACTGACATGATCGACATCGCTGTGGGAGGCGGTCATCTTGGACACTGATCCGAACGATGGGGCGGAAGCCACGCAGGCGGCACGCGTCGAGCACAGGCCGGAAGATGGGCAGTACTTGGTCGAGCTGGACGGTCACACCGCCTACCTCAATTACGAGCTGAGGGGCCGCACGATGGTGCTCACTCATACGGCGGTACCAACCGAGTTCGAGGGCCGGGGCATAGGTGGAGCCCTGGTCAAGTTCGTACTCGACGACGTAAGGAGCAGGGGCCTGGTCGTGGTGCCCGTCTGCCCGTTCGTGCGTTCCGTCATCCGTGACAACCCGGAGTACCGGGACCTGGTCAACTTCGACGACCCCGGTGCAAGGGACTAACCTCTCGACTTTCACCGCGGATACGCGCGGCCTCACGATCGGCATAGTTCTCGGCGTCACGCTGTTCGCGTTCGAAGCGCTCGCCGTCGTCACGGTCGCTCCGCTGTTCGTCGAAGACCTTGGAGGGCTCTCGTTGTACGGGTGGGTCTTCAGTGGGTTCCTCCTCGCGTCGCTCCTGGGTGCGGTCGCCAGCGGACTGATGGCGGACAGCGGCTCGCTGGCCAGGCCGCTGCTCTGGGGGCTAGGTTTCTTCGGTGTGGGCCTGGCCGTTAGCGGCTCGGCTCCAACGATGCTCGTGCTGATCGCCGGCCGTGTGCTTCAGGGGCTGGGTGGCGGAGCGTTGAGCACCGTCATGTACGCCGCCATCAGCCGCGCCTATCCGGACGCTGCAAGAGCGCGCATGATGGCGCTCACGTCGAGCGCCTGGGTGGTCCCCGCGCTGCTCGGACCCACCCTCGCCGCACTTGTCGCCGAGACGCTGCACTGGCGTTACGTCTTCTGGGGCATTCTCCCGCTGCTGCTCATCGTCGTGGTCCTCACGTACCGGGCGTTCTCGCGCCTCGTCCAGCGTGCCGCGACGCCCAGAGCGAGGGGGAGGCTGGTTTCGGCGCTCTGGCTCGCCGCAGGGGCCGGGCTTCTGTTGACCGGCGTCGGAGCGGACTCATGGTGGCTTGCAGTGCTTGCCCTGCCCGGGATCGTGATGGTCGTCATGGGTCTGCGCGACCTCTTGCCCGCAGGTACCCTCGGTCTCCGCAGGGGTCTGCCCTCGGTGATCGCTGGCCGCGGGACCCTGTTCTCCGCCTTCGTTGGCGTCGAGGCGTTCCTCGCTCTGTTGCTGACCTCGGTGCACGGTTACTCGACGGCGGTCACGGGAGCGGTGATAGCCACGGGTTCCATCAGCTGGGCGGTGGGAGCGTGGCTACAGTCGCGCCTCGACAACGGCCTGGCAACGGATCGCGCGCGTCGAATGTTCGTAGGAACCGCCCTTATCGCTCTTGGGGTCGTCGCCCAAGTGGTAGCTCTCTTCATGACTGGCGCTGTCCTCGTGGTGGTCGTCATCGGCTGGGTACTCGCCGGCCTCGGCATCGGCATGGCCCACTCGACGTCGTCGGTGTTGGCGTTCGCGCTCGCTCCGACCGGCGAGGACGGCCGGGTCTCGACGGCCTTACAGATCGCCGATCAGTTCACGGCCGCCGTCTCCACGGGCGTGGGTGGTGCGCTCCTCGCGATCGCGACCCGACTGGCTTGGAGTCAGCAGCAGGGCATCCTCCTGGCCATCGGGTTCGTGATGGCGTTGGCCGTCATCGGCCTGGTGGCGACCTGGCGTTCGGCTCCCGTCGAGGGCGCGCCGGAGCGCGTCACTGAGGCCGTCACTCCGGTCTGAACGTCCCTCGCCCTTCGGTGCGGCATGGGACAACGTAGGTATGGGCTTGGCGTTCGGCATCGCCCTCGGCGTCGCTTTCGGCTCCACCGGGATGTTCTCCGCCGAAAGAAGGGCGACGGCCCGGATAGTGAGCCGAAGGAGACGCAAGACCCGCCCCAGAGATGGTTAGTCGGCGGCTACGTCCGTAGCGGCTCCGCCGCGTTCAGCTGGCTCCTCGGTGTCGTGCGATGTCCTGAGCTCTATCGCAGGCAGCGCGAAAGATGCGGCGAAAGCTATGAGGGAGAGGATCGCTCCCACGGTGAAGACCCTGCCGAGGCCGGTGGCGAGCGCGTCGCGCAGTCCACTCACGAGCGCTGTGAACGCACTCTCGCCCGCGACCGCCTCGACCTCGACCCGCGCGAGCTCGAGTTGTTGTGGGCTGGTCAGAAGGTTGGGAGAACTGAACTCCTGCACGATCGCGGGTGGCAGCTCGCTGAGCTGGGCCCCAAGCGTGCTGTCGACCTGACCGGCGATCGTGGCGGCGACGACCGCGCCGAACACGGCCACGCCGAGCGTGCCACCGATCTGACGGAAGAACATGTTCGCGCTCGTTGCGGTGCCCAGCAGGCGTTGGGGCAAGGCGTTCTGCACGGCGAGCACGAACAAGGAGTTGGTGGGGCCGAAGCCCAGGCCCAGTAGGACCGAGAAGACGACCGTGAGCAGCAGGGGCGTAGAGGCGTCCATCGTGGCGTTCAGGAAGAAGGCGACGGTGATGATAGCCAGGCCAGCGAGGATGAACGGCCGGTACCGCCCGGTGCGGCTGACCATGAGGCCGGCGACCGTGCTGCTGGCGACCATGCCAAGCATCAGAGGCGTCAGTGCGAAGCCGGAGGCCGCGGCCGAGCCTCCCTGGACGCCCTGGATGTATAGCGGCAGGTAGATGACCGCGCCGAACATGCCGACACCGCTCAGGAACCCGCCGATGTTCGCGACGTTGAAGGTCCTGCTCGCGAACAGCTCCGGGTCGAGAACCGGGTTGGCCGTGCGGCCCTGCCACCAAAGGAACAGGATGAGGAGCGCCGCCGAGGTCACCAGCAGGCCCAGGATGGGGAGCGACGACCACGGAAGATCGACGCCACCCCAGGTGAGCGCCAGGAGCAGCGGCACGATGCCGAACATGAGCAGCGCCGAGCCGACGACGTCTATCTTGCCTGAGCCGCGCACGGTCGCGGCAGGGAAGTTGCGCATGATCACGACCATGGCGATGAGGGCTATCGGCACGTTGACGAAGAAGACCCAGCGCCAGCCGATCGTGTCCGTTATCAAGCCGCCGGCGAGGGGACCGACGACGCTCGAGAAGCCGAAGACCGCCCCCGTGAATCCCTGGTAGGCGCCGCGCTCACGCGGCGTGAAGATGTCACCGATCGCGGAGAACGCCATCGTGATGAGGGCGCCGCCACCGAGGCCCTGCAGGCCGCGGATGATGATGAGCTGGGGCATGTTCTGCGCGAGCCCGCCGAGCGCGGAGGCCGCGCTGAACAGCAGGATCCCGAAGATCAGGATCCGCTTGCGGCCGTAGATGTCCGAGAGCTTGCCGTATATCGGGAGCGTGACGGTGGAAGTCAGCGAGTAAGCGGTGAATGCCCACGCATAGAGCTTGAAGCCTTCGAGTTCGGCGATGATCCGCGGCAGGGCGGTACCGACGACCGTGAGGTTCAGGGACGTGAGGAACAGGACGACGAGGATGCCGCTGAAGGCCAGTAGCTTCTCTCGTCTCGATAGTTCCGTCATGTCGTGCGGAAGAACGAGTCGGACGAGAGCGAACTGTTCACTCGGCAGATTCTAAGGGGGCTGGCCCAAAGGATCAGTCTGCTGACCGGTCAGCAGACTCGTTCGAGAACCTGGAGCCCCAAGCGCCGACGTACCGCTGCACTAACCAGCTCGAGCATCCTCGTCGAATGCGAGCTAGGCCAAGCGAAGCAGGTACGCGCGGGCGTCCTCGGGCTCGTCTTCCAGCGTGAGTAGAAGTTCGGACGGAGCGCTGTCGAGGCGCGGCTTGGTCGCCAACTGCAGCGTGCCCAGGTTCGCATCACGGTTGCATCACGGCTTGGAACCTAGCCTCCTCCAAGAAAGAGCGTGGATCACGAAGGAGGGACCGGAATGAAGGTAGCGAGAGTCTTCTTGGCAATGGCGGTTCTGGGGTTGGCGGCAGTGGCGTCGTCTCAGGTCAGCCTCACGTTCGACAAGACAGCCGTTTCGGACCGAGTCTGGATCGGGACGGTAAGCGGCGACATCACCGGCACGCTGGTGACGACGCTGGTGGCAGCCGATCAGTCTCAGCCCGTCTGGCAGGTGGACTTCTACTGGATCGTTCTGGCCGACGATCCCAGCCAGTCGTTCGTGGCGCGCCTGCAAGGCACGCTGAACAGCGAGACCGGCGCGGTCGTCATGTCGGGCGCTGTCGACGAGGGTTTCAACGCGGGCGCGATGGTGCAGGAGGCAGGCCAGCTCCAGAACGCCGAGACCTCGAACTTCACGGGGACCATCGAGCTGTCGGCGGTGGCTGAGGCCCCCAACGCACAGCTGAGGCATATCGGGCTTGCGACGAGTTGCTTGGGCTACGTGCGGACGTCGCTCCGCCGCGGCCTCACGGAATGCGGGTAGCCCCGGGTTCGACTCGCTGAGGCTAGTAGTGCGGTGACGGTCTCGTCCAGGTCGGCTGGCGTGGCCGTCACCGCCCCCAGCTCCTGCCTGGCCCGTTCCCTGACATCGGACTGCGCGGCCGGATGGCTGGCCACGAGGCGCAACCGCGCTGGAGCCTCCACGCCGCGATGCAAGAGCGTCAGCTCCAGGATGGCGGCCAGTAGCAGCGGGTCCTCGCCCAGCCCTTTGGCCTCCTCGAGCGCGCCAAACATGTGGGCGGCCGCTTCCGCGCGTTCCTCGGCGCGCTCCGACTCCGCCGTCAGTCGTCCCAGAAGCAGCAGCGCTTCAGCTTTGATCGCGCGTTGCTGGTGTTCGTCCGCGGCCGTCAGTGCGGCCCGTGCATGCTCCGTCGCCTCGGCCAGCGCGCCGGCTAGGTGTAGGACCACGCCCATCTG
This sequence comes from Trueperaceae bacterium, assembly GCA_035654755.1. Taxonomy (GTDB): domain Bacteria; phylum Deinococcota; class Deinococci; order Deinococcales; family Trueperaceae; genus DASRWD01. The sequence continues at coordinate 8,745 of DASRWD010000164.1, forward strand.
CAGCCTCAGGTACGCGAGGCGCAGGTGGAAGCGGGACTCTTCGGCCAACGCGAGAGCTCTATCGAACCTCTCGATCGCTGCCTCCGTGTCGCCGCGCTGTAGGGCAAGGCGGCCCAGGTAATCGAGGTCGTTGACCACTCCCGCCTTGTTGCCCATCTCTTCGTTCACCTCGAGCGCGAGGGAGAAGTGAGAGGCGGCACGCTCGAGGTCGCCCACACGCAGCTCGAGCAGGCCCAACTGACCGGCTAGAAGCCCGATCGCCCAGGCATCCGCTACCCCCTTGGCGGCATCTAAGCCTGCGCGCAGGTGGACACGTGCGCTGTCGTAGTCGCCGCGCCGCGCTGCCACCGAACCAAGTACCTGACGCCCCCTCACTTCCACGGAGGGCTCGTCGAACGGCTCGATCAGCCGTAACGACTTGCGGGCCAGTGAAACGGCCTCATCGAAGTTCGCCATGCCCGACTCGAACCACGCCTGGTCTGCGAGCACGCGCGCCGTCAGTACGTCGCGCCCCCTGTCGTTCTGGCCCGGTGCACGCTCCAACTCGGCGACGCTCTGCGAGAACAGCTCGGCCCCCTGGAGGAACCGGCCCTGGATCCCGTGGAAGAAGACGAGCGGGTCGATGCCGTTCGTGCACTCGGCGACCCAGGCGCGTCCCAGGGCCTCTAACCAGGCGAGGCGCAGGTTCGCGTACTCCGATCCGATCTGCTCGAGCATGTTCACTTGTTCGGCGCTGTGCACGCGGCCTTTCCAGGCTCCAAGTAGATGCAGGTAATAGGCCGTGTGTTGCTTCTTCGTCCGCTCCAGGTCTGAAGCGTCTGCCTCCAACCGTTCCCATGCCAGCTCGCGGATCACCGGATGCACGTCGTAGCGGCCGTCCGGGGAGAGTCGAAGCAGTGACTTGTCGACGAGGGAAGCGAGTATAGGCAGCGTGGCGCCGGTCACCGAGGTGGCGGCAGCGTTGTCGAAGTCTCCTACGAAGACGGAGACCCGGGCGAGCGCCGTTCGCTCTTGCGATCCCAGGTGGCGCCAAGAGTGGTCGAACGTTGCCCTGAGGCTGTGATGATGAAGGGGAACGTCGATCGCGTCGGTTGCCAGGCCACCCGGCGCAGTTCTGAGCACGTCGACCGTCTCCTTCAGGGACAAGTTGCGAAGCGATCCGGCCGCCAGCTCGATGCCTAGCGGCAAGCCGTCCACCGCACGACATAGTTCAACGGCCAGTCCGACTGTCTCGGGCGTGACGGAGAAGTGGGGATCGACCTGCCTTGCCCGGTCGACGAGCAGTTCCATGGCGGGATAGCTGCTCGCCGCGCGGGGTTCGCAGAGTCCTTCGTCGGGAACCTCCAGCCCGTCGATGGGCAGCAGCCACTCGCCCTCCAGTCGCAGCCGCTCGCGCGACGTGATCAGGCATCTGACGCCAGGACAGGCGCTTAGGACCTCCGACAAAGAGACGGCAGCATCTGCGATGTGTTCGAACTGATCGAGCACGAGGAGGACCTGGCGTTCCCCGAGCACGCCTGCCACCTGCTGCAACGGCGGCGTTGCGCCCTTCACGTCTACATCCAGCGCCGCTGCAAGAGCCATGGGGAAGGATCGCGGGTCCACGACCGGAGCGAGCTGGACGAGGTAAGCCCCGTCTTCGAAGTTTTCAGCTAGAGATGCGGCGGCCCGCAGCGCGAGGCGGGTCTTACCGGTTCCTCCCGGCCCCAACAGGGTCAGAAGGCGGCAAGGGTCCGCTGTCAAGCGGGTCGTGATGGTCGCCAACTCGTCGTTCCGCCCCACGAAGGATGTGAGGGGCTCCTTGAAGTTGGTGGAGCGCCGGCTGTTCGGCGCGTTGGCCGGTACCGGGCCGGCCGGCTCTATGAGGATCGCTTCCGTAGCTGCGCTGGGAGGGAGGCCCAACTCCTCCTTCATTACGGCGGCGAACATGTCGAAAAGACGCCGCGCTTCGCCGTGCGCCCCGGACCCCACGTAAAGCCTGAGGCGCCGCTGAACCACTGACTCGTCGAGCGGGTCGCTGTCGTGCAAGGCACCAAGGATCCGGGCCGCCTCGTCCATCCGGCCCTCTGAAACAGCGACGTCAGCCTGTCCCAACGCTGCCTGACGGAAGGCCTCCCGGAGCTGAGTACGCTCGAACTCCAACCAGCTCGCGAACTCCACGGCGTCATGGATCTCGAGGCCCTGTGCGAGCTCGCCTTCGTAAGCCTTCACCGCCGCAGGCCATTCGCCTGCTGCCAGCGCCCTGCGGAACGCGAGCACGTCGCTCTCGACGAGCAACCGCAACCGTTGGTCGTCGGCTTCGATATCGGCGGGGAATGGCAGGGCACGCGTGCGTGCAAGTAGCTGCCTAAGGTTGATTCGCGCATGGGCGGTGGGTACGTCCGGCCAGAATAGGTACGAGAGATGTTCGCGGGTCACCCAGGCGTCCGCGCATGCAAGGTGCGTGAGCAGTGCAAGACGCTTGTCCAGCGGGAGGTCGCGCCAGCCCCCGCCGGTCCAGACCCGCGGTGTGCCCAACAGCCGCACCTCTGGTTGCACATCTCGAGTCTAGACCCAGATGATCCGCTTCGGACCGATCACCTCGCTCCGGCAGGCACGCTCGCTTCTACCTCGATGAGGTCAACGGACGTGGCGCAACAGGCACCTCCGGGCACCCCCGGCCGGGTGCCGCACGCGCCGCCAGCCGGCAGGCTCAGCTCCACGCGCGATGCCGACTCCAGGTCGCCAGCGACGTGCGCAACGATGGACCGCACCTGCTCATAGCCCGTGAGCAGTAGGAACGTGGGCGCGCGACCGTAGCTCTTCATGCCGACGGTGTAGTAGTCGCGTTCGGGATGGGACAGCTCCGCCTGACCATGGGGTTTGACGCTCCCGCAGGAGTGGACGTTCGGGTCGATGAGGGGTGCCAGGCGCACGGGTGCCTCGGTAACCGGGTCCAGCTCGAGGCGCAACTCGCGCGTCAGGCCCAGCTCCGGGCGGAAGCCGGTTGCCACTACGATCTCGTCGACCGCGACGCTCCTACCGTCATGCGAGGTGACGGTCAGTCCACGGGTATCGCGGGCGATGCGTTCCACGCGGAAGCCCGTCAAGTGAGCAACCTCGGAGGAGTCGACGAGCGACCTCGCTCGGGTTCCCAATCGCGCTCGCTCCGGCAGATCGTCGGTCTGGCCGCTACCTGCAACGGTGTGTGGTGTGTCGCCGCGTATCGCCCATATCACCTCGGTCTCCGGTGAGGCCTCAGCGAGCGCCGCCAGGGCCAGGACGGCGTTGACGGCCGAGTGGCCGTTGCCGACAACGAGCGTGCGCTTGCCTTCGTAGCGCGGCCGGTCCGCGCCAACGGCGTCCGGTATCCCGTAGCGGATGTTCGGCGCGTTCTCTTCTTCACCGACGGCAGGCACGCCGCCTGCGCCCATGGGGTTGGGTCGCGACCAAGTGCCGGTAGCGTCCAAGACCGCGCGGCCGAGCAGCTTCACCTGGCCGCTCGCGGTGTCGGCCGTGACGACGAACGGTTCCCGGTCACGTCCTGACGACTTGAGCTTGTCGAACCCGTTGCGAGTCACCGCGGTTACTACGTGCCCGAAACGCAGCGAGCCGGCGATCTCCGGCAGCTTGGCCAGCGGCTCCAGGTAGTCCCGCACGAGCTCCTTGCCGGTGGGAAGCCCGTCAGGGTCGGGAGCTTCCCACCCGCGGCCTGTTAGCAGGCGCCGGGCGAGCGGGTCCACAAGGTAGCGCCACGGCGAGAACAGCCTCACGTGGCCCCACTCGCGCACGCTGGCGCCGACATCGGCACCTGCCTCCAGTACGACGGCGGGAAGCCCGCGGTCGGCGAGATGCACCGCAGCAGCCAGGCCGATCGGCCCCGCCCCCAGCACGATCACCGGCAGCTCTTCCGTCGCCTCGCTGTTCCCGTGAAGCATCTTCCGCCTCGCTCTCCTCATTGCCCGCGGTCGTATCGACAGACGTCGATGTGATCTCGACCAGAAGAGTAAGCGTTGCATCGAAACCTGTCAATGTGA
>DASRWD010000165.1:0-6678 GCA_035654755.1 Trueperaceae bacterium
AACGGCGCTTACAAGGTTTCCGGCGGCCTCCACGGCGTGGGGTCGTCGGTGGTTAACGCGCTTTCCACGCGCTTCCAGGCCGAGGTGTTCAGGGACGGCAAGCACTTCCGCATCGCCTTCGAGAACGGCTTCGTGTCAGAGCCACTCGACGTCGTGGGCCCGCAGCCCAACGGCAAGCGGGGCTCCGTCGTAACGTTCCACCCGAACCACGACATCTTCAAGGATATAGACGGCTTCGACTACGCGCGCGTGCGGCGCCGGCTTCGCGAGCTCTCGTTCCTGACGGGCGGCGTCAAGATCGTCCTGGAGGACAGGCGCGGCGCCGAGGTCAAGCGCGAGGTCTTCCACGAGAAGGGCGGCGTCGCCGCCTACGCCGAGGCGCTCGCGAAGGACGGCAAGACGCTCTACGACAAGGCGGTCGGGCTCAGCGGCACGTCGACGGTCGAGACCGACCACGGACCGCAGGTCATCGAGGTCGAGGTTGGCATGGTCCACACGGCCGGCTACGGTCAGACGGTCCTCACCTACGCGAACATGATCACCAACCGCGACGGCGGCACGCACCTCACCGGTTTCAAGTCGGCGTACACGCGGGCTCTCAACAACTACGCCAAGAGCAAGAACCTGTTGAAGAAGGGTGACGCCGCGCCCACGGGGGACGACTTCCTCGAAGGCATAAACGCGGTCATCTCGGTGAAGCTGCCGGACCCTCAGTTCGAGTCTCAGGCGAAAGTGAAGCTGCTCAACCCGGAAGCGCAGTCGGCCGTGAACTCCGTCGTCTACGAGCGGCTGACAGATTACCTCGAGGAGCACCCGAAGGCGGGCAAGGCGATCGTCGAGAAGGCGACGCAGGCGGCCAGGGCGCGCGAGGCGGCCAGGAAGGCCCGCGATCTAGTGAGGCGCGCCAACCCGCTCGAGAACGACGACCTGCCTGGCAAGCTGGCCGACTGCCAGTCTCAGGACCCGTCGGTGTCGGAGCTCTACATCGTCGAAGGTGACTCGGCGGGCGGTTCGGCCAAGCAGGGCCGCGAGCGCAGGTTCCAGGCGATCCTGCCGCTGAGGGGCAAGATCCTCAACGTGGAGAAGGCCAACCTTGGCCGGATACTGAAGAACGCCGAGATCAGGGCGATGGTCGCCGCCATCGGCGCCGGCATGGAAGGCACGGGGGACGACGCGCACTTCAACCTGGACGAGGTGCGCTACCACCGGATCATCATCATGACGGACGCTGACCACGACGGCTCCCACATCCGGACCCTCATACTCACGTTCTTCTACCGCTACATGGCGGCGCTCATCCAAGCCGGATACCTCTACATCGCCCAGCCGCCGCTTTACGGCGTGCGCTTCGGACGATCGAAGGAGATGAACTACGTCTTCGACGAGGGCGGCCTGCAGCAGCTCCTCAAGGCGAACAAGGGCAAGAACTACGAGATCCAGCGCTTCAAGGGTCTGGGTGAGATGAACCCGGAGCAGCTCTGGGAGACGACGATGAACCCGGAGACGCGGGTCCTGAAGCGCGTGACGATAGACGACGCCCTCGAGGCAAGCGACGTCTTCGAGACGCTCATGGGCACCGAGGTGCCGCCCAGGCGGCAGTTCATCGAAGAGAACGCGCACTTGGCGCAGCTCGACGTCTAGAACCAGCTAGGCCGTGATCGCGTTGGGCGGCTGGCGGCCCGCGAGCACGTCCACGATGGCCCGAGAGCACAGGAGCGCCATCTCCGTCCTCGTCTCGAGCGTCGCCGAGCCCAAGTGCGGAGCGAGTACGACGCTGGGTAGGGGAGCCAGCCCGGGATGCACGGCGGGCTCCTCCTCGAAGACGTCAAGGCCGGCGCCGGCTATGGTCCCGTCCCGCAGGGCCTCGACTAGGTCGGCCTCGTCGACGACGGCTCCTCGCGCCGTGTTGATGAGCACCGCCGAGGGCTTCATGCGGCGCAGCTCGGCGGCGGCGATCATGTGCCTGGTCTCCTGCGTCAGCGGCGCGTGCAGGCTGACGAAGTCGCTGAGCTCGAGCAGCTCGTCCAGGGAGACGTACCTGACGCCGAGATCGCTCTCGGCATCCTCGTCCCGGTTCCGGTTGTGATACAGGACGGTCATGTCGAAGCCGCGGGCACGCCTGGCTACGGCGCGGCCTATGCGACCCAGGCCGACGATGCCGAGGGTGGCGCCGGATACCTGGGCACCCAGTAGCTGCAGAGGCTGCCAGCCTGTCCACTCTCCTGACCTGACCAGCTCGTCGCCCTCCCGCAGGCGCCGGGCGACGGCCAGCAACAGGGCGAACGCCATGTCGGCGGTGGCGCCGGTCAGAACCCCGGGCGTGTTGGTGGCGACGACCCCGTTGCGGCGGCAGGCCGCGACGTCTATGTTGTCGTATCCGACAGCGTAGTTCGCGACCACTCGGAGTTGAGGCCCGGCCACCTCCAGCAGCTCGTCGTCCACCCTCTCGGACATCAGCGTGATCAATGCGGCCGCGCCGCGGACGCGCTGCAGCAGTGCCTGCCGGCTGATGGGTTCGTCCTCCGCGTTGACCTCGACGAGAAGACCGGCCTCACGCAGCGGCGCGAGGCCGGCCTCCGGAAGCCGGCGGGTCACGAAGACCTTGAGGCTCACTCCAGGTTCAGGTCAGCACGCAACGCGTGCACCTCGTCGGAGCTGAGTTCCAGGCCGCGTTGTGCCTCGACGTCCGCTTCGGTGTATGCCTCGAACGAGTCGACCGCTTCCTCGTTGCCGAACGAGGTCATCACGTGGTTGAGGATGGCGGCGATCTCGGCGTCAGCGAGATGCTCGTGCGAAGGCATGAAGCCGTTGTACGAGACGCCATCGACCTGGATCTGGCCGGTCAGGCCGTAGAGCACGACGTCGATCATGTACGAAGGGTCTGCCTGGTAGAGCTCGGCCGCGTGTCCGGCCAACGGCGGGAAGGCGCCGGGTATGCCGGCACCGTTGGCCTGGTGACAGGCGGCGCAGGTGCCGTAGGCCACGGCGCCGTCTACGGCCGGCAGCGCCTGCTCGTCGTCGTCCGCGCCGGACCCTGCGTCCGCCCCTGGCGCCGCGCCCTCCTGAGCACCCCCCGGGGCGGCGGCGCTTGCACCAGCGGCGACCATGCCCGGCGACTGCACGCCCCTCTCGGCGACGAGCTCCATGGCCCTGTCGATGTCGAGGCGGGCCCGACCGTCCTCGAACATCTCGTAGCCCGATAGCGCCGAAGTGGCGGCCGTCAGTCCCTGGCGGAACTCGGTGGGGTCAGCCTCGACGAAGCGACTCTCGGGCTTCGCCGTCGCGAGGATCAGCAGGAGCAACAGGAGGGCCGTCATCCCGACCGCCGAGAGGATGAACGCGGCGCGAACCTGGCCCTCGCTCAGCAGGTACTGGCGGGTGGGTTGGAAGCTGTTGTCTTGGTCCTCAGGCATGGTGCTCCGAGACGGCGGCGACTAGGCGTGGGTCGTTCGCGGGCAGGACCTGCCGGCTGGCGAGCTGCCTGGCGAACGCCGCTAGCCAGATGCCGCCTATGCCGATGAACAGCAGGACGTCGGCCAGCGTGAGCGCGAAGCCCTCGCGTCCGAACGTGGGCGCCAGGAACCAGAAGTAGTTGAGGGCCTGCATGAGCAGCGACCAGATGGCAACCATCACGAGCGTGCGCCGCTTCCTCTTCACCCAGCGCGAGAACAGGATGAAGAAGGGGGCGAAGAAGCCGAAGAACAGCAGGAAGGCCGAGACGCCAAGCCACTCGGGGCTGAACCGCAGCACGTACCAGCTGGCCGTCTCGACGACGTTGTTGCTCCACTGGATGATGAGCTGCGACACCTGGACGTAGGCCCAGAACATCGTGAAGGCCATCAGGAAGTTGCCGAGGTCCTGCAGTCTGCGCGGCGTAAGCAGCGCGTCGACGGTGGCGTTGCGGCTGGCGATCCAGGTGATGACGATGATCATGAACGCGATGCCGGTGATGGCCTGCGTGGCCATGAGGATCGTCGGGTAGATGCCGGAGAACCAGGTGGGTGTCAGGGACATCGCCCAGTCGAACCCTGCGAAGGTCATCGTCAGCACGTAGAAGACGAACCACAGCCCGGCCGCGTTGCGTAGCTTGTAGCCGATGGTGCCGGCTGCCTCGCCCGCCGCGTCCTGGTCGAGCGAGCCGCGCCTGTAGAGCATGGCCGCCCCGATCCAGACCGCGAAGTAGGCGACGCTGCGCACCACGAACCAGGGCATGTTGAGGTACTCCTGCTTGGCCGCGACCGTGGGGTGCTCGGCTACGTAGGCCGCGTTCGTCCACGGGAACAGGTCGCCGGCGCCCAACAGGACGGGCACGAACAGCAGGGCCATTAGAGGTATCACCGTCGCCGCGGACTCGAGCGGCCGCGCGATGAGCGGTCCCCACGGTCCGCCCGCCATGTGCTGCACGAAGAGCATGACGAGGGCGCCCAAGGAGATGCCGAGCCAGAACAGGTACGACATCAGGTACGACTGGAAGAAGCCGGCCGCTCCGCCTTGCCCGAAGAAGCCGAGGACCGCCCCACCGACTACGGCGATGACGCCTATGCCTAGGGCTATGGTCTGGAACTTGGCGGTGTCCGGGGCGGGAGCGTTTATCGCTGGGGCCACGCTGGCATGGTGCTGGGCGTCTAGGCTCATCGTGCCGCCTCCGTGTTCGGCAGCGCTACCTCGGCGCCCTCTGGTATGTCGGACGGGTCCGCGTTCTGGGAGAGCTGCAGCGCCTTGACATAGGCGGAGATCGCCCAGCGGTCCTCGGGCGCGACACGCGAGGCGTAAGGGAACATGCGGCCGAAGCCGTTGGTGATGGCGTTGTAGAAGTAGCCGACCGGCGCCGTGAGGAGCCTGGGCTCGTGGACGAACGATGCCGGTTGCGGGAAGCCGCGCCTGACTACCGAGCCCCTGCCGTCACCGTTGTAGTTGTGGCAGGGAGCGCAGTAGATGTCGTAACGCTCCTGCCCCCGCTGCAGCACGCCGAGCGTGAGCGCGATGGGCAGCTCCGTGAGCATGCCCTGTTCGCCCTGTCCCGTGAGGAAGGCGGGGTCCAGGGCGCCGAACTCCCGCGATACCGCGTTCGGTGGGGGCACGCGCATGCCGGCGCCGTCCTCGAAGAACCGAGAGGCTTCGAAAGGCTCGACCTTGGGCTGGTCGAACATGTTGCGCCCACAGGCCGAGAGCAGCGAGACGAGCGCGGCCACGAGGCACAGGACCGTACCCGAGCGCAGGCGCGACCTGCGTGTTGTCGTGATCTCCACCGGCCTCACGCCTCCACCTCGGCCACCCGCTCGGGGTTGAGGCTCTCGAGGAAGGCAGTGGTGCGCCGCAGGTCGAACTGGGGGTCCTTCGCCTCGATGGCGATGAAGAACTTGTCACGGGAGGCCCGCTCGAACCCCGGCGTGTTGAAGATGGAATGGTACGCCCTGGGCAGACCGTTGCGCAGGATCATGACGATCCCGGCGGTGAAGGCCGCTGAGAGGATCGTCAGCTCGTACATGATGACGATCCAGTTGGGCCAGCTGTTGAGGGGCTTGCCGCCGATTATCAGCGGGTAGTAGGTGGTGTTCGCCCACCACTGCATGAAGAACCCTCCGAGGCCGCCCATGACGCCGGCCGCCAACACGATCCAGCCTATCCGCGTCGGCTTCATCCCAAGCGCTTCGTCGAGGTCCTCGACGGGGAACGGCGTGTAGGCGTCCGTCTTCGTGTAGCCGGCATCGCGCACGCGCTCTGCGGCCGCCATGAGGTCGCCGACCGAGCCGAACTGCGCTGCCACCCCGTGCAGGGTTCTCTCGGGGTGCGTCACGTGGCCGGACTCCCCGACCGACACTACGCTCACGCGCTCACCTCCGGGTGCACCTGTGCTCGAACGTCCTCGAACGGGTCGATCTTGTGATGGCTGTAGTGGTACGCGGTCTCCTTCGTCTCGGCCGTCGCGATCGAGGGCAGGAGCCTGATGAAGAGGAAGAACAGCGTCGAGAACAGGCCGAAGCTACCTAGGTAGAGCGCCCAGTCCCAGAAGGTGCTCACGTAGTCGCCCCACGAGGAGAGCAGGAAGTCCTTCGTCATGGACACCGCGATGATCACGAAGCGCTCGAGCCACATGCCTATCGAGACGATTATCGAGATCACGAACAGCGCGATGGGGCTCTGCCTGACGCTCCTGAACCAGAGCGGCTGGATGGCGACGAAGTTGCACAGGATGAGCGCCCAGAAGAACTGCGCATGGTCGCCGAACATGCGGTTCCAGATCATGTAGCGCTCGAACTCCACGCCCGAGTACCAGGCGATGAAGATCTCGATCAGGTACCCGTACACCACGATCATCCCGGTCGCGAGCATCAGCTTCGCCGAGTTGTCGAGGTGCCGCATCGTGATGAGGTTGCCGAGACCGAACGCGCGCCTAAGCGGTATCGCCAGGATCAGCACCATCGCGAAGCCCGCGAACACCGCGCCGGCGACGAAGTACGGCGGCATTATCGTGTTGTTCCAGCCGGGGACCTGTGCCACGGCGAAGTCCATGGCGATCGTGCTGTGCACCGAGAGCACCAGGGGGAAGGAGAGGGCCGCGAGAAGCAGGTACGCCCTCTGGTAGCGCTGCCAAGCCTTGGCCGAGCCGTTCCAGCCGAGGCTGAGGACGGCGTAGAGGACACGCTGGAACGGGATCTTGGCGCGGTCGCGCAGGCT
>DASRWD010000166.1:0-5588 GCA_035654755.1 Trueperaceae bacterium
GCACAAGCGGCTCTTCGCGATCAAGCAGCCGGTGGGACCGGTGTACGCGGTTACGCCCTGGAACTTCCCGTTGGCGATGGTCACGCGCAAGGCCGCGCCCGCCCTGGCCGCCGGCTGCACTTTCGTCCTCAAGCCCGCCGAACAGAGCCCGTTGTCAGCGCTGATGGCCGTTGACCTCTGGCGCGAGGCCGGGGGGCCCGAAGGCACGCTGCAAGTGATCACGACGCAGGATCCCGTGCCCGTCACTGCGGTGATGATGGAGGACCCGCGCATCGCGAAGATCACGTTCACCGGCTCGACCGAGGTCGGGCGGATCCTCTACCGGCAGGCGGCGGACACCGTGAAGCGCATCTCGCTCGAGCTGGGCGGACATGCGCCCCTCATCGTCTTCGACGACGCCGACCTGGACGTGGCCGTCGAACAGGCGGTCGCCTGCAAGTACAGGAACGCCGGCCAGACGTGCGTCTGCACCAATCGCATCTACGTCCAGGCCGGCATCGCCGAGGAGTTCACCAAGGCGTTCTCCCGTGCCAGCGAGGCCCTCAAGGTGGGGAATCCGCTCCTCGACGAGACCGACATCGGTCCACTCGTGGACCAGCAGGGGCTGACCAAGGTGAAGGCGCACATGCAGGACGCGCTGGCGAAGGGCGCAAGGGTCGTGACGGGCGGAGAGGCTCTCGACGGGCTCTACTTCCAGCCGACCGTCGTGCAGGGCGTCTCCGAAGACATGCTCATGATGCAGGAGGAGACGTTCGGGCCCGTCGCTCCTGTCATCTCCTTCGGCGACGAGGCGGACGCCATCCGCATGGCCAACGACTCGCCGTACGGCCTAGCCGCCTACCTGTTCACCAACGACATCTCACGGGCCTGGCGCGTCACCGAGGCGCTCGACTACGGCATCGTGGGCGTCAACGACGGCGTGCCGAGCACGCCCCAGGCTCCGTTCGGCGGCGTGAAGCAGTCGGGCATCGGCCGCGAGGGCGGGCATTGGGGTCTGGAGGAGTACCTCGAGGTCAAGTACGTCTCTATGGGGTTGCGCTAGGGAGGGGCTCAGCGAACCAGCATGAACTCGCCGCTCGCTACGCCACGTCGGTCCAGGCGAGCGTCACGTCGGCTTCAAGGTCCCTTGCGGCCCGTCTGCCGATCAGGCTCGGAAGCTCGGCCGGAGCGATACCCGTACCCGGCCGCTTGAGGGTCAGCGAAGCCTGCGTGAAGAGCTCCCCTGCGCGCATGGCGTTCACGGTCGTCACGCTCTTCCGAACCAGGTCACGGTTGGCGATCTCCACAGGCATTGGCCGTTTCCGGCCATCGCCGAGCGCTGCTTCCACCGCGCGGATCCCGTCCACCATCTCCTTGAACTGATCGGGGTCGGCCGACGCAGCGTGGTCGGGGCCCGGGCTCGTGCGGTCAAGGGTTATGTGCTTCTCGATCATCACGGCGCCCATGGCTACGGCCGCGATGGGGACCGCGCTTCCCAGCGTGTGGTCCGAGTAGCCGACCGGAAGGCCGAACGCGTGCTCAAGAGTGGTCATGGCCCGCAAGTTGATCTGTTCGGCCGGAGCCGGGTACTCGCTGACGCAGTGGAGAAGCGTCAGGTCGTTCACGCCGGCATCGGCGAGCGTCCGCACCGCGGCTTCCACCTCACCCAGCCACGAGGCGCCTGTCGAGAGGATGACGGCGTCGGCTACGTGGGCCACGCGTCTGAGAAGCGGCAGGTTGGTGAGCTCGCCTGATGGGACCTTGAAACGCTTGAGGCCCATCTGCGCAAGGAGGTCGACCGACGACTCGTCGAACGGGCTCGAGAGGAACTCGATACCCACCTCATCGCACCGCTCCCTGAGAGTCACGTGGTCGGCCGCGCTCAACTGCAGGCCCGCCAGCATCGCCCGTTGAGAGCCGTCTTCGCCCATGTTGTGCTTCTGGTACTCCGCCCGCCCGGCCGTTCCGGTCGTCAGGTCCTCGGCCCTGAACGTCTGGAACTTGACGGCGTCCGCACCGGCATACCGCGCGGCGGCGACGAGCTCGAGGGCCTTCGCGAGCGAGCCGTCGTGGTTCACGCCGGCCTCGGCGATGACGTACGTACGATGCACGCCTTTCCCGGACGTTCCGGCTGCCTGAGGGGCTTCGGCCGCGTCCCTCACGGCCTTAGCTCCAACAGCCCTTTGGCCTCCCAGCGCCTCACGTACTCGTCGACGGTCTCCTCGTCCAGATCGACTTGCCTCGCGAGCTGTCGCACGGATATGGGGCGCGTGAGCGACGGGATCGTGTCCATGAGCAGCCTCAACTTCTTCCTGCGTGGGTCTGGCTTGTCACCGAACGCGACCTGCCCCGGGTCCACGTAGAGGTCGTAGGCCGGGTTCGACAGGCAGACGTTGCCCTCGAAGCGCTTGAAGATGAGCGGCGTCGCCTCCACCTGCTCTATGGCGCCTTCGAGCACATCCACGGCCTCGAGCAAGAGGTCCGGGCGCATGAGGTCCACGTCGTCCCAGTGGGTGTGGTACTCGCGGTACGGGAACCGCGTCAACGCAGACATGGGGACGCCGTAGGCCTCCCACATGTACTCGTCGTTGAGCACGACCTCCTCGAAGGCCCCGGTCCTGTGGTCCACTCCCCTGCGCGCCAGCTCGTCCGCAAGCGCCAGCTCGATGGGTGAGTCTCCGGCTCGCGAGTACTGGAGCGCCAGCTGCGTCGGCGACCCGATCATCTCGAGCATCACGCCGGCGAGCAGCTTCTCGCGCCGTGCCGGCTCCTGGTGACCCAGGTAGTACTCCGTGCCCATGATCCCCTGGGTGAGAACAAGCCGGTAGCCGAGGTTCCGACGCGGCAACTTGGCGAGCCTCGTGAACAGCTCCAACCCAACGACGACCCCCGAGAGGCCGTCGTTGGCCACGCCCGGATGGTCGAGGTTCGTGCCGAAGACGATCGTCTCGTCGAGCTCGCCAGGGAGGTCCCACTCCAGCATGCGCAGGGCGCCGGGCTCCTCCCGCGTCCTGATGGTGACCTGGTACTCGCCAGGCTGAAGCGAGTCGTAGAGGCTCTTGGGGACGCAGAAGCCCCAGTCTCGCTCCCAGCTTCGGAAGAGCCCACGGAAGTGGAACGGCACCGCGTCGTCGTAGCGGTGGTCGAAGTGGAGATGACGCTTCAGCTCCTCCAGGTCGACGGTCCCCTCGAACGGCGCCGACAGCGCCATCGTGGCGACCGGGTGCCACTTGCCGTCGTAGACGAGCTTCCCGTCCTTCTCGATGCGTGACTCCAAGGCCTCCCAGCTCGGTGGTATCACCCAGCCGTTGTGCTCGGCGCCGGGGCCGTACGCCAGTTCGGTCAGCGGGAAGCGTTGCTTCAGGTACTCGATCGTGCGGTCGTAGTCGGGCGAGCACATGACCCGATCGAGAGGCACGAGGTCCCGAAGGACCTCCATCATCATGGAGGCGCGCTCAGGGGTACTGGAGACGGCACGATCGGTGGCGCTCACGCCGCGGCCGTCCACTCGTTGGCCGGTGCATCGGCCGACTTCGGCAGGTCGTTCGTGTCGATGCGGGCAAGCTCCAGCGGCCGACCAAGATCGGCCAGGGCGACCTCGGTGGTCAGGCCGGCGGCGCAGCCGTGCCGCCCAAGCACCTCGAGCAACGATTCGTCGTACCCGCCGTACGGGTAGCACATGACCCAGCGGTCGCCGTCAACCCCGACCTGCTCGAGGAACTCGAGCGACCGTACGACCTGCCGCTCCTGCTCGTCCGGCGGCAGGCTGTCGAGCCAGAGGTGGTCGTAGCTGTGGCTGCCTACGAACATCCCGTGGCGGACCATGCACCGTAGTTGCTCAAGAGAGACGTACAGCTCGGCTGCGAACGCGGCCTCGTCCTGCGACACGAACCGGGCGAAGAGCTCGTCGACGACTCGGGTGCGTGCCTCCAACGGCAGCCCGCGCTGCAGAACACGCTTGAGGTACGCGACCTCGGCCGTGTCGTAGCGGTGGGGTTGGGAGTAGCGCTCCCTCAACGACGCCACGGATGGCAGCTCGTACTCCCGTGACAGCTCCTGTACGCGCCGCTCCATCGCGGAGACCAGCAGCGCGGCGTCGGGCTCGGACGCCAGCACGAAGTGGATCTTGTTCACGTCCAAGACCTTGCCGTCCAGCACGGCGGACGCCGGCGGGAAGAACGAACCCTGTATGCCGTAGCGGTCGAGGAGCGGGAACACCACGTCGAAGTGCTCCGCGTACCCGTCGTCGAACGTGAGCAGGACGGGGCGCTCCGGCAGGTCGGCCCCGCCCGCCATCGCCGACAGGACGTCTTCCATGCGTACCGGCTGGTAGTGCTTGAGCACGTACTCCAGTTGGCCCGCGAAGTCGGCGGAGTCCAGTCCCTTGATGCGCGGGTAGCGCGACCGTTTCAGGTCGCGCACGTAGTGGTACATGACGATGGTGACCTTGCCGGGCATTCGTACCTACCAGGCGCTCAGGCCGCCGTCTACGACGAGCATCTGGCCCGTGACGTAGCTGGAGGCGTTAGAGGCTAGGTAGACGACGGCCCCCGTCATCTCGTGCGGTTGAGCCATCCGGTTCATGGGCACGCGGTTCGAGTAGCGGCGCTTGAACTCCTCGTTCTGGCCGCTCTCCACGCCGGCCGGCACGAGCGTGTTCACACGGATGCCGTACTCGGCCCAGTCGGTCGCGAGCTGCCGCGTGAGGCCGGTGACCGCGGCCTTCGACGTCGAGTAAACGACGGGATTGGAGATCTGCCTGCCGAGGTAGAACGAACCCTCGTATATCCGCTTGTCCGAACCCCTGATCCCGTAGACGGAAGACGTCTGGATGATGCTGCCGCCACGGCCCTGGCGGATCATCTGCCCGCCGACGGCCTGGGCGACGAGGAACATGCCGTCGATGTTGACGGCCGTGATGCGGCGCCACTCGTCGAGCGAGTAGCGCTCGAACGGTGCGAAGAAGGCGTCGAGGTCCGCAGACTTGGAGGCCGCGTTGTTGTGGAGGACGTCGATCCCGCCGAGCTCCGACACGACCTTATCCACCATCGCGGTCACGGACGCCGGGTCCGCTACGTCGCAGGCCACCCCCAGGCACTTGGTGCCGTACGCGCTCGTCAGCTCTGCGGCGGCGGCCCTCGCCTTCTCCTCGTCCAGGTCGACGACGGCGACGTTCGCGCCGAACTCGGCCAGAGCACGGCAGAAGTGCGTGCCGAGGATCCCGACGCCGCCGGTAACGACTGCGACCTTGCCGCTCAGATCGAAGAGGTCCTTATACACGCACGTCCTCCATGCTCACCCGTTCTCCGTTCTCAATGGCCAGCCGACCCGCGACGAGGAAACGCAGGCTCCTCAGGGCGTCCTCGGGGTCCACCACAGGGCCTTCGCCGCGCAGCGACCGCGCGAAGCGGTGCATCAGCCGCCTGAACATGCTGAAGTTGTCGGTCACCTCGTGGGCGCTGATGCGACCCGTCCCGTAGAACTCGAACCGGAAGCAGCGGCCCACGTCACCGAGTGCGTCCAGCTGCAGCAGCGAGCCGTCGTCCATCTCGGCCGCCACGGAGGCGTGAGGCGACGGCAGCGCCCGAACGCTGAGCGGCCGGGCCCGC
>DASRWD010000167.1:0-3189 GCA_035654755.1 Trueperaceae bacterium
GAGTTGAACTGGCTGCCTATCGCGAGGTAGTTGAGCAGCAGCGCCAGCCCGAACGCGATGGGACCGTAGTAGATGAGGTCCCCGAGCAGGTCGAGCGTTCCCTCGGTCTGCTCCCTGACCTCGTCATCCAGGACCCCGGCCATGCTCAGGCTCTCGCGTGCCTCGGCCTCGACCAGCGACAGGCTGAACCCGGGGGCGAGGTCGCCGCTGATCTGGGCGCTGAACTCCTGCTGGAGGCGGCTTATCGAGCCCGGCGCCTGGCGCGTCTCGAAGCGGCCCAGCGAGCGCAAGGGCAGCTCGGTCTGCAGCGCGGGCGCGTAGATGGGCAGGCTGAGCAACTGCTGTTCGGACGCGGTCGCGCGCGGGCTCGTCGAGACGACTATCGGCAGGTCGACGGAGCCGTCGCGGAGCCTCCCGGCCTCGCTGGCGACGTTGTACGCGCGCAACGTCGAGTAGACGTCGGCGATCGCGAGGCCCGTACCGTCCAGGTCGGCGGCGTCGACGACGAAGACGCGCTCGGTGGTCGTCTCGGCCAGTCCGCTCTCGATGTTCAGCAGTCCGGGCTGGTCCTCTAGGACGCGCACTGCCTCCGCGGTGCGCGACCGCAGCAGCTCGATATCGGTGCTGCTGAGCGCCAGCGAGAAGCCGGAAGAGACGCCGCCCGCGAACTCCTCGCTGGCGTTACCGACCGTCATCTCGGCGTCCGGGAAGGACGCGAGAGTGGCTGTCAGTTGGTCCCTCAGCTCCAGCGCGACCTGGTCGGTGGTGAGGCTGCGCCCATCCTTGTCGACGAGCTCGATGATGAAGCTGGCGTTGCTCGAGTTGGCCTCTCCCAACAGGCTGCCAGACCCAACCTGCACCTGGACCACGTCGGTGGCCGGGTGCACACGGAGCCGCTCCTCGACGACGCTCGCGATCTCGTTAGTCCTCTCCAGGCTGGTGCCGGCCGGCAGGCTGAGGCCAGCCACTAGCTGGCCGGAGTCCATCTGCGGGACGAAGTTGAACCCGATGCGCGGGAAGAGGACGAACACGCTTGCGAACATGAGCACCGCGACGCCCAGGACCATCCATGGCCGCCTGAGCGCGCCGGCCAAAGAGCCGATGTACCGCTCTCGGACCCACTTGGTCACGGCGTCGGTGGCGTGGAAGAGGCTCCTCGCGACCGCTCCGAAGAAGTTCAGGACCATGCGTCCCAGGTAGCGCAGGAGGTAGATGGCGACGGGCGCCAGCACCACGAGCACGGCGTATGGCGGTCCGAGGTACACCCACAGCAGCGCCGCAGCTGCGGCCAGCAGGAGCCACGTCAGCGGCTTGCCGGCACGGCTTACCAGCCAGTGGAGGTCTGACCGGGCCCGGCCGGGCGAGGCAGCGAGGTCACCCCACGTCGGCGGCAGTGGGTCAGGCGAGAGCGCCAGACGCACCGTGAGGAAGAACATCGCCTCGAGGTACGAGAAGGCGATCGCCGCGGCCATGGTGATGCCGAACTGGGAGAAGAACTCACCGACGATGCCGGGCAGGAACGAGATGGGCAGGAACACGGCGAGAAGCGAGAGCGTCGCCGCCAGCACGGCCGTCGACACCGACCCCGCCCCCTTGAGCACCGCCTCCTTCAACGGATAGCCGCGTTGCCTGTACTGGTCGATGTTCTCGGCGACGACAATCGCGTCGTCGACCACGAGCCCGATGGAGACGGTTATGGCCAGGAGCGTGACGATGTTGAACGTGAAACCGAGCAGCGCGAAGACGACGAGCGTCCCGGTGATGGACACGGGGATGGCGAGCACGACCGCGAACACGGTGCCGAGGCGACCGACGAAGAGCAGCACGATAAGTGAGACCGCGACGGCGGAGATGGCCATCTCGACGAGCGTGTCGTTGACCGTGTGCTCGACGAACTCGGTCGTGTCGCCCACGATCATCGCGCTGTAGCCGTCCGGCAGGTCCATGTCGGCAAGCGCGGCGCGCACGCCCCGGGCCGTGTTGACGGAGTTGCTACCGGACACCTTGCGGATCTCGAGGAGCACGGCAGGCTCGCCGTCGATGCGGGTGTACGAGGTCACGTCCGAGCTGCCATCACGCACGACGGCGACGTCCGCGACCCTGATCCCGCGGCTGGAGTCGACCCTGATGTTCTCGACCTCTGAGATCGAGGCGGGGGTGGCGCGTCCGGCTATGAGGATGCGCTGGTCACCAACGACTACGTTGCCTGCCGGTATGTCAACCGCGGAGGCGCCGATGGCACCCGCCACGGCCTGCGGCGAGAGCCCGAACGAGCTGAGGCTGGCAGGGTCCAGCACGACCTGGATCTGGCGCTGGGCGGGGCCTATGACGTTGACGTCCGCGACGCCTTCGACGCGCAACAGGGGGGGTTGTAGGTCGTCCTCCGCGTAGGCCTGCACCTGAACGAGGTCGCGGCCCGGCGCCATGAGGGCGACGTTGAGGATCGCCTCGTCGTTCGGGTCGAACTTCTGCACCGCCGGCCTGCTGGCGTCGTCGGGAAGCTGGCCCACGATCGCGTTCACCCGCTGGCTCACGTCGATCGCAGCCTGGTCTACCTCTACGCCGGCAGAGAACTGCGCGATGACGAAGCTGACGTTCTCCATCGCGATGCTGGAGACGGAGGTGACGCCGGGAAGGGTCGTGAGGGCGCCCTCCACCCTCTCGCCTACCTGCCGGCTTACCTCCTCGGGCCCCGCCCCTGGATAGGTCGTGCTGACCGCGACAACCGGGACCTCGATGGGTGGCATGAGGTCCACGCCGATGTCTATCAACGTGATGGCCCCGAACAGCATGAGCGCCCCGAAAGCGCTGAACGTCAGTACGTAGTTGTCGACGAAGAACTTGATGAGGCGGGTCACTGGCTAGTCCGTTCCACCGATCACTGTCACCGAGCTGCCGGAGATGAGGTCGGCCGGCAGCGGGTCAACGACTGTGGCGCCCTGAGTCACGCCCTCGACGACTGCTAGACCACCGCCCTCTGCCAGCACCACGACCTCATGCGCGACAGCCGAGCCGCCCTGCACCACGAACACCAGCGTCTGAGCGCCAGAGTAGCGGATCGCGCTAACGGGCACGGTCACGCCCTCGGCTAGCGGCACCTGGTAGGTCATCTGGGTGACCGTGCCGTTGGGTATGCGCGAGCTTGACTCGTAGATCGTCGCCGTCATCTCGACGAGCCGGGACTGGTTC
>DASRWD010000168.1:0-27846 GCA_035654755.1 Trueperaceae bacterium
AGCAAGCACCACATCGACGCCAGCAAGAGCTACTGGCGAAACCAACTAAGAAGCCCCGGCCGATGGCCGGGGACAACTTAGTCACCTATGTCGCGACTCATATGTCGCATATGTCGCGACTCTTAACACTGGTCGGGGCGAGAGGATTCGAACCTCCGACCCCATCGTCCCGAACGATGTGCGCTACCAGGCTGCGCTACGCCCCGACGCGAATAGCCAGTCTACTTGACCGCCTGGCCCAGCGGCAACCTGAGGCAAGCATGTCAGGCGTCACTTCTGGTCACTCCTCGAACCAGCCGACCTCGGCGATCGCCGCGCTGACCGCGTCGGGATCGAACCCCCGCCGTCCCAGGAAGGCCCGCGCCTTGGCTTCTGCCTTCCTGAACCACAGCGAGCGTTCGTAGTCGTCATCGCCGGCGGGGGGCTCGCCAGGGCGGTACCGCCACTCGTTCTTGCGGAGCAGGGCCGCGGCGGCCGACTCCTGTTGCTTTGGCCCTAGCGACTCGACGTGTGGCGTCAGCACCTCTTCGTCGACGCCGCGTCTCAACAGGTCGCGCCTGAGCGCGAAGCGTCCGTGCGTGGCGGCGCGGCCCGCGACGAAGCGCTCGGCGTACGCGTCGTCGTCGACCAGGCCTAGCTCCTGCAGACGCACCAGCAGCTCCTGGCCCGTCTCCTCTTCGACGCCCCGTCGCCCGAGCTTCTGAGCGAGCTGCGAGACCGTGTACGCCTGCCGGCTAAGCAGGTCGAGGAGGTACTCCCAGGCCCGGTCACGGTCGAGCGGCTCCTTCGTCGCTCGCCGCTTACGGCGCCGACCGCCCGTGTCCGTCACTTGAGGACCTTGATCGGATCCAGCCTGGCGGCGCGTCTGGCGGGGAAGATGCCTGCGACCACGCTCGTGACGAGCGACACGCCGCAGACCCAGAGCACGCCGAACCACTGGACCTCGACCGGTAGCTGGGTGATGAAGTAGAGGTCACCAGGTAGCGGGAACGGCTGGACGCGGAAGTAGGTCGCGACCGCCAGGCCCAGGAGCGCTCCCAGCAGCGTGCCGGTGGCGCCCAACACGAACCCCTCGAGCACGAAGACCGAGACCACCTGGCGCTCCGAGGCGCCCAGCGCCCGCAGGATGCCTATCTCTTCGGTCTTCTCGGCCACGGTCAGCACCAGGACGTTCGCTATGCCGAAGGCGGCGACGACGACGATGAGGAACACGACGACGCCGATGACGGCCTTCTGCAGCCTGAGCTGGCTGATGAGGCTCGCGAAGAGGCTCTCCCAAGTGACGGGTCTGAGAGAGAACGCCTCGGCGAGGTCCAGCCCCACCGCCTGCGCGCGGGTCGGCTCGGCCACCCGCACGTGATAGCCGGAGACGCGCCCTGAAGCCTCCATGTAAGCCTGAAGGGCCTCGAGCGACAGGTACGAGGTGACGGCGTCGATGAGCTCGTTGCCCACCCTGAACGTGCCGGCCACGGTGAAGGCGGCGGTGGCGCCCGAGATGTCCCGCAACATGACCGTGTCGCCCACCCGCACGCCGAGCTGCTGCGCCAGCGAGCTCCCAAGCACGATGCCGTTCTCGCTCGCTAGAGCCTCGGCCTGCTGCTCGATGACGGGCAGGTCGAGGACATCGGACTCGAGCGTGGTGTCGATCCCCACGACCTGCGTGAAGCCCTGCCGGGCGCTTATGCCGAGCGACGCGCTGGCGCGCCTGGCGATCAGAGCCTGCGTGCTGAGGAACGGAGCGGCGGCCGTGACGCCCGGGAAGGCCTGCACCGCGTTCAACACCTGTGGGTCATGCTCGAGGGTGTCGCCTGGCAGGTAGCTCTGCAGCGTGACCATGGGGGTGGCACGCAACGTGCTGGTGACCAGCTCGTCGATGAAACCGTTGGTGAGGGACAAAGCCACGATGAGCACGGCGACGCCGACCGCGACGCCCGCGACGGTGAGCCCCGACTGGAGCAAGCGTCGGCGCACGTGCTTGAAGGCTAGGTAAGGGACGAGCGGTCGGCTCACATCGGGCAGGCTATCCGGCCCGGCGCCTCCGGCGCCACACGCGACGGCTGATGTCCTGGTTCGGTGCTTACTGCAGCGAGGACGTGGAGGCCCGGCGCATGGCCAGGAGTTGGGGGGTGGCCTCGAAGTCGCTGGCGAGGACGCCGGCCAGCTCGGGTCCGTTCCGACCGTAGCGGACGACCTCGACCTCGACCCGGCGCACGCCCCAGCCGATCGCCGTCGAGTACTCGGGGAACCAGACGTCTACCTGCTGCGACTTGCGTGCGTGCATGGTGTCCTCGACGATGAACAGACCCTGCGAGTCGAGCAGATGCTGGAATGCCCCCGCCCCGCGGCCGGTGTAGTAGCTTCCCATGTCCTTCAGACGGATGAGCGATCCATAGGGAATCGAGTCGCCAAGGAGGTCGCGGCTCACCGCCACGACGCCGAAGCGCGTCCTCGCGCCCGTTGCGGTCACGAAGGGCGTGGAGTCGGTCTGGCTGGCGAGGGAGTTGTACCCGGTGGCTCGCAGCACGAAGCTGGGGTTCGGCACCGGACCGAAGTTGACGGAGAAGCCCTCGTCCACCTCTACGGGTGTCTCCCTGATCGCCGCCACCGGAGCGATGGCGAGGTCGACCGCCTCGAACCCGACGTCCGCAGCCGTCTGTCTTGGAGCACTGAAGGCGGTTATGAGGGCGGTGATCACCAGGCCAAGCGCCAGGAGCTTACCGCTGATGTGCAAGGCCACAGAGCCCTCCCAACCAGCAAATGCTAACAGGTTCACATGAGAGCGCACGCGCTCTGAGGTAAGGTGCTCGTTTCTACCGTTCTCATCCAAGTGTAACGGGCTGGCTCCGCGCGCATGGTCGACTTGCCCCTCGCACGAGGCGTGGACAGCGCTCACAGCGCTTCACGCGGCTCGCAGGTTACTCTGCGCGCGAAACTGTCGGCCATCTGCCGGCGAGGAGATCTTCTCGACAGTGTTGCCTTTGCCTGGCTTGATGGCGATGCCTACCGTCCTGCTCAACGCGGCACTTAGCCTCGTCCGCGAGCGCGGCATCGTAGCGCTTGGCCCTGACCGGCTCGCGGCGTTCGCTCCGATGTTCGACGAGGAGGCGGGCGCCGAGCGGGCGGTCCGCTCGTTGTTGGAGCAGACCGAACCGCTCGACGAGCTGGTCGTGAGCATCAACGGCGGGACCGACGGCACTCCGGAGGTCGTCGCCCGCACGCTGAGCGCGCTTGGGTTCGAGGCGTGGGACGGCGGGTCCAGGCCGGACCTGCAGCTGACACGCTGGCGCAAGCCAGGAGCCCACACGGCCGTCGAGGTCGTCAGGTACGTGAACCCGACGGCCAAGGCTCGCAGCCTCAACCGCGCGGTAGAGAGCGGGCTGATCACGGCGGAGCGCGTCCTCGTCGTAGACGGGGACACGGTGCTCTCACCGGGGTTCGCTGCGGAGATGCGGCGCTCGTTCTACCGTCTGCGGTTCGCGCGTCACCGTGACGGCCACCACGGCTACGTACTCGAGGACTCGACCCTCCAGTCGGGTGCAGTCAGGTCGCTGCCTGGCACGTCGTTGCAGTCGAAGCTGATATCCGCAGGCCGGGAAGCGGAGTACGCGTTCTCTGCGATCGTGCGGCGCGGCCAGTGCGCGACGGTGGGCGAGGGAAGGCTGCTCGGGCGCTCACGCCTGTTCACGGTCGTAGGTTGTGGGTTCGTCGCGCGCAGGGACGCGCTGCCCATGCCGGACGACACCCTCACAGAGGATCACGACCTGACACTGTGCGCCCAGAACGGCGAGGAACGCGAGGAGAAGTCCACCGCCGCAGACCTCGATGCCGCCGGACACGGTTTGCTCGTGGACGGACGGCTACGCCCGCTCGCCGCCATCGTCGGCCCCGCTACCCCGGTCACGATAAGGCGCACGAGCAACGCCCGCTTCGTGCACAGCGCCGTGATGCGGACCGAGGATCCTCCGCGTCTGGGCGGGTTCCTGAGGCAGGTCGAGCGTTGGAACGGTGGCGGCCTGGAGAACGCGCTCAAGCGGGTGTCGCCGATGCGCGCCGGTGGCATGCGGACGAACGTGGCGTTCACAGTCGCATCGGCCCAGGTCGAGAACCTCGTCGGTCTCTTCCTCGCCTTGTTGCTCCCCGCGCTCTTGGGCGTGCGCTACGCCCTGCCGAGCGTCGAGATGCCGGCTGCGGTCCTGGCAGCGTGGCTCGGCATCGACGTGCTCGCCAGCCTGCTCATCGTCATCGCGGGCGCGCGCCGGCTGGGTGACCCGTGGCCCCGTGCGGTCCTCGTGGCCGCCCGGGGCGTAGCACCGCTCCTGGCGATGAGGGCGCTGGGCGCTCTGTCCTACCTGACGGCTGCTACGCGGGTGCTGCCATCGTTCTTCGCCTCGAGGCTCAAGCGCCCCTCCGGTGACGTGGTCGTGTACGTGCAGCGCACCTGGGCCAGGCCACGTGCCGCTGTCGCCTCCACTGTCCATCTACGCACTGCCGGTGTCGCCGCCAGCGTCCTGCTGGTAGGGCTCGTCATGTTCATGGGCTTCGCCCACCTGGCACGGCTGTACATCGGCTCCCACGACACCTGGCGCTACGTCTACGGCTCGCCGCGGCTGGACCAGGCGGACTTCGAGCTACTGCCGGTCTCCGACGTCAGGCCGGTCCTGGAGATGGTCTCCTTCCAACCCAGCGCCAACGCGCCCTCCGAAGACTGGGTCTCTCCGTACTGTCCGCCAACGGCAGTTGCCGGCAGGTCGGACGGCGACGGTGACGTGAGGCGCGCGCGGCTCACATCGGACAGGGCTTACGAGCCGCTGAGCCCCTGGGGCATCCTCATGCTTGGCCGTCTGGTGCCGCTTCTCACCCACCTGGAGGAGGCGTCCCAGGCATACGGGATCGACCCCGGCTTCCTGCTACAGGTGCTTCTCAACGAGTCGTACTTAGACCCGCTGGCCCGCGGACCGACGAACGACGTCGGGCTGGCTCAGCTCACGTCCGATGCGCTCACGCTCATCGCCGCGGTCTCCGCGGAGGAAGGCAACCCCCTGAGGAACGAGGAGTTGTTCGCCGGCGAGGCCAGCGCGTTCGACCCCGAGTTCTCGCTGTGCGCCGGGGCCGCCAAGCTGGCCTGGGCGGTCGGTCAGCCGGGTGGAGACGACCCCAAGGTCGCGTACGCGCGGTACATAAACCCGTTCCACGGCGTGAAGAACGGGGCCGTCGCCTCCACGCACGTCGAGCCCGTTGCCGCGATGGTGCAGCTACGCGAGCTGGTCCAGATACTGGCGGCCGTCGTCGCGGAGTACCGGACCGACCCGACACTGGTGTCGTCCAAGGAGCGACAGATGCTCGACGTCGCGGTGGAGGTCCGCGACGGTCACCTGACCGTGCGGGACGCCTACGTGGAGGTGGCTGCCATGATCGCGGCCTTCCAGATCGACGACAGGGCGTTCTACGCCGCCGTGTTGGGCGAGCTCTACGGTCCTGGCGCTCCCTATCTCGACGTCACGGGGCAGTTCGCAGACGCCCAACCACACCGCTGACCGAGACGACGAGCACCTCGCCCTCTGGCCCCAAAGACAGCTCGGTGATCGCCAGCTCCGTGTCGAGCAGCTCGGTCGCTTGCCCGCTGCCGAGATCGAGGCTCCAGATTCGGCCGACCACGAAGTCCGCGAACACGTAGTCGCCCGCGAGTGGCCCCGACGTCGGCACGAGCCCGCCGGTCACCGCTTGCCCGCCAAGCGGATCTATCGCCAGGTGGCCGTAGACGTGAACGGGCGGAACGTACGACTTCTCCTCACAGGCGGCGTCAACTAGACCTGGTACGTCCGGGAAGTGCTGGCACTCGAGGCCCTCGCGCCGCGGCCAGCCGTGATCGCCGCCGCGCTGCACAACGTTCACCTCTTCCCACCTGTCGTTGCCTACGTCAACGAGCAGGATGTCCGAGGTGACGGGATGGAAAGTGAACTTCCACGGGTTCCTGAAGCCGTAGGCGTAGACCTCCGGGCGTGCGCCTTCCTGGCCAACGAACGGGTTGTCCGGCGGCACAGCATAGGGCTCGCCGGGGTGCGCAGCGCTCAGGTCCAGCCTCAGCAGCTTCCCCCGGAGGGACCCCAGGTCCTGCGAGGAGAAGGGCGTCTCGTGCAGGAACCGGTTCGAGCTCTCGCCGTTGCCGACGCTCACCCACAGCATCCCGTCGGGTCCGAAGCGCACCTGGCCGCCGTAGTGGAACGGCTCTGGCATGAGGATGCTCAACAGGGTCACCTCGCCCTCGATCGAGGCCGTTCGCGCAACATCATCGAAGGGGTAGGACGCTACGACCAGAGCGCCGGTGCCGCGCTCCGCGAACGAGGCGACCAGCCATCGCGGTCGCCCGGCCGCCCGTGCCGCCGCGGCAGGCTCCAGCGCGACGCCGTAGAAACCCTGCTCGCCCTCCAGCGCCGTGACCCTGGGTGTCAGGTCAAGCACCGGTGCGTTTCTCACGACGCCGTCGTGGAGCAGGTAGACACGCCCGTCGAGAGAGGACAGGAGCATGCTCCCGTCGTCAAGGGTAAGCAGCGAGACGGGCTTCTCGAGCCCCTCGTAGAGGACCTCCAACTGGTACGAGGCTTGCGCCGCCGCGCCCATCGTGAACAAGGCGACCATGAGCGACAGCGTTGCGAGCAGTGCGGGTCCGGTGCGGTAGTGGCGAGGTCGAGTCAATGCCTGGCAAGCATATGCGTCGCCGACACATAGCAGCAGTGTCGCCGGGCTGTCCGGAAGTTACCGAGCCGCCAGCTCGGCTCTCCTGAGGCCGTCGCGGAAGGCGTCGGCGACGGCCGGGTCCGAAACCATACGCCAGTCGGCCTCCTTGTGCTCGTCGAACCAGACGAGCGCCTCGAGGCGAGAGAACGACGGGCTGCCAAGCATGGCCTGGACCCAGGCCGCCTTGTCTCCGCCTTCCGTCGAGCTCGATATCTCCGCGAACCAGACCGGCTGGTCTCCCAGGGCGGTGATGCGGTCGTAGCCGGAGGCGAAGACCTCCTCGAACGACCTCCACGCCGTCCAAGGCCGCGTCGTGCCCCAGTTGTAGCCGTCTAGAGCCAGGACGTCGACGACGTCGTCGCCCGGGTAGTAGAGCTCCATGCGGTTGGAAGCTGTGCTGGGAGAGTCGGTCACGTTGGGGCTGAACACCCACAGCACGTTGTTCGCCCCCTCGAAGTCGAAGATCGCCACCATCCGCCGCCACGCGGCGCGGAAGACCTCGGGCTCGCCGTTCCACGGGACCCAGTCGCCGTTCATCTCCGGGAAGGGGCGCAGGTAGACGGGCACGCCCGTGCCCGCGAGCTCGACCGCCCATGCCCTTATGTACTCGTCCCAGTGGCCGGCAGCGATCTCGTTCACCGGAACCCTGTGCGGTTGCCAGCTTATGAGCGGAAGTCGTCCGGCGGCCGCGACCGCGTCGACCATCTCGGGGTAGGCCGCGTTGCGCCAGTTCGTGAACCAGTGAACGATGTCCAGCCGTTGCCCCAGCTGCGCCTCCAGCTCGAGCACCGGCTCCATGCCCTGCCACACGCCGCCGTACGTGAAGGCGCCGACCATGACGCGGTGAGCCAAGGGCATGCCGGCGTCGTCGACGATGAGGATGGGCGTGCCGGCATCGGCGGGTGCCCCGCCGGGGTCTGCGCTGGCCATCGCGAAGATGCTGAGCGTCGATAGCGCCATCAGAAGGTTGAGGGGCGATCGCCGGAAACGCTTGGCAAGTGGCTTGAAAGCGGTAGGGAGGTAGAAAGTGAACGAACTCAAAGCCGGCGATCGCCCTTTCGGGCGCTCGACCGGAGCGTTGAGTCGCGCGCGCTAGCCAGCGAGGAGCAGGCTGGAGCGTGTCAACGTACTTGGCCGGTTGCGCTACTGGCTCCACCTGTCCCAAGCGCCCACGTGCAGGACAGGCTTCACAGCCTCCAAGGGGTGCGGGGGCTTTCGCCCTCGCGAAGAGAAGCTTAGCGGAACGTGACGGGCGGTCGCGGTGAACGACCTCACGATGCCCTCACGGGATACTTACTTTCCGACGTTCGGTGCTGCCCTTGCTAGCATGGCGGGCCGTGTCTGAAGAGGCCTCGACGATCCAGCTCGCCGCACAGGACAGCACTTTCGGCTTCGACGTCCGCGAGCAGCGCGGCGCGGCGCGCCTGGGCGTGCTGCGGACGCCACATGGATCCGTGAGCACGCCAGCGTTCGTCGCCGTCGGCACACAGGCGACGGTCAAGAGCGTCGCGCCCGAGGCCGTCGCTGCCACCGGGGCGCAGCTCCTGTTCGCGAACACCTACCACCTCTACTTGCGCCCCGGCGCCCAGGTCGTCGCGGCGCACGGGGGTCTGCACAGGTTCATGAACTGGTCGCGGCCGCTGCTGACCGACTCTGGCGGCTTCCAGGTCTTCTCGCTTGGCGCGTCCATAGAGCACGGCGTCGGGAAGGTGGCGAACATCTTCCCGGGAGAGAGGTCTCAGGCGCCCAAGCCGGGTGGTCAGGGTCTGGTCAAGGTCAGGGAGGACGGTGTCGAGTTCCGCAGCCACATAGACGGGTCCACTCACCTCTTCACGCCCGAGCGCTCCATAGAGTTGCAGCGGCAACTGGGCGCCGACATCATCCTGGCCTTCGACGAGTGCACAAGCCCGCTACACGACGAGGACTACACGGAAGCGTCGATGCACCGTACGCATCGGTGGGCGGAGCGCAGCCTCGCTCGATTCGAGGGCTCGGACCCGCTCCATGGCTACCAGCAGGCGCTCTACGGGATCGTCCAGGGCGGCGCTTTCCGTCGCTTGCGGCAGGCGAGCGCGTCGTTCATCGGTGGCCTGCCGTTCCACGGGATCGCGATCGGTGGCAACCTGGGCAAGGGGCACGACGAGATGAACGCGGTGCTCGACTGGACGGTGCCTCTGCTACCAGAGAGCAAGCCGCGCCACCTGCTCGGCATCGGGGACGTCCCCGGTGTCTTCGCGGCCGTGGAGCGGGGGATGGACACCTTCGACTGCGTGATGCCCACCCGTAGCGCCAGGTCCGGAGCGCTGCTCACGCTTAGGCCCGCCGTCGAGGACTCCGCGACCAAGACCGGTGTCAACGCCAGACATAGGCTGAACATCAAGAACGTCCGCTTCGCCGAGGACACCCGGCCCGTCGAGGAGGGCTGCGACTGCTACACGTGCGCGCGCTACAGCCGCGCGTACATCAGGCATCTGTTCAAGGCCGACGAGCAGCTAGGACAGCAGCTCGCGACGATCCACAACCTCAGGTTCATGTCCCGCCTGCTGGAACTGATACGGCGGGCGATCGCCGAAGATGGCCTGGCCGCGCTGAGGGCCGAGATACTGGGCGACGCGGCGACGGCCTAGAAGCTCTTCTCGATCAGATCGATGACCGTGCCGTCCTGGGTCTGGAACCTGACTATCCCCACGGTCGGCACGAAGTAGATGTCGAGGACGGTCTGACCGCCGTTGCTCGTCAGGGTCGTCTGGCGGATCTGGAGCGCGTTGAAGCGCCCGGCTGGGGTCGCCACGCCCCGAAGGCCGAGGACCTCGGCGGAGAGCGTCAGGTCGAAGCCGCCGAGTGAGGTCGTACCCGTCCACGACATGCCCGGTTCCAGCGGCGCCGCCGGGTAGACGACGAGCGCCGGCTGGTACTGGAACACCTGGCCACCGGCCGCCGAGCCATGGCTGAACACGCCGCCTTCCGTGTACTCGAGGTAGTCCTCGGATACTGGCATGCCCTCGTAGTAGTGCGTGAGGACCAGTAGTTGACGGCCGTCCAGCTCACGCGGGCCGGACATCGACTGGGTCTCGCCAGAGGAGTACGTCCAGCTCATACCGGGCTCCGCCGGGTAGTAGTCCTGCGCGGCTGCCGCGGTAGAGAGGGAGAGAAGCACAGCGGCCGCCGCGCCCAAGAGGGAGCGGCGGAGCGGATCGAAACGCGTTACGGGCCCGACGGACGGGAACCTCATGACTCCTCCTGGCTCAACTCGCCGGCGCGCTTCGTCGCTTCCTCGACGGCGTCTATCAGCGCGAACCGCAGGCGATGCCGCTCGAGCGTTCGTACGCCGGCGATGGCTGTACCCCCGGCGGACGAGACCTCGTCCTTGAGCTCGCTCGGGTGCCTCGTCTCCAGCAGCCTGGCGGCGGCGAGCAGGACCTGCCTGGCCAGGTCACGCGCCAGCGGGCGGTCGAGGCCCACCCTGACGCCACCGTCGGCCAGCGCCTCGGCTACCAGCGCGGCGTACGCTGGGCCCGACCCCGCCATGCCCGTGAAGGCGTCGAACTGCTCCTCGCGCACGTCGTAGACGTTGCCCACGGCTCCGAAGAGGCTGCGGGCCATCGCTACGTCCTCCGCGGTGGCGTCCGGAAGCGCAGACAAGGCCGTCGCGCTCACACCCAGGCTGGCGCCCAGGTTGGGCATCGCCCTTATCACCCTGCGGCTCCCCACACGCTCCGCGATGCGCCTGGCCGGCACTCCCGCCATCAAGGAGACGAAGCTGGCGTCGCGTCGCGCCACCAGCGGGGCGACGCGGGGGAACGACTGCGGCTTCACCGCCAGCAGCACGCATCCGGCCCTGGCGAGACCGGCGTCTGAGACGTGCCTCACGCCGTAGCGCTCGGAGAGCTCGCCGCCGCGACGTTCGTTCGGGTGGTAGATGGCGACCTCATCGGCGTCCAAAACGCCGGCACCGAGAGCGCCCTGTAGTACGGCCCCGCCCATGCGCCCGGCGCCCACGATGACGAGCTTGAGATCGCTGCCGTTGGCCTCGGCGGTCACGACGGTCATTCTAAGGTCGGGTTCTCTTCCCGTCTTAGCAGATAGCCCACAAGCATGGCGCCGGCCGCTGCGCCCAAGGCGTCGGCGACGAGGTCGGCGACGTCCGCCGTGCGCCCCGGGACGAAGAGCTGGTGGACCTCGTCGCTGACGCCATACGCGACGGCGAGCGCCGTGGCGACCACCGGCCTCCCCGTCGCAACCGTCAACAAGCCCGCGAGAACTAGGAACGCTACCCCGTGCAGGACCTTGTCGGAGCCCGTGGGCAAGAACCCCAGAACGCCTCCGGCGTCGGGTGTGCTCGACAGCCAGAAGATGAGGCCACCCCAGGCGACAGCTCCCAGCCACCCGATCAGGCGCAGCCTCTCAGGCCGCATCTGTCAGCTCGCCGCGCAGGTCGGCCTGGACCAGCGACCGCGCCTCCAGCGCCCCCAGGCCTTGGCCGAGCAGCCAGATCAGCTTGGTAAGCGCGGCCTCCTGCGTCATGTCACCGCCGGACACCACGCCCGCTCGAGCCAGCGCGGACCCGGTAGCGTAGCCGCTCATGTCGACGCCGCCCCGGAGGCACTGGGTGGTGTTGACGATCACGACCCCACGCTCGCTCGCCTCGGAGAGCGCGCGCAGAAGCTCCTCGTCGCGCGACGGCGCGTTGCCCGAGCCGAACGTCTCGAGCACGAGGCCAGCAAGCGGCGGCCTCAGCACGTTCTCGACCAGGCCCGCCCGGATACCGGGGAACAGCCGCAGCGCTGCGACGCTCACCTCGTTCAGGCGAGCGGTCCGCAGGGGGCCCGCCTGAGGGCCGCGGCGCGGAGCAGGGCCGGCCTCGATGACCACGCCCAGCTTCGCTATGAGCTGCTCGTTGGGCGACTCGAACGCGTCGAAGCCGGTGGAGGAGACCTTGGTGACCCGGTTGCCACGCATGACGGCGCGGCCGAAGCACACGACGACCTCGTGCAGGTCGTCGGCGGCCGCGAGCAGTAGGGCCCCGAGAAGGTTCTCGGTGGCGTCCGACCTGAGGACCTCGAGCGGGAGCTGGGAGCCCGTCACCACGACCGGCTTGGACAGACCGTCCAACAGGAACGACAGGGCGGAAGACGTGTAAGCCAGCGTGTCCGTTCCATGAAGGACGACGAAGCCGTCGAACTCGTCGTACCGCCGCTCGATCAGCTGGGCGATGGCGACCCAGTCGCGCGGCGACATATCGGCCGAGTCGAGCAGCGGTTCGAACTCGTAGGACTCGGTCGCTGGCAGCTCGGGAGAGCGCAGCTGGGGCATGTCGGCGAGCAGGCTCTCTAGGTGGCCCGCTGCCGGCTCGTAGCCCGACGCGCCCCGCCGCATGCCGATCGTGCCGCCGGCATGCGCCAGCAGGACCCGCTTTCGTCTCATGCGCCCGAGTATCGCTCAGGTGGTCGGGTGGGAGCGGTAGGCGTCCTGGGTCAGCGGATGCCGGGCGGCACCTGCGCCGGTGGCGGCTCCGGCAGGTTGAGCGGCATGGGTACGCCCTCGAGCCGCTTCACGACGCCGTTCTCGTTGCAGCCGACGTAGAACGGGCAGCGAAGGCACTCGGACCAGACGCGCGGGTGCAGGTCGCGGGTCTTGTCGATGAGCGTGAAGCCGCAGCGCTCGAAGAACTCGACCTCGTACGTCCACGCGAAGAGCACGGGGATGCCGACGCGACGGGCCTCCTGTTCGCAAGCGCCGACGAGTGCTCGCCCCACGCCGCTGGCGCGGACGTCGGGAGCAACGGCCAGGCCGCGCACCTCGGCGATGTCGCCCCACAAGATGTGCAGGGCCCCGTTGCCGGCGAAGCGCTTGCCCTGCTCGGTCTCGACCTCTGCGACGAAGAAGTCTCGCAGGTTCTCGAAGATGTTCTGGATGGGACGCACCAGCATGCGGCCCTGGCTGGCCCAGTAGCCGATGTTCTCGAAGATCAGCGGCACGTCCTCGGCGCGGGCGGGCCGTACGGATATGGTCACACCCTTGGGTGGCGGCGTCAGGGTCTCAAGCGCCACGGTTCAGGTCCTCCTTGGCAGCCTCTATGGCATCCTTCACGCGCAGCGTCGCCGTGCCGCCGTGACTGGCGCGTGCGTCGACGACCGCTTCCAACCCAAGCGCCTCGTACACGTCCTGCGTGATGCGGCCCTCGACGGCTTGAAGGCGTTCGAGCGGCAGGTCCGCGAGTCCCAGGCCCTCTTCCAGAGCCATGGAGACCAGCCGGCCCACGACGTGGTGGGCCTCCCTGAACGGGACACCCTTGCGCACGAGGTAGTCGGCGAGGTCGGTGGCGTTGGAGAAGCCGGCCTCGGCGGCCGCGCGCATGCGCTGCGCCTTGAACCGTGCCCGCGGCAGCATCCCCACGTAGAGACGCAGGGAGTCCTCCGCCGTGTCGAGCGCGTCGAAAAGCCCCTGCTTGTCCTCCTGCATGTCCTTGTTGTAGGCCAGCGGGAGACCCTTCATGACGGTGAGTATGCCCATGAGCGCGCCGTACACGCGGCCGGTCTTGCCACGCACCAGCTCGCACACATCCGGGTTCTTCTTCTGCGGCATCATCGAGCTGCCAGTCGTATAGGCGTCCGGCAGGGTGACGAAACCGAACTCCTGGGACGACCAGAGGATCAGCTCCTCGCTCAGACGCGACAGATGCATCATCACGATCGCGAGGGCCGAGATGACCTCGATGACGAAATCGCGGTCCGAGACGGCGTCCAGCGAGTTGGCCGCTACCCGGGCGAACCCCAGCAGCTCCGCGGTGCGGTGACGGTCGATGGGGAACGTCGTCCCGGCGAGCGCACCGGCGCCGAGGGGTGACTCGTCCATGCGTTCCAGGGCGTCGCCTAGCCGGCCCTGATCGCGGCGCAGCATCTCCTGGTATGCGAGCAGGTGGTGTGAGAGCAGCACCGGCTGAGCTACCTGCAGGTGGGTGTAGCCGGGCATGATGACGCCCAGGTTCGCCTCTGCCAGGCCTACGAGCACGCCGCGCAACTCACCGAGGAGGTCGACGATCGTTCCGGCACGGGCCCTGACGTGCAGGCGCATGTCGGTCGCCACCTGATCGTTGCGGCTGCGCGCGGTGTGCAGCTTCCCGCCTACGGGCCCGATGCGCTGGGTGAGCAGGCTCTCTAAGTTCATATGGACGTCTTCGTGCTCGTCGGTGAACTTCAGGCGACCACTCGTGAGGTCGCTCAGCAGTTCCTCGAGCCCGGCCTGGATGGCGGCGCCCTCTTCCGCAGAGAGCACGCCCTGCTCGGTGAGCATGCGCGCGTGGGCGACCGAGCCCCGCAGGTCCTCCTCCGCCATGGCAGAGTCCACGCCTATCGAGGCGTTGACGCGTGTGACCAGGTCATCCATGGGCTCGGCGAACCGGCCACCCCACATCGATCCCTGACCCGGCTTGGCGCTCCCTTGCTTCGCGTCCGGGTCCGTGGGGGAAGACGTCACGGCCGGACCTGCCGCTGCCACACGCCTCCTACACGCTTGGTCAAACTAAGCGGCGACTCGCCGCCGGACCTGTACCCCATGCGCCCGTAGTACTGAAGGAGGTCGGGCTCTTCGAGCAGCAGGTCGAGGCTGGCCACGTTGCCGCGGATCGCCAGCGCCTCGAGCTTGGTCATCAGCCACCGGCCGTAGCCGTTCCCCCGTTCGTCTGGCCTGGTGGTGACTCTTTCGACCGTCCAACCGCCCTGGTGTGGGCGCCACCGCACCGCCGCAAGCACCGGCCCTTGCTCGCGCTCAACGAGCAGTGCCCCGCCCTTGTCGAGCCAGTCTTCCATCTCCTCGATCGAGACCGCCGACCCCGACACCTCGTACATCTCGGCCAGCCGTGAAGCGTCGGCGGGGCCGGCCACCCGCAACCGGACCGCCGGGCGCTGGGCGCCCACGTCCCGCGGCCACAGCGCGGCGGTCGCCACGTCAGGCCACCTCTTCGGGTTCCGGGGTCTGCTTGCCGGCGCCCACCTCGGGCGAGGGGCCCTGCCCGTCCTGCGCCAACTGCGTGCGTATGCGCAGGCGCAGGGCGTTCAGCTTGATGAAGCCGTCGGCGTCTGCCTGGTCGTAGACGTCGTCCTCCTCGAAGGTGACGACGTCCTGGCGGTAGAGGCTGTTGGGCGAGCGCCGGCCGGTGACGGTGGCAGAGCCCTTGTAGAGGCGCAGTCGGGCCTCGCCTGTGACAGGCCGCTGGAGGTCGTCCATGAGGCGCTGCAACGCCTCGCGCTCGGGGGAGAACCAGAAGCCGTTGTACACGGTGGCCGCGTACTTGGGCACCAGCTCGTCCCGGAGCTGAAGGACCTGTCTATCCAGAGCCAGCGACTCGACGGCCTTGTGGGCGTGGAAGAGGAGCGTGCCGCCCGGCGTCTCGTAACAGCCGCGGGACTTCATGCCGACGAACCGGTTCTCGACGATGTCGACGCGGCCGACGCCATGGCGGCCGGCGATCCGGTTCGCCTTGCTGAGGAGCTCGTACGGGGAGAGCCGCTCGCCGTCTATCGCGACCGGTGTGCCGTTCTCGAAGGCCACGACGACGTCCTGGGCCTGGTCCGGAGCGTCTTCCGGGTCCACGGTCATCCGCCACATGCCCCTGGGCGGCGAGGCCCACGGGTCTTCGAGCACGCCGCCCTCGTAACTGACGTGGTACGAGTTCGCGTCCATCGAGTACGGCTTCTCCTTGGTTACCGGCACGTGAATGCCGTGCTCGCGCGCATAGGCGATGCAGTCCTCGCGACCCCGCAGGTCCCATTCGCGCCACGGTGCGATGATCTTGATGTCGGGCTTGAGGGCGTAGGCGGACAGTTCGAAGCGCACCTGATCGTTGCCCTTGCCGGTGGCGCCGTGCGCCACGGCGTCCGCACCTTCCGCCTCCGCGATCTCTACCATCCGCTTGGCGATGAGCGGCCGCGCGAACGAAGTGCCGAGCAGGTAGTAACCCTCGTACGTGGCGCCGGAGCGCAGGACGGGGAAGACGTAGTCGCTTACGAACTCCTCGCGTAGGTCGTCTGCGTAAGCGGCGCTGGCGCCCGTGGCGAGCGCCTTGACCCTCGCCTCCTCGACCTCGTCGCCCTGGCCGATGTCCGCGGTGAACGCGACGACCTCGGCGCCGTACCGTGCCTTCAGCCAGTGGAGGATGACCGACGTGTCCAGACCGCCGGAGTACGCGAGGACCACCTTGTTGACCTGCTTCGAAGCCTGTTTGACCATGCCTGTTGGATCCCCTTGGCCAGCCGAGTTTTATGCACTCGGACTGGATAAGAATACAACAGTAGCATCTGCGGTCTCGGCGCTACAAGAGGCTCAGCTCACCACTACTCCGGTCGAGCGCGCTGCGCGGCGAGTAGAGGCGAGAGTGGCCGCGAGCAGCACCAGCACCCCACCCACGATGCCGGACGGACCCAGACGCTCGCCGAACAGGAGGGCCGCCAACGCCGCAGCCAGAAGCGGCTCCACCGTGGCGACGAGCACGGCCCTGGTCGCCTCTACCGTGCGCAGCCCCGAGTAGTAGACGTAGTAGGCGAGGTAGGTGGAGAGCACACCCATCAAGCCGACGTCCAACCAGACGCTGGAGCTCGACATTCGTATGACCTCGAAGCCGACCAGCGGCAGCAGGCCCAGCGCTCCCACGGGCATGACGACGGCGAAGATCGTGACCGGTCGGTAGCGCCTCAGCGCCCACTTCCCGAACAGGTAGTAGCTCGCGTACGAGAGCCCGGCTGTGAGACCCCATGCGACGGCGGCTGGCGTGGGCGTGACTCCCACACCGCCTGCCGTGCTCACGAGGGCCACGCCCACGATGGAGACGGTCACCAGCAGCGCCTTGGCGCGGGTGAGGCGCTCGCCGAGCAACGAGGCCGCGAGCACGGCCACGAACGCCGGTGCGGTGTAGAGGAGCACGAACGCGAGGCTGACGCCGCCGGCATCTATGGCGATGTTGAGGCTGGCGTAGAAGAGCGTCACGCCCACCAGCGCGAAGCCGACGAACGCGGGCAG
The DNA here is from genome assembly GCA_035654755.1 of Trueperaceae bacterium. Lineage (GTDB taxonomy): Bacteria > Deinococcota > Deinococci > Deinococcales > Trueperaceae > DASRWD01. Next base: position 16,750 of record DASRWD010000168.1, read on the forward strand.
GTCGCGCGTGGCTACCCTCAAGGAGCGCCTGGCCGCCGCATGCGCGATGAACAGGGGAGCCGCCAGCGCCGCCCGCCAGAAGGCTATCTCTATGGCCGGCACGCCGGCGGCCAGAAGCCTGTGGGAGAAGACGCCAAGGAGGGCCCAGAGGACCGCTGCCAGAAGTACGAGCAAGTAGCCGGAGCCACGATCGTTGCGTGTCGCCGGCTCCGGGTTGGCCCTGTTCAGGGCCGGATGCCGTAGGCCGTTGCCAGCTCGGGGTGATCGGCGCGCAGGTCGCGCATCCGCCGCCGGTACGAAGAGAACTCCACGACGAAGGCGATCGTGTTGATGGCGTAGATCAGGACGAGTGCGATCACGTCGGTGTTGAACGCGATGGCCGGGGGAACGCCTAGCGGGACGAGGTGGAGAATCAGGTCGATCCCGAAGATCGCCCACGGCACGAGCAGCAGCACGCCCCACAGCTCGTCGGCCAACCCGCTCCCGGGCAACAGGAGTGCGAGCAGGTGGTAGAGGAAGGTCCTCGGTGCGTTCCTCGCAGCGCCGGGCCTGGGCACGAACAGCGAGAGCACGGTCCAGGCGACCCAGGCGAGGAACAGCACCACCACGATCGTCCACAGCCATGCCGGCTGGATGTCCAGGTCGCGCAGCGCGACGAACGGGTTCGTGAACGCCGCGCCCAGGGAGGCCCAGGGACCTCCGCTGAAGGCCCGTGTCAAGCGGCCCTCGTCGGGGACCGCGAGCAGTGGCTCCTGTGGCCTGTACGTCTGCATGAGCCGCGACGGGTTCGGCGCCTGATCCAGGTTGAACGCCGCCTCCGCGTGGCCGGGTTGCAGCTCGAGCGCCAACCTGAACAGCTCCGGGTCCTGCCGCAACACGCCGAGGTTGTTCATGGCATCTGCGTCGGCCGACAGGTCGCGGTAGAGACTGGAGGCGGACTCGAGGTCGCCGGCCGTCTGCGCCGCGTACGCGAGAGCGAACGCGCGGTCCGGACCCTCCGCCGCCTCGGCCAGCAGCGCCCTGCTCGTGGGCGTGGCCAACGAGCCAGAGCCGAGGCCGGCCGGACGCACGCTACTAGAGCTCGCCCAGCCCGCCAGCGCTGCGACGGCAACCATGGCCGCGAACAGCAGAAGGATCACGAGCTTCTCGGTGAACGTGGCGTACCTCAGGCCGAACGCGCGGGCCAGGCGGCCGTTGGTGCGACCGGACTCCCGGCGCTGCCGCATGACCAGGCTCTGGGCGCGCCAGTACTTGGCTGCCAAGGTGAGGTGCAGAGCCACGATCGCGACCAGCAGCGCGACGACGCCGTACCAGCCCGTGGAACCGACAGCCACTGCCGCCCGCTCCACCGTCGTCTGCGCGTCGCTGCCACCGTCCACAGCAGCCCGCGCCCGCCAGTCCGCTGCCGCTGCCTCATCGCCCTGTGCGTTCAACGCGGCGGCGTAGGCGTTCAGGAGCCGGTTCGGTTCCGTGCCTCCGGAGCCCAGCCGGTAGACCCAGGGCGCCCAGAAGTCGGCCGCCTCCATGTCGTTGATGTCCAACGCCCGTTCCAGCCGGTCGTGCGGGAAGCCGTACGCGCTCGTGAGCTGAGGGTCGAGAAGCAGCTTGCCTCGGTACCCGCGCCCTACGAAGTCATCCAGCGCCTCGTACATCGCCTGCGCCGCCAGCTCCTCTTGCCCGGGCTGGCGCTCCACGATCGCGCCGGCAAGCTGGGCGTACTCGTAGAACGTGCGGGCCTGGGCCAGCGCACCGCGTATCAGCGTCTCGGCCTGGTCGGGGCGCTCCCTGGCCGTGGCGAGGTACAGCCACGGGTTGGTGGGGTCCTGCGCGAGCCGGCCGGCTGGCTCCGCTACGTCCGCCTCGGCCCGTAACCAACCGTAGATCCGAGCGTCCGGATCGAACGCCATGGGTGCCTCGGGTGGCCAGGTCAGCTCCACCGTGTCGCCAGAGGCGTAGCTCACGCTGACCACCAGGCCCCGACCGTCCTCGCCGATGGCCACGATCTGGGCCGGCAGCCTGTCCCTCGAGCGAACCATGCCGGTGAGCCTGTCTACCTGCAGCAGGTGGTTCCCGTGGCCCACTAGAACGAAGTCTTCGCCTTCCAACAGTCCGGCTGTCTGGCCGCTGCCCGACGGGAACGTCAGACGCCACGCCTCGACGTCGTTCCGGCGACCCACGACGTCTCCCCGGTCCAGCGACACCTGGATCTGCCGCGCTTGCGTGGGCGGCACGGGAAGCGAGCCGGGCAGGCCGTTGGCGCCGGCCCCGTCGTCCTGCTCAGCGCCCGGCGCCTCGCCGGGGCCAGCTGGACCCTGAACATCGTCGTCGTCTGCCGGCGGCGCGTCCTCCGAGCCAGGCGCAGGGAGCAAGTCCGAGCTGTCCTCGTCTCCTGGCGCAGGGGGTCCTTCCGCCTCTTCCTCCGCAGGAGCGTTCGGCTGAGCGTCCTCTCCGGGATCGGCTTGTCCGCCCGCGTCCGGAGGTCCCGCGACCTGGACGTTCAGCCGGGCCGAAACGTTCGCACCGGTCAGCCCCACCGTCCACGTTCCGGGCGCGTCGAGGACGGCCTGGGCGACGAGGTTCCCCGTGGAGCCGCTGGTCAGTTCCTGCTCCGTGACGGAGCCGTCGGGACCCCGCAGGCTGACTACGTACTGGCCGCCGGGCTCGAGCCCCGAAGCGCGCAAGCTGAGGGTGTCTCCCACCTCGTACCTGAAGGCGCTCAACTGGACCATCGGCGCCTGCTGGGCCCGGACGAGGGTGAACGGGGCAGCGATTACCTGGCCCACGATGGTGAGCAACGCGGCGAGGACGAGCCGTCGGTGGAGCCCTACGGCTCCTACGGGAGATGCCGCGCGGCGTCGAGCTGCTCCGGTTCGGTGCATGCAACCACCTTACAGCACCCCCAAACGGGTCCCGCACAGCGTGGACAATGCCTCGTAGGACGCGCTGGGGACGCTGATAACATGGCCACGATGCTGCGCCCCTCCTGGGCCCGTTTAGCGGCTGCGTTCCCTCTCTCGCCCAGCACATGGGTGCTACGCGAGCTCTCGCCCGACCGCACATCGGCGAGGGTGGCCGCGGTCCCCGCCGCGGACGCGATCCGGGCGCGATTGGACGAGGTCGTCGCGCCGGATGGCTGGTCGTGTCAGCTACTTCCGCTGGGCGACAGGGCCCTCGTATGCAACCTTAGCGTCGAGGGCGTCACCAGGTCCGGCGTCTACGAGCTGCCGGCGGGCACCGTCACGGGCTCTGCTCTCGGGTCTGCATCTGCCATCGCGGACGGGGCGTTGGCTGCAGCCGCGGCTCAGTTCGGCATGCGGCTCGACTCGGGGGACACGTGGGTCGACCACGAGCCAGAGACCGGCGAGGTCCTGCTTGACGTCCTCGAGCAAGTGGCCGTGGAACGTTCGGATGAACCGGCGGGCTCAGTCACGGCCGCCCAAGAGCAAGACGTCCAGAGCCGGGCCGCGCCGTCAGCGGCGGCTCCTGCGGAGGAGAGACCGGAAGCCCGCCAGGTCATAGACCGGCTGGTAGAGCGCCTCAAGGCTGAAGGTCTGGGGGCGGCAGCGGCCAAGCTCGTCGTGGAGTACGGCGGGTACGGCCGTGACGTCGAGGAGTCGCGTGAGCTTTACGGACGCCTCCGTGCGCTCCTCATGCACAAGGTGACGGTCCCCTCGTGACACGGGACTACCCGCGATGATCAAGGTCATCGCGGTCGGTGACGTTCACGGTCAATGGCCGGAGCTTTGGAGGGTGCTGAAGGCCGCAGCGGCGTGCACCAACAGCCTCGAGCCCACCGCGCCGGTCATCGAGGGTCGCTACCAGATCGTGTGTGTCGGCGACCTGGTGCACTACAAGGACGAGCGGGCGTACGCGAACGCCGTCGGCGAGGAGCCGTACGACCCTTCCAACCCCGACCACCTGAGGCGTGCGGCCAAGGCGCAGATACGCGAGCTCTACCGGTTCAAGCGCTACGTGGACGCGGCCGAGGGCAACGTGACCATCATCCTCGGCAACCACGACGAAAGCGCGTTGGACCACCGGTACGAGCTGTCCACCAGGGGCGGCCTCAAGCACGTCGAGTTCGACGAGTCCCAGGGAGGCGTGGCCATGCCGGAGGACCTTGCGGCGTGGTTCAGGGAGATGCCGCGCGAGCGCTTCTTCCACGGCGTGCAGTTCGCTCACGCCGGGCCGCTTCCCGGCATGCAGATCTTCGACGACTTCTTCTATCACGACCCTGATACGAAGGCCTGGTGGTACAAGAAGCCCGAGCTGGTCAAGCTCGCTGGCCACCGCTTCGGCGTCTACGGGCACACCGTGATGAAGGAAGGCGTCTACATCGACCGCGACCACTGCTTCGCGATGATCGACGCGCTCGGCAAGCTCCAGTTCCTCGAGCTGATCCTCGCCGACGACCGCCTCGACTACAGCCTCATGCAGCTGTGACTAGTAGCTGACGTTGTACTTGTGCGCGACGGAGACCACCACGACGTCGTCAGGATAGGTCTCGCCCCCGCCGCCACGTTGGATCGTGATGTGCCAGAGCTCCCCACCGGACAGCCTGCTGGCCTCGATGGTGAACGACTGTTTGGCCAGAACGAGGAAGCCAGACGCCGGCACAGGAGTCTCACTCTGGGACGAGGCGTCGGAGATGATGTCGCCGATGTCGAACGCCCGCGGGCGGATGAAGAAGTCGACCGCACCGGCAGCCCCCGACAACGGGAAGAAGTAGACCTCGAGCACCACGTCCGTGGTGCCGTCCCAGTCCGTGGGCTTGGGGATAAGGAGGTTGGCGCCCTCGCTGAAGTCGGGCTGCCATCTCAGTCCCGTGGCGAAGGCCGTGATCACCGGGCTGTCCGGGTTCGAACCGAGGGCCGGTGCCGGGAAGGCGAGCGTCCTCTCTCCCTCGATAGCGTCGACGAGGTTCGCGAAGTTCTCGTTCACCTCGGCCGCCTTGATGGTGTCTCCCGGCACGAAGACGTTGAGGTCCATGGCGCTCACCGGTCCTGTCGCCGACGCCAGCGCCGCAGCTACCCACCAGTACCTGAAAGCTATCCTCATCGCGAGTCCTTTCCGTCCCTTCACTGCCACACCGCTTCGTCCCACACCGCCGCGTCCCAGGTGGCCGGAGGCTGGTTACCCCCGCAAGCGGCGAGCAGGAGCGCCCCGACCAGGGCCATGACAACCAACGCCTTACTCCGCGACTTCAAGGCTCACCTCCTCGGCTGGCACAGTAGGGGTGAGTGGGAGGGGATGCGGTTAGCCTGTCTTGACATGGGCCAGGAGGTCTTCACAGCCAGGTTCAGCAAGGACGGTAGGGTGCGGATCTTCTGGGAGGGGCGCTGCGTGATGACGCTCGGTGGTGACCGCGCCGCACGGCTGCGCTCGGAGCTGGAGGGCGCGTCGTTCGACGCCCAGCAGCACTCGTTGCAGCGGGTCACGGGCAACTTCAAGCGCGGCAACGAGCGGTCGTTGAAGCGGTGACCACGGGCCGTGGGGGCAGCGTCTGCTTCGTGCGGCAGACCTGCAGCCTGCGTGTCCTGCCGTGACCACGGGGCCTTCGGTGCCGGAACGCGTCAGGCGGCTCGCCGAGCAGGGAAGGGAAGGCCGTGACTGGCTCGCCGGTCTGCCCTCGCTGGTGGACGAGCTGGCGAGGCGATGGGCGTTGTCAATCGGCCCGGCGTTCGATCACGCCGGCCACACGGCGGTCGTGCTGCCGGCCGAACGGCGGGACGGCACACCTGCGGTCCTCAAGCTGCCGTTCCCTCACATGGAGGGCCTGGATGAGGCCGCTGGCCTGAGGTTCTGGGACGGCGACCCCACCGTCAGGCTCCTAGAGGTGGACACGGAGCGCGGGGCGTTGTTGCTGGAGCGCTGTCTACCCGGCCACGACCTGAAGACGCTGCAGGACGAGGAGCGGGACCACGTCCTGGCCGGCTTGTTGCGCCGGCTGTGGCTACCTGACAAGCCGGAGATGGGCTTCAGGCACCTGGAGCAGATGATCGCCTACTGGAGCGAGGAGTCGGAGCGCGACGCGGACAGGTGGCCCGACCCTGCCATCGTGAGGGAGGGGCTGGACGTCTGGCGGGAACTGGCCCGTCCGTCCGAGGACGACGTCCTGCTGGCCACAGACGCCCACGCCGGCAACGTGCTGGCAGCGAGTCGCGCGCCCTGGCTGCTCATCGACCCGAAGCCGTTCGTGGGCGATCGCGCCTACGACGCGACTCAGCATCTCTTCGACGCGCGAGAGCGGCTCGAGGCGGACCCGCTGGGGTTCGTCCGGCACTGGTCGGCGCTATTGGGATTGGAAGAGGAACGGGTGAGGGCTTGGACGTTCGCGCGCTACGCGGCCGAGCGTCGCGACGATGACGATGAGTGGCGGCGAGCGAACGCGCTGGCGCGCCGCTTGGCCAGCTGAAGGGGCGGGCGGTCGGCGTGTAAGGTGTAGGAGCGCCAGCGTGGCCGACCCTCAGAGCGAGTAGCCGCCGCCGATGTCGTCCCGCACCAGCTCACCGTTGCGCAGCACCAGGGTGCGCCGCTTGAAGCGGTCGACGAGGTCGCGGGCGTGCGTGGCGACGAGCACGGTGGTGCCTCGCAGGTTGATGTCGTTGAGCAGCTCCAGGATCTCCATGGCCGTGTCCGGGTCGAGGTTCCCGGTTGGCTCGTCTGCGAGGAGCAAGGGTGGGTCCGTGACCATGGCCCTGGCGATGGCGACACGTTGCTGCTCGCCCAGGCTCAGCTCTATCGGGTAGGCCTTGCGCTTGTGAGCCAGACCGACGTTCCTCAGGGCCTGTAGCGCCTTCTGCTCGTGGTTGCCGCGCGTGGCCGTGGCCCGCAGCACGAAGGTGAGGTTCTCGAAGGCCGTCAGGTGCTGTAGCAGGCGGTGGTCCTGGAAGACCATGCCGATCTGCCTGCGCATGAGCGGTAGCTTGCCATCGCGCATGTGGGTGATGTCGTTACCGCCGATGAGGACTGTGCCCTCCGTAGGCAGGATGCGCCTGAGCATGAGCGAGAGGAGCGTAGACTTGCCAGCCCCAGAGTGGCCGGTCACGTACACGAACTCGCCGCGCTTGATGTGGAAGTGGACGTCCTTCAGGGCGTGTGTATGGGTGCGCGGGTAGGTCTTGGTGACGTGGCTGAACTCGATCACGCCGTCGCCTCCATGGTGCTGGCAGTACCTTCGAGCGCCCCCAGCAGCAGATCGAACGCCGCCTCGTCGTCGATGGTCTCGAGGACCGTGACGTTCGGCTCGGCCCTGGCATGGCCCGCCCGCCGGTCGACGACCGTCATGCCGCGGGTCAGCTCCGAGGCGGTCTCCACCTCTACGTGCCTGCGGGAGGTCGTGAACAGTTGCGGGTCGGTTACGGCCAGCACAGCGCAGGGATCGTGAAGCGGCCCCTCGGCCGGGACACCGAACGTGCGGGCATACGCGTGCGAGAAGAAGTCCAGCAGGTCGGCGCCGAACGTGGCGAGTCGAGTGCCTAGTGCCCTGACGGCGCCACGCCGCGCGTCGTCGATCATGAACTGGTGCGTCAGGTCCAGGCCGGCGAGGACGAGGTTCGCGCCGGAGCGGAACACCTCGGCCGCGGCGTCCGGATCCGCCCAGATGTTGAACTCGGCGACGGGCGACACGTTGCCTGGGCCCCAGTTCCCGCCCATGATGCTGATGCCGGCGAGGCGCTCCGCCAGCCCAGGGTCGTGTCTCAGCGCCAGCGCCACGTTGGTCAGCGGCCCGACGGCCACCAGCCACAGGTCGGGCACGCGCTGCGAGGCGTCCAGGATGGCGTCGACCGCGTTCTGGGGCCGCGGCTCGAGCGTGACGTCTGGCAACTCCGGACCGTCGAGGCCCGACTCGCCGTGGATGTGGGGGGCGTAGCGAGCTTCGCGCACCAGTGGCCCGTCCGCGCCACGGTGAACGGGCACGTCGTGGGCCCCAGCCAACTGCAACGTCGCAAGGGCGTTGCGCTCGCACAGGTGAACCGGTGCGTTGCCGCTCACCACCGACACGCCCACGAGGTCGGCCCGGTGCAACGCGGTCATGATGGCGAAGGCGTCGTCGTGGCCGGGGTCGCAGTCGAGCCAGATGGGCTGGCTGGCGGCCCCGGACATCACTCCTCCTCGGCCAGGTCGGCGTCGCTCGGCAGCACCATCGCGGCGACCACGCGGTCACCGTCGTCCATGCGCTTGATCGTCACACCCTGGGAGCTGCGGCCGTAAGTACTGACCTGGTCCACTCCGGTACGGATGAGCTGGCCGCCCTCGGCCAGAACGAAGAGCTCCTCGCGGCCGAGGACCTTGCTCATGCTGACCATCATGCCGGTGCGGTCCGTCAGCTTGTGGCCGATGACGCCCTGGCCACCACGGCCCTGGAGCGGGAACTCCTGTAGCGGCGTGCGCTTGCCGAGGCCGGTCTCGGTGACCGAGAGCAGCTCGGCCGTGCCCTTCTCGGACTCCGGCACCACGGCAAGGGAGACGACCTCGTCGCCCTTGCGCAACCGGATCCCGATGACGCCCTGCGTCGCCCGGCCGATCTCGCGGGCGCCCTGCTCGTCGAAGCGGATCGCCTGGCCGTGCCTGGTGCCCAGCACGATGTCCGCGGTGCCGTCCGTGACGCGCACGGCCACGAGCTCGTCGCCGTCGACCAGGTTGATCGCCACCAGGCCGGCGTTGTTGATGTTGCCGTACTCGCGGATGGCGGTGCGCTTGATGAGGCCGGCGCGGGTAGCGAAGACGAAGTAGCCCTCGGTGTCGAAGCCCTTGACCGCCAGGATGGTCTGTACGGACTCGTCGTCAACCGTCTGCGGCAGGACGTTGCGTATGTGCCCGCCGCGGGCGTTGCGGTCGAACTCGGGAAGCTCGTAGATCTTCTCGCGGTAGACGCGCCCCCGGTTCGTGAAGAACAACAGGAAGTCGTGCGAGCTGCCCACCAGCAGCATGGTGTTGACGTCGTCGTCCTTCGTGCGCTGGCTGGCGACGCCGCGGCCTCCGCGACCCTGGCTGCGGTAGGAGGTCATGGGCGTGCGCTTGATGTAGCCCTCGCGGGTGAGCGTGACGACCATCTTCTCCTCGGGTACCAGGTCGTCCTCGTCGAAGCCGTCGTTCAGGTCCACGATCTGGGTGCGCCTGGGGTCACCGAAGCGCTTCTTTACGTCGAGGAGCTCGCCCTTGATGACCTGCCACAGCTCGACCTCATCCGCGAGGATGAGCGAGAGGCGGGCGATCTGCTCCTGAAGCTCGCGGTACTCCTCGTTGATCTTCTCGCGCTCGAGGCCGGTGAGGCGCTGCAGGCGCATGTCGAGGACGGCCTGGGCCTGTATCTCGGACATGCCGAACTCGCGCATGAGGCCGTCACGCGCATCCGGACCGTCCTTGGACGAGCGGATGAGTGCGATGACGGCGTCCAGGTTGTCCAGCGCAATGAGGTAGCCCTCGAGGACGTGCGCACGCTCCCGGGCCTTGCGGAGCTCGTACTCGGTGCGGCGGCGTACGACGTGCGCGCGGTGGCCCAGGTAGTTGGTCAGCATGGCGCGCATGTTCAGCAGGCGCGGCGCCCTGTCCACGATGACGACGTTGTTCACCGCGAACGTGGTCTGGAGCTGGGTGAACTTGTAAAGACGGTTGAGCACCGACTGAGGGCGAGAGCCGCGCTTGAGCTCGAACACGATGCGCATGCCCTGCCTGTCCGACTCGTCCCTGAGCGTCGAGATCTCCTCGATCTTCTTCGCGCGCACGAGCTGCGCGACCGTCTGTATGAGCGAGGTCTTGTTGACCTGGTACGGGATCTCCGTGACGACGATCTGGGTGCGCCCGTTGCGCTCGTCGAAGTGTGCCCGGCCACGTACCCGTATGGAGCCGCGCCCGGTCTCCAGCGCCTGTCTGATGCCGTCGCGGCTGATCAGGCCCCCGGTCGGGAAGTCGGGGCCCTTGATGTTCTGCATGACCACCTCGTCGTCGGCCTCGGGGTCGTCGATGAGGGCGACGAGGGCATCGACGACCTCGCCCAGGTTGTGCGGAGCGAGGTTGGTAGCCATGCCCACCGCGATGCCGGCGGCGCCGTTCACGACGAGGTTGGGGATCGCTGAGGGTAGGACGGTGGGTTCCGACTGCGTGCCGTCGAAGTTCTCGAGGAAGTCGACGGTCTCCTTGTCGATGTCGGCCAGCAACGTTTCGGCGGCGGCCGTGAGCCGCGCCTCCGTGTACCGGTAGGCGGCGGCGGGGTCGCCGTCGACGGAACCGAAGTTGCCCTGACCGTCCACCAGCGGGTAGCGCAGGTTCCACGGCTGCGCCAGGCGGACCATGGCGTCGTAGATGGCCTGGTCGCCGTGTGGGTGGTACTTGCCGATCACCTCGCCGACGACGCCGGCGCTCTTCGAGTGCTTGCGGTTGGAGGCGAGCCCCATCTGGTTCATCGCGTGGAGGATGCGCCGCTGTACTGGCTTGAGGCCGTCACGGACGTCGGGCAGCGCCCGGTCCACGATGACCGACATCGCGTAGTTGATGAAGCTCGACTTGATCTCGTCCGTGATCTGAACCGGGACGACTTCGCCTTCGTTCACTTATCGGCCTCCTGGCCTGCGCGCACCCCGTCCGGGACTTGGGCCCGACACGACAGCAGGCCGCGCTCGGCCTGACAGGGAAGTGTAACATCCGCGTCCACAGCGGCACGAACCCCAGGTGGCGGTTACCTAGGCCGCTGTCCGTCGCAGCGGTTGGCCGCCTATCGAGTGGTAGCTTCCGGCGATGATCGACCGCTACTCGACGCCCGAGATGAAGGAGCTGTGGTCGGAGGCGAACAGGTACCGGACCTGGCTGCGCGTGGAGCTGGCCGCGCTCGAGGCGTTCGAGGACCTGGGCGACGTGCCGGCCGGGACTTCTGCGGCGATCCGGGACGCGCTACGAGGCTCACAACTGGATGAGGACTTCGCCCAGCGTGTAGCCGCCATCGAGGAGCAGACCCGACACGACATCGTCGCGTTCACGAGGGCGCTGACGGAGCGTGTGGGGGAGCCGGCCCGCTTCGTCCACTACGGGCTCACCTCGACAGACGTCGTGGATACCGCCCAGAACACGCTTCTCGTGGAGGCGGTCGACCTGATCGCC